>DIZT01000086.1 GCA_002427975.1 Micrococcaceae bacterium UBA6021 | reverse complement strand
GCAGGCCATGCAGCAGCACATCGGTCAGGCCGGCCACAGGCCAGGGCACGTCGTGGGGCACCACAGTCTCGCGATGGACCACAACGTCCTTGGCGGCCCCGTGCCGGCAGAGCAGGTGAAGCGCGGCAGGCTCATGCAGCCGCCACAGCCGGTGGTGTGTCGTGGCGGATCCGCAACTGAGCAGGCCGTTCGCCAGGACCGCACTCACCAGGTCCGGAGCGGCCCCCGGCAGCGCCACCACTCCGTGCCGGAGCCGCCGGATCTGGCCGGAGCCAACGGCCACGCGGATGTGCCGATCCGAGAATCCGGCATTTCGCAACGTCGCTGTCCTGGCGACGGAGCCGGCGTACTTGAGGTAAGAGGTGACGTCCATGATCCCAGCACAGCCGACCATGACTCCAGCCGGCAGGGTCGAAATCGCCTATGTGCACAACTTTGCCGCTGGGTCTCCCCAGGTTCGGGCGGCCGGCCCGGTGTGGCGGCAGGACTCGCCGGGCTGCCAGCGGCCTATCCGGGCAAAGGTGGGGAAACCCAGCAGTCCGCCCGACGGACAGTCTGTGACACGCGCAGTAACATCAGACTTGCATCCTGTGACAGGCCTGTCATAGACTGTTCACGGATCCGCTAAACGCCTCCGGCGGGTCTGATGCGAACGGAGATATAGCCCCGGTTCGACGCAACGAATGACTCGTATCGTTGCTGAGAACCGGGGCTATAGCATTTAACGAGCGGGCCCCGGCCAGGTTCATCCCGCCGAGGCCCCGCTCACTGCGAACAGAATCAGCTGGCGCGGTCCACCACGGCCAGCGCGAAGTTGGACAGTGACGTCTTCACAACACCCTCCGGCAACGGGGCCAGCGCGGCGATGGCTTCGTCAGCCCAGCGGCGTGCCACCACCCAGGACTCGGCCGTCACGGGGTGCTCGCGCAGCCCGGCCACGGCGGCAGCCAAGGCGGAGTCGGAGGTCAGGTCACCGTCAATCAGCTTCAGAAGGTCGACGGCGGACCGGTCACCGGCTGCGGCATCGCGCCGCAGGTACAGGACCGGCAGCGTGGGGACACCTTCGCGGAGGTCGGTGCCCGGGGACTTGCCGGACTTCACCTTGACGCCCGTCACGTCGATGACGTCGTCGGCCAGCTGGAAGGCCACGCCCACCTTTTCGCCGTATTCGACCAGGAGGTCCTCGTAGGCTTCGTCGGCACCGGCGAAGATGGCACCGAGCTGGCCGGAGGCGGCCACCAGGGAACCGGTCTTGTCCGAGATCACGGACAGGTAGTGCTCCACCGGATCCTCGTCCGGGCGCGGGCCCACGGTTTCGTGCAGCTGGCCCAGGCACAGGCGCTCGAACGTCCGGGCCTGGATGCCCAGGGCGCGCGAGCCAAGCTCGGACACCAGGATGGAGGCGCGGGCAAAGATGAGGTCGCCGGTAAGGACGGCCACGGAGTTTCCCCAGACCTCGTGGGCCGTGGGGGCGCCGCGGCGGAAGGGGGCGGAGTCCATGACGTCGTCGTGGTACAGCGTGGCCAGGTGGGTCAGTTCAACCACCACGGCTGCCTGCACCACGGCGGGAAGCGAAGCGTCACCGAGGTGCGCGCACAGCAGCGTCAGCAGCGGCCGGATGCGCTTGCCGCCGGCTTCCACGAGGTGACGCGACGTTGCATCAGCCAGCGGATCGGAGTTGGCAATGGCCTCGCGGAGCTTCTTCTCCACGCGGGCCAGGTTATTGGTGATGGCGGGGCCCAGCTCGGCGTCCTCCGCGATGGCCGCAAAGCCTGCGGGCAGCTGCAGGCCCGTGGCAATGGCGGTGGTGTTGAGGCTGGGTTCGGAGTCCGGCAGGCCGTGCCCGGCGTGCGTCCAGCTGTGGTCTGCGGAGTTAGTCACTGGTTAACCCTAACTTTTTGTTGCGGATACCGCTGGTTCGACGCCGATGAGGTGTTGGATGTGGCCGGAACAAGCGATTCCAGGACGCGGATGGCGCGGTCCTCGAAGCCCTTCGCGGCCGGGTCCGTCAGGTTCGCCAGGAGCCGCACCACAAAGCGCATCAGCACCGGAATGGGCATCCCGGTCCGCAGCGCGAGCTTCATGACGGCGGGCTTTCCGATCAGCGCGGCAAATGCCCGGCCCAGCGTGAAGTGCGATCCCCACTGGCCCCGCACATAGTCCGCGTAGCCCGCGAGGTGCGCGTCGGCGTCGTACGTCCCGTTGGACAAGGAACGAGCGGACGCGTCAATGATGAACTCCGCCGCGAACCGTGCCGACTCCATCGCGTAGGAGATGCCCTCGCCGTTGAACGGGGAGACCATGCCGCCGGCGTCACCCAGGAGCAGGAGGCCCGGCGAGTAGTGCGGGGTGCGGTTGAAGCCCATGGGCAGGGCGGCGCCGCGGATCTCGCCCACCTGGTTGTCCGGGGTGAAACCCCAGTCGGCGGGCATGGCGGCGGTCCATTCGCGCAGTACCTGCTTGTAGTCGAGCTTGCCGAATTCCTTCGACGAGTTCAGGATGCCCAGGCCCACGTTGGAGGTGCCGTCGCCGACGCCGAACACCCAGCCGTAGCCGGGGAGCAGTTTGCCGTCGCGGCCGGGTAGCTCCAGCCAGCCTTCCATCCAGTCGTCGTTGTGCCGGGGCGACGTGAAGTAGGTGCGGACGGCGACACCGAGGGGGCGGTCGTCGCGCTTCTGAAGCCCCGCGGACACGGCGGTCCGCGTGGAGTTGCCGTCCGCGGCGAGTACGACGTCGGCGCTGAAGTCGCGCGTTTCGCCCGTCTTGCGTCCGGACTCGTCCAGGAGCGCTGCGCGGACACCGGTCACGCGGCCGTCGTCCGAGCGCAGCGCTTCGGTGACGCTGTGCCGCTCAAGGATTTCGGCGCCGGCGGCCTGGGCGTGGCGGGCCAGTTCCTCGTCGAAGCCCAGGCGGGTGCGGATCAGCCCGTACTGCGGGAAGTCGGACACCTCGGGCCAGGGCAGTTCGATGGTCCGCCCGCCGGCAATCAGGCGCAAGCCCTTGTTGCGGCGCCAACCGTCCTCTTCAGGGTGCGGCAGGCCGAGCTTCTGGATTTCCCTGACGGCCCGCGGGGTGAGGCCGTCGCCGCAGACCTTCTCGCGCGGGAAGCTGGTTTTCTCCAGGACGGTCACGCTGATGCCAGCCTTGGCAAGGTAGTACGCGGCGGTGGAGCCGGCAGGCCCCGCGCCGACAATCAGAACATTCACAGGTCAGCGGACGATGTTGCGCCGGAGCTTGGCCACGGGGCCCTTGTGCGCGGCGATGGCGGCCGCTGCTCCATCGGGCGTCGATTCCAAGGGCTTGGTGGCCCGGTGGATCGCCACGATCCCTCCGGTCAGGTTGCGGTAGGTGACCTTTTCCCAGCCCGATTCCTGCAGCCAGGCGGCCAGGTGGTCCTGGTCCGGCCAGGCGCGGATGGATTCGGCGAGGTAGACGTAGGCATCCGGGTTGGAAGCCACCTTCACGGCAATCGCCGGCAGGGCGCGCATGAGGTATTCCGTATACATGGTGCGCCACAGCGGAACCACGGGCGCCGAGAACTCGGCGATGACCAGCTTGCCGCCGGGCCTGGTGACGCGGAGCATCTCGGCCAGCGCCTTCTTGGGCTCGTTGACGTTGCGCAGCCCGAACGAGATGGTGCTGGCGTCAAAGCTGTTGTCCGCGAAGGGCAGGTTGGTGGCGTCACCGGCAACAAAGTTGATGTCCGGGCGGCGGCGCTTGCCCACTTTGAGCATGCCAAGCGAGAAATCGCAGGCGATGACATCTATGCCTGCATCGGCATATGGCTCACTGGAGGTGCCGGTTCCCGCGGCCAGGTCCAGTACCCGCTGGCCGGGCCGCATGTCCATGGCATCCACCACGATCCTGCGCCAGCGGCGGGTCTGCCCCATGGAGAGGACATCGTTGACGACGTCGTACTTCGGTGCGACGTCGTCAAACATCGTGGCTACTTCGTCCGGACGCTTTTCCAAGGATGCTCGGTTCACCATGCAATTGTCTCAGACAAACTTGAGAAGGACTTTCGACGAGCCAGTACCCCGGTC
>DIZT01000103.1:4876-5135 GCA_002427975.1 Micrococcaceae bacterium UBA6021 | reverse complement strand
CCGAACGTCTTCTACCGTGACGGAACAGCCGCGGAACTCGCTCCAGACTCGGACATGACCACCCCGGAGGGCCGGGCGGCTGCCGGCAAGGCCGCCTTCCCGCGCGTCGGACGCCTGACCGCGGACAAGGCGCTGGCCGACATTGACGCGTGGGTTGAGGCTATGGGCACGCTCGACGGCGTGGCGCCCGGACCGATCGGAACCACCGGCTACTGCATGGGCGCCCGGCTCGCTGTTCGCACGGCCATCGCCCACCCGG
>DIZT01000103.1:0-4724 GCA_002427975.1 Micrococcaceae bacterium UBA6021 | reverse complement strand
CCGCACGGTTACTCGATGGCTGACACCTCTGCATTCCATCCGGAGGCCACGGAGCGGCACTTCATCGAGCTCCGCGCCCTCCTCGACGGGACGCTGAAGGGCTGACCCTGCTGGTCCCAATGTGAACCACAGCGGCGGGCCGGTAGGCCCTTAGGGCCGGTCCGCCGTCGTCACGCCGATCACCAGGAGCACCGCATTAAGCACGACGGCGGGCATCAACAGGAGCTCGGGAGCGTTGAACAGCATGCCCAAGGCCAGGGGCACCAGCGCGAAGACGCTCAGCACGTAGCCCCGGATCCGCGTTCCCAGCATGGCCGGACCGCTGCGTCCGAGCTGCATGAGGTACACCAGCTTGGTCAGGTCTTCGGGCTGGCGGAAGGCTCGCCGCAGCATGCCCGCCCCCAAACCGCCACCGGCGGCCGCTCCCACAACGAGCAGCTCTGGCCGAAAACCACCGGCCAACACGAAAAACCCGGCACCCGCCGTCGTCCACAACGCCATCAGCAGCACCGGCAATGCAACGTGGACCCAGCGCGAGGCCTGCTTGGAGATGGGGAGCGGGGCGTCCAGGCTCGGCGCCAAGCGCAGTTGCCAGAGGGGACCGGCTGCCGCCGTGGAAGAGAAGATCGCTGCGGCAAGCAGCACAGGAAGCAGGATGACGGGTGAATCAAACGTCTGGATCAGGCCGGTCAGGGGAACGGCGGCGAAACCCAGTCCCCAGCGCCACAGCCGGGCCGGTTGCCGCGCGAGTACCGTTGCCTCCGCGTGAAATAGTGCGCCTGCTGCGGTCCGGGGCGTGCCGGGGAGCCTGACCCGGCTGCGTTTGCCCCCACTGGAGAGCGAGGCGCTGAGCTCCCCGGTGTCCATTAACGTGAGCGCCGCCTGGGCCTGACCCCTAGCGGACCCCGCCTTCAACAGCGACGCCGTACGGACGCTGGCCAGCCTTTTGCGCAAGCCAAGAGCGGCGGCAGCCAAGACGACAGCAGGGGCGGCCGCGAAGAACCAGCTGCCCTGCAGGGTTCCGAACAGCATGACGCCGAGAACTGCCGGGACGCCAGCCAACATCCACCTGGTCGCCCGGCCCTGACGCCGGGCCGGGTTCCGGTCTCCGGCCGTCGCCAAGCGCGTCTGCGCGAAGGCGGCAACAACGAGGATCGCCGCGCCGGTCAGTGCCCCCGCCAGGACCCGCCCGGCGAACACCACCGCGTTCGAGCCGCTGACGATCGCTACCGGGACCGTTGCGAGTGCACCAACGACGGTGGCGGCCCAGACTGCGCGGCGCAAGCCACGGGCCAGAAGCGGTTCGCGGTTGATGGCGAGCGAGTACCACCAGTGCCGCTGATTCGCAGCGATTGCCAGTGGCCCGAGCCGTCCGGCCACCCAGTACGCCGCAACTCCCAAAAGCCCGAACCCTGCAACCAGTCCGTACTCAACAGGGACCACGCTGAACTTCTCCGAAAGCAGATGGCCGCCAAAGCCGTGCTTCGCTGCATCGGTGAGCCCATTGAGGGCGCCAATCGCGTAAATCAGGCCGACGCCGAGCGTCAGGAGCTGGACGTACAGTTCATTAAGCCTGGAAAGCAAGGACTCCCCGCGCGGGCGAATGACTTTCCGTGTTGCGCGCTCCGGGTCGAAGTCCACGAAGACCGGTGGCGCTGCGGCAGCCGTAGACATGCTCATCGGCGGATCCTCGCCACGGCCTCGTCCCTGCCAACCACGCGAGCGCCGCCGTCGTCGACAATCACCGCCCGAGTGCACGCCACTTGGGCAACTTCCGCATCATGGGTGACCATGACGACGGCCGTGGCTTGCTTGGCAGTCCGGGCAATCCGCTGCGCCAGTAGGCCCCGCATGCGTGTATCGAGCCGCTGCTCGGGTTCGTCCAGGACAAGCAGCTCGAAGGGCCGGATGAACGCCGAGGCCAGGAGCAGTTTGCGGCGTTGTCCTGAGGAAAGCTGATCCGGAAAGGCATCCGCCACCGCGTGAAGTTCGAAAAAACCGATCTCGCTCTCCACCGCCGCATCGGGGTCGGCCATCCCGTGCCCCCGTGCCACCAGGGAAAGATGCTCGCGGATGGTGAGTGAATCGAAGTAAGCATCCTCGTCCAGCAGCACCGAGACCTTGCTGCGGAACAGCGCCGAGCGGTCGTCCGGCATCAAGCCGAGGACGTGGGCATCGCCGCTAAGGGGCGCCTGCGCGCCGATCATCGTGCGGAGCATGGTGGACTTGCCGGCGCCGTTCTCGCCGACCATGCCGAGCACCTGTCCGGAGAGGACCTCGACGTCGAGCGGCCCACACACTGCATGGTCGCCGTAGCCTGCAACAAGATTCGCTGCCGTCAATACGGCCTTGCCGGACTTCATCCTCTGAACCTACCGGACTTCCCGCGGTTCCCCCGCCGGGCCCTGGACACCGTAGCTTGGTTCGCGCTTCTTGATCCAGCCGATCACCAGGGACGTCACCGGGACGAAGAGGAACTCCACGAGGGTCTTGTAGACGAAGCCAACCACCACGTAGTTCACGAACATGCCGAAGTCGGTGATGCCGATGACGGAGGCGGCGATGCTGCAGAAGATCAGGGTGTCCACGAACTCACCCGCGCCCGAGGAGCCCATCAGACGGGCCCACAGGGATTTCTCGCCGGTACGGGCCTTCATCTTCACCAGGATCCAGGAGTTGATGGTCTGTCCTGCCAGGAACGCCAGCAGCGAGGCGAGAACGATCTGCGGTACCGGGCCGAGGGCAGCTTCAAGTGCGGCCTGCTTGGACGTGCCGTAATCGTCGTCGAAGCCGGGCAGGGCGATGATCACCCAGTAGCAGACGGAGGCGAAGACGGACAGGGCGAAGGTGGTGAAGATGGCTTTGCGGGCCATCCTGAACCCGTAAACCTCGCTGATGACATCGCCCAGGATGTAGGCCAGCGGGAAGAGGAAGAAGCCGCCGTCGGTGATGATCGGGCCGATCGCCACGCCTTTGGACGCGCCAATGTTGGACAGGATCAGCACCACGGCCATAAACGCCAGCATGATGCCGAAATACGGCGAGCCGATCGATGCAAATTTAGGCGCTGTTGGGGCGGGGCTGGTGACGGGCGGGGAGTCGGGGCCTGAGGGGGAAGGCATAGGAGCGTGTCCGTTCGTAGTGGTTCGCTCGGCGTCCTGCTTTCTCAACGAAAAGTTGCGGGCCGCCGGCTGTATTAGCACTGTCACGCCATTGTCCCGTCGAACATGTGAGCTCACGACGCCGGATGGCCGGATAGAGCCATGACTTTAGCTTCATCTGCCCTCCAGCCCCCCGCGTCCGCTCCCGCCGTCGTCCTGACTATTGCGGGGTCTGAAGCCACCGGCGGCGCCGGCGCCCAGGCCGACCTGAAGACGTTCCAGGAGTTGGGCGTTTTTGGCATTGCCAACCTGACCTGCATCGTCTCCTTCGATCCGAGCGACAACTGGAACCACCGCTTTGTGCCGGTGGACCAGCAGGTGATCGCGGACCAGTTGGAAGCCACGACGGCGGCCTATGGTCCGGCGTCGGGCGTCACCGCTGGCGGGGCGTCGGGCGAGCCGTCGGCGCCGGGCCGGCCGGTCCTGGATACCGTGAAGATCGGCATGCTGGGCAGTCCCGCGACCATCGGCACCGTGGCCGCGGCACTGGAAGCGGGCCGGTTCCGCAACGTGGTGCTGGATCCGGTGCTGATCTGCATGGGCCAGGAGCCGGGCCACGCGCTGGACACGGACCAGGCCCTGAAGGGGCAGATCCTGCCGTTGGCCACGTTTGTCACGCCGAACCACTTCGAAGCCGAATCGCTGTCCGGTCTGGCCATCACCGACGTCGAATCCCTGAAAGCCGCAGCAGTCCGCATCCATGAGCTCAGCGGCGCTGCGGTCCTTGCCAAGGGTGGCGTGCGGCTGGCAGGCCCGGACGCCGTCGACGTTTACTACGACGGCGAGACGCTGGAAGTCCTCAGCGCTCCGAAGGTGGGCGAGGTGGCCGTTTCCGGTGCCGGCTGCTCCCTGGCCGCAGCGGTGACGGCCGAACTGGCCAAGGGCGCCACACCACTGGAGGCGGCCCGGACGGCGAAGTCATTCGTCACCGCGGGCATCCGCAACCGAGTGGCGTCCGGTGCGCCGTTCGACGCCCTCTGGCAAGGCGGCGCGGGCTAACAGGCGGCCGCTCCAGCCACTCCCCCGGTGCGGGACCTAGCGCCGGGGGATGTTGCGCAGGTTGCTCCGCGCCATGCTCACAGCCTCACCGGCACCGCGGTTCAGGACCACCTTGGACATGGCGGTGGCGAAACCAAGCACCTGGGACCCGGAAATCTTCGGCGGAATCGAGAGCGCCTTCGGATCGGTGATCAGCTCCACCAGCGACGGACCGGGATGGGCGAACGCCGCACGGTAGGCCTCCTCGATCCGCTCGGGATCGGTGACCCTGACGGCGTGGAAACCCAGGGCCCGGGCGACGGCCGCGTAGTCGGCGTCGGGCACGTCCACGCCGAAGTCGGGAAGCCCGTCGACGAGCATTTCAAGCTTGACCATGCCCAGCGTTGAATTATTGAAGAGCACCACTTTGACCGGCAGTTTGTGGGCGGCCACGGTGATGAGCTCGCCGAGCAGCATCGACAGGCCGCCGTCGCCCGAAACCGAGACCACCTGGCGCCCGGGATACGCCAGCTGCGCACCGATGGCGTGCGGGAGGGCATTGGCCATGGAGCCGTGCAGGAAGGA
>DIZT01000049.1:1279-3684 GCA_002427975.1 Micrococcaceae bacterium UBA6021 | reverse complement strand
GGCATCCGCTACATCGAATCCTGGCTGCGCGGCAACGGCGCCGTCGCCATCCACAACCTCATGGAAGACGCCGCCACCGCGGAAATCTCCCGCTCCCAGATCTGGCAATGGATCCACACCGGAGCCATCACCCAGACGGGAATGGTCATCACCAGGACGTGGATCCTCGAAACCATTAACGGGGAATTTGCCAAACTGGAACGCTCCAGCGGGGACCGCTTCGCCGATGCCCGGGACATTTTCGAAGAAGTGACCTTGGGGCAGGATTTCGTCCCCTTCCTCACCGTCCCGGCCTACGCCCGATATCTGCACGAGGACAGGGGTCGCGAGTCCGCCGACCCCGTCGACTAGAAGGGGCCAGAACCGTGTCTTCGGTCGGATTCCCGCACTCCGTCGCAACAGGAAGCCCGAAAGCCGGGCGCAGGGAGTCCGGCCGATTCGGTGGACGTATCACGATTGCGATCCGATCTGCCGGCACATGTTCCACGTATCGTCCGCCGAAGGGCGATACGTGGGGCACGAGCCCACGGTGCTCCTGTTTTCGCGCTGATCTCCCTCACCGAACAGCGGTCGTCCTGCTCTCCCTGCAGCGGGCATGCCTGCCCAGGACCGCCATTCCAACGGAAGGCAGTCCTGAACCGCCCATGCAACGTAAACCACATCCTGCCTCACCGCCGAGGTAGACAAGGGGCCACAACATCAGAAGAAAGGAATACTCATGCAACGGACAATAGCCATCGCGCACCTTCAACCGCATCCAACCCCCGGCGCCCGGCAATGCAACTCCGGCCATGGGAAAGCCACGTTCGTCGCAGACTGGACCGCGCTCAAAAGAGGCGACCGGATCTGGATCCGCCGCAAGGGACAAACGACCGTGACCGGGAGCGTCGACGATCGGACATACGACGGAAATATCCTCTGGATCCTTCCGCACGGCACATCAGAACGCAAAATGTACCACCGCAGCGACGGGGATGAAGTCTGGAGTCCTCAGGAACCGGCTCAGGCCGCAACCCGGCTTCAACTCTCTGTTCGACGCCGCCCAGACCTGACAGAGCCGGACGCCATAGCGCCAGCCACTCGAAAGTGAGACCCAAATGATCAAGATGACCTCCGACTCCGTTGTGGAAGTCACAGCCAACACACGAAAGGCACTCGAAAAGGAGCTGGACACCGCCGTCGACATCCTCTCTCGACAGGCTCGGGAGCTGGGTCGCCAGGGCATCATGGTTACGCGACACAGCTACACGACATTCACTGTCGCTATCAGCGAAGACGTCCCGTATGGACGGACCGAGGAACGAGAGCAGTGGCGGCCGACATCCTAGTGCTGCCCCGCCGCTGCCAAACGGGTTTCCTGGGCTCGTAAGGTCCCCTTGGATGCCACCCGGTTCGCCAGGCCGCCACAAGGACCGCGCTTTGGCTCCGGTGCGTGTACCTGGTGCCCTCGCGGAGCATGGCAAGTGGGACGGAGAATTCGCCCTCTCGTAAGTTCAGGACGGCTTCTTCTACGCCTAACGTGGCCCTCCGAAATGCCGCTCCGGGTTGCGCAGCAGGTGGGCCAGGTCCTTCTTGTTCAGCCCCGCGCGGGGACCCGGATGCTCCCTTCCGCAGCCGTTGGGCGATGATCACTGGGACGCTGGACTTCGTCGACACGGTCGCCAGGAGTGCGTTGATCCCGCGAACGCCGGAGTAACCGCACCCGGCACCCTGTTTCTGGTGCCCGTGGACCTCGATGATTGTGTCATCGACATCCACAAACGCCAGTTCGCTCACTGGCCCGGCCGGGACAATGGGCGTTTCGCGCGCGAGGTTCACCAGAAACCGGGACTCGACGGCGTCCAGCTGACGGACGTGTCCGAAGGTGAACGATCCGAGGAACGAGCCCAACCGTCGACGGGGAATAACACGAGTCGAAGATCCGGTCCATCCCGCCGTGACGCAGCACGGCCATGTCATCAATCGAGTCCGCGCCGGCGGCCATCCCGCCCACGAGCGAGGAGACCTTCTTGCCGTTGCTCGACCCCTGGTGTCGTGCGTCAAAAACGAACGATATCTTCAGATCACGGGCCTCAGCCGCGTGGTTGCTGCACGTTTCCGACGTGGACACTGTCCGGCCAGGGCCGGGCTCTGTCTGATTGCTGCTGGCCGGCGGGGAGCCCGTGACGGATCCGCAACTCAGCGAGGGCCTTTGATTCGCAATCGCGGTGTCCTTGATCCCGCGTGGGGTGTCCCACGCTTCAACCCTGAAAGGATCTGGAAACGTGATCTTGGAGCACGCAATGCTGCCGGTCGGACCCGCGAAGGCACCCGCCCCTCGAGGGGGCGTCCTCCGGTGAGGCAACACCGATCATTTCCGGCATGCCCGGATTCCGGTGTTTAGGGTTATCCCGGTGTCCTGAGCG
>DIZT01000049.1:611-1178 GCA_002427975.1 Micrococcaceae bacterium UBA6021 | reverse complement strand
GGGGCTTCCGTGGTTCTCCTGCTTACGCGGACCGGCGCAGGATACTTCATCACTTCTATGAGCCCTTCCCCGCTGCTCGAACGCTTCGAGCAGATAAACAACACCTGGCTTGAACCGGGAGCGCCTGGCTTCTTCGTTGTGGACAGCAAGAACGCCAAGCCATCCACAACGAAGAAACCAGACACGAGGCACTGCGTGCACCACAGATCAGCGGGCAGGTCTCGAGGGGCCCTGGCACACCATGACCGCCGGAAGGAGCACGGCACGTCCGGTACGGAGTGCGGGGCGCGGAGACGGGCAGGGACTGATCCCGGCACCGGCCCCCGGCCTTACCTCATGGGAACACAAAGCCGGCCCGCAACCGGCATCCCTCGTTGAACGATCCGCCAGGTGTGGAGATGGGCGGGAGGCCGTCGCATTTGATGCGTTGCCGGGCAACGAACCCAAGGTTTCGAGGGGTGACCGGGGTGGCGAATCACCGTGTTCCTACGACTTGGATGCCTCCGTCCGGAAAGGCGGGGACGCCGGGAGCGAACGGAAGATAGACTTGCCCGGATGCGCTGTCTA
>DIZT01000049.1:0-559 GCA_002427975.1 Micrococcaceae bacterium UBA6021 | reverse complement strand
CGGATGCGCTGTCTACAGCCACCGAATGTGCGTTGGCGCCGGTAGGAAACGTATAGCTGAGAGCATGGGTGGCCCCGTCCACAACTCCAAGGGTCGACACCTGCCCGGTCGCTGAGGCGACTCCACCGGGAACCCAGTGGCGTCCTGACAGGAAGTACTTGTTTGAAGCGGGGTCATAAGCCACCTGATCCTCGCCGGCGAAGGGGACCGTGGCAATGGTTGCCAGGGAGGTCCCGTCGAGAATGAGGGATGTCAGGGCCTTCCCCTCAGGCGGGTCGCAGCCGATCAGCATTTCATTGTTCGGCCCCAGGACCATGCCGGTCGGATTGCAGTCGCCCAGGGGGGCTGACTTGCTGACGGCTGGAGTGCCGGCCACCACGGAACTGGCGGAAATGACGTCGATTTGACCGTGCGGGTTCGTGGGCGTCCCGTCGTTGTTGATGTTGAAGGTCTTGGACTTGGCGTCATACTTGCAGTCTTCAAGGCCGGTTGAATCTTTGAAGTCGAGGTGCCCGACGATGGTTTGTGTTTTCGTTGAAATGAAGGTTACAAAGGGCGG
>DIZT01000048.1:11455-11670 GCA_002427975.1 Micrococcaceae bacterium UBA6021 | reverse complement strand
ACCGGACCCTCAGTACCCAGAACCAAACCACCCGGGCCGCCGGACCCCGACACCCGGCGTCGTACTTCAAAGCGTTCTGCCGGGGCGCCGTCGCGGGAACGGGGATCGGGGCTCAGGACGAAGTCGGTTGACAGCAGGGAACGGATCTCGGCAGCCGTGATCATGTTCCGCCGGGTCCAGCCGTGGTCCGCGTCAAGCGGCATCTGCTCGATGAA
>DIZT01000048.1:7208-11380 GCA_002427975.1 Micrococcaceae bacterium UBA6021 | reverse complement strand
GCCTCGTCGGCGTCGAGCGGCATCTGCTCGATGAAGCGCAGTTCGTAGCCGCGGTCCAGCGCCCAGGCGAGCAGTGACGGCGACTCGGTGTCATTGATGCCCCGCATCAGTACGGCGTTGAGTTTGACGGGGCCCAGACCGGCTGCCCAGGCGGCGTCGACGCCAGCCAGGACGCGGTCCAGGAAGGGGCGGCGGGTCAGCTTGGCAAAGGTCTCTTCGTGCAGCGAATCCAGCGAGACATTGATGCGGGTAAGGCCGGCAGCCTTCAGGGCGGCGGCCTTCTTGTCCAGGCCCACGCCGTTGGTGGTCATGGAGATGGGCAGCTCCGGGTGATTGCTTCGCAAGGCCACAATGATGTCAATCAGGTCCGCCCTGACCAAAGGCTCCCCGCCCGTCAGGCGAAGTTCGCGCACACCGAGCAGGTCGACACCGATCCGGACAATCCGAACGATCTCCTCGGCGGACATCACAGCCTGCTTGGCCAGCCACTCAAGCCCCTCGGCCGGCATGCAGTACGTGCAGCGCAGGTTGCATTTGTCCGTCAGCGACAGCCTCATGTCAGTGGCCCGGCGGCCGTACTGGTCCAGGAGCCCCGGCAGCGTTCCGGCCGGCCGGGGAGGCGGCAGGCCCGGCCCTGCATCTTCCCGGGGTTGCGGCATGCCTAGCTGAACACTCATGAATTCAGGCTACGCCACCTTGGGCTCCCGCATCACGTCCGCGACGGCCGTGATGGGACACCCCGCCGGATGTCCCGCCGATATGCGGCCAAGTCCGGTGCCGCCGGGCCTGGCCGAACCTATGCTGGAGAGGTGAACACGTCCCAAGCGCCGCAGGAATCAGCCGACGACGGCGCCGCCTCGCCAAAGCGCTCGGGAACCGGGAGTGCCGCTCAAGGCAGCCGCCGCTGGGCCGCCACGTCGGGAGCAGTGGCCGCCTGCGCCGCCGTCGTAGTGGGAGAGTTGCTGGCCGGACTGCTGAGCCCGTCCCTCTCGCCCGTGACGGCAGTAGGCGGGGCCGTGATCGATGCTGTGCCGCCAGGGGTGAAGGACTGGGTCATCTCCCTGTTCGGAACGGCTGACAAAGCAGTACTCCTGGCCGGTATGCTGCTGGTCATAGTGGCGCTGGGGGCGTTGGCCGGAATCCTGGAACAACGCAGGCGGTTTGCCGGTGCAGCGGTGATTGCTGTTTTTGGGCTCGTGGGGCTTGCGGCGGTCCTGACGCGTGCCCAGATGACCGCTGCCGCGGCGGTGGTCCCACTGATCGCAGCCCTGGCCGGCGCGCTCCTGCTGGGACTGCTGATCCGGCGGCTGCACGAAGGGCCGCCGGCCGGCGCTACGGGGGCGCAAATTACACGCGCAGGAAACACGGGGCGGCGAACGTTCCTGCAGGTCCTGGCCACCAGTGCCGCGGCCACCGCCGTGGGCGGGGTTGTTGCCGCGGTCTGGCGAGGTGCGGCCGCCGGAATCAGCACTGCCCGCGAAAAACTGCAACTGCCGGCTCCAGCATCGGAAGCGCCGGCCATTCCCGCCGGTGCCGAGGTAGGACTGGGCGGAATGCAGCCGGTAGTTACACCGAACCGGGACTTCTATCGGATCGACACCGCCCTGATCGTCCCTTCCATCGACCCCGAATCCTGGGTACTCCGCGTTACGGGAATGGTGGAACAGGAAGTAGAGCTGAACCTGACCGAGCTGCTGGCCAAACCCCTGATAGAACGCCACGTGACCATCGCCTGCGTGTCCAACGAAGTGGGCGGAGACCTGATCGGCAACGCCCGTTGGCTCGGCTGGCCGGTGCGGGAACTCCTGGCCCTTGCCCGGCCGCAATCAGGTGCCGACATGGTGTTGTCCCAAAGCTCCGACGGCTGGACCGCGGGGACACCGCTGGAAGCACTCACCGACAATAGGGATGCCATCCTCGCGGTGGGAATGAACGGCGAGCCGCTGCCGCTGGAGCATGGCTTCCCGGTCCGGATGATCGTGCCCGGCCTCTACGGCTACGTTTCTGCCACCAAATGGCTGACAGAACTTCGCGTCACCAGGTTCGCGGCCGACGAAGGCTATTGGACGCCGCGCGGCTGGTCCGACCACGGCCCCATCAAAACGTCCTCGCGGATCGATGTGCCCCGCACCGGCCGGCGGGTGGGTGCGGGAATGGTCAGGTTCGGCGGCGTGGCCTGGGCCCAGCACACCGGGATTGGCAAAGTCGAACTTCGTGTCAACCGCGGGCCATGGCAGGTGGCCGGCCTCGCGCCCGGAATTTCGCTGGACACCTGGTACCAGTGGCAGCTTGGCATCGAGCTGACGCCGGGCCAGTACGAGGTCCAGGTCCGGGCTACGGACCTCAACGGCGAGCCGCAGGCTGAGGACCGCCGGCCACCTGCGCCCGACGGAGCCACCGGCTTCCACACGATTAGAGTTGACGTGAATCCATGACGCCCCGGACCGAAGGCAGGACCATGCACAGCCCTCCGCACCAGCACGGCCACAGCCCGAATGGCACCGCGCAGCACGGCCACGACCACAGCCGCACGCCCCACCAGGCACGGTCCGTTGCCCTGCACCGCGCCGCCGTGACCGAACTGCTGGCGCCCCTGCTCGCCCAGGGGCGGACGGAAACGCTGGCACTTGGCGATGCGCTGGGCAAGGGACTGGCCCATGACGTTCCGGCGCCCCTGAGCCTGCCGCCCTTCGCCAACTCCCAAATGGACGGCTTTGCCGTCACCAGTGCGGACCTGCCCGACGGCGGCGCGGAGCTGCGTGTGGTTGACCCCGTTCCGGCAGGTGCCGTGCCGGCGGCACTGGACCGGGGCACCGCCGCCCCCATCATGACGGGAGCCATGCTTCCTGCCGGTGCTGACGCCGTCGTACCCGTGGAACGTGCCGTTCCGGACCGGTTCCCCGCCCCGGGGGAACCAAACACTGTGTGGCTACCGGCGACGGCGGCCGGCACCTTCGTGCGCTCCGCCGGGAGCGATATTGCGGTGGGGGAGCGGGCGCTGGCCGCGGGAACCTTCCTGGGCCCGGCGCAGCTGGGGCTGCTGGCGGCCCTGGGGATCGCAGAAGTGACGGTGCGCAGGCCACTGACCGTACTCCTGGCCACCACGGGCGACGAAGTGCTGGAACCAGGCCAGCCCTTGCCGGCCGGCAAGATCTACGATTCCAACGGAACCCTCCTCGAGAGTGCCATGCGTCAGGCGGGCCTGGCCGTAGTGCGCACCGCCATCGCATCGGACCGGCCCGAAGAACTCCGGGCGCTGCTGCGCAGCCACGCCGGCGCGGTGGACCTGATGGTCACCACGGGCGGGGTCAGCAAGGGAGCCTACGAAGTTGTCCGCCAGGCCATGGAAGGTCAGGCCGCCGAGTTCCTCCATGTCGCGATGCAGCCCGGCGGCCCTCAGGGCATCGGGACGTTCGACGGCGTGCCCTTCCTGGGCTTTCCGGGGAACCCCGTCAGCTGCCTCGTTTCCTTCGAAATGTTCCTGCGGCCCGTGCTCGCCGAACTGTTTGGATCACCTGCACCGCGGATCCCTGTCCGCGCCCGGCTGGGCCACAGCCTTTCGTCGCCTGAACACAAGCACCAGGTCCGGCGCGGAACCCTGCAGGGAGACGGAACCGTCCGCCTGGAAGGGGGCGAGAGCTCCCACCTCATGCATGCCCTCGCCGGATCCAACGCGCTGGTGCACGTACCCGCGGGAGTCTCGGCGCTCGCCGAGGGTGACGAGGTGGAAGTATGGATGCTGTGAATCCAGAACAAAGCCCGTCCGCGCTGACCCACCTGCGCCAGGATGGCAGCGCCCAGATGGTGGATGTGTCCGCGAAAACCGAAACCACCCGGGAAGCCACCGCCACTGCCACCGTCCGCACCACTGAGGAAGTGCTGGGCCTGCTCGGATCCGGCGGCCTGCCCAAGGGTGATGCCCTGGCCGTGGCGCGTGTGGCCGGCATCATGGCCGCAAAAAAGACACCCGAACTTATCCCGCTCTGCCATCCCTTGCCGCTCTCGAAAGTCACCGTGGACTTCGAGCTCGGGGCTGATTCCGTGGCGATCCTGGCCACGGTCAAGACCCGTGGGGTCACCGGGGTTGAGATGGAAGCGCTGACGGCGGTCTCGGTGGCTGCCCTGAGCGTGTACGACATGATCAAGGCCGTCGACAAGCACGCCGTGCTGAC
>DIZT01000048.1:373-7154 GCA_002427975.1 Micrococcaceae bacterium UBA6021 | reverse complement strand
CCGCACGTGCCTGAGCCGCACCGGCACGGCGAGGTGCAGGGGCGGAAGGCCGGGGTAGTCATCGCGTCCACCCGGGCAGCCGCAGGCATCTATGAAGATGAAACCGGGCCCGTCATCATCGACTGGCTGACCGAGCACGGCTTCGAGGCGTATCCCGCCATGGTGGTGCCGGACGGGGAGCCCGTCGGCGCGGCGATCCGGGCGCTCCTCAGCCAGCATCCCGCCGTCGTGATCACCAGCGGCGGCACCGGGCTCAGCCCCGACGACCGCACTCCCGACGTGACCCTGCCCCTCCTGGACCGGGAAATCCCGGGCATCATGGAGGCCATCCGGCGGGAAGGCGCAGCCAAAACACCGCTTGCGGCGCTGAGCCGCGGCCACGCCGGTGCCCACGGCGGCACGTTCATCGTCAACCTGCCCGGGTCACCCAAGGGCGTTATGGACGGCCTGTCCGTGCTGGATCCATTGATCGGGCACCTTTGTGACCAGCTGGAGGGTGGACATGGGCACTGAATCGGTTTTCGAAGTGGTCCACGCGGTACTGAGTGCGGAACCAATCTCCGTGGACCAGGCCATCGCTGCGGTGGAGTCTGAGACCGCAGGGGCGGTGGTCAGCTTCAGCGGGGTAGTGCGGAATCACGACGGCGGCAAGGCAGTGGAGCGGCTTAGTTACAGTGCGCACCCCACGGCTCACCAGGTGATGGCCGACGTCGTCGCCCGCCTGGCTGCCGAACATGCCGGTGACGGGTCCGCTACCCAGCCCGTGCGCATCTGGGCTGCCCACCGCATCGGCATGCTCGAGATCGGAGATCCGGCGCTGGTCTGTGCGGTCTCCGCAGCGCACCGCGGACAGGCTTTCGCCGTGTGTTCCGAGCTGGTGGACCGCATCAAGGAACAGGTCCCGATCTGGAAGGAACAGTTCTTCGCCGACGGCACGGTGGAGTGGGTGGGCGCAGGCAGCTGAGTAGCACCGGCTTTCCTTGCCCTTCCGGCCGTGTGCGAGGTAACGCACGTCCCCGGTTCCGTCCGGCGCCCCGCCCGACGGTAGGGTTAACGGCATGATCGAACAACTCTCCGTGCCCACCCGCGTGGCTGTCCTGGGCGCCAACGGGCGCATGGGCGCCGAAGCCGTTAAGGCCGTTGAAGCCGCCTCCGACCTGCTGCTCGTAGCCGCCCTGGGACGAGGTGACTCGCTGGACCAGCTGGCGGCGTCGCGTGCCCACATCGTAGTGGACCTCACCGTCCCCGGGAGCACCGAAGCGAACGTCCGGTACGCCGTCGAGCATGGCATGCACGCGGTGGTGGGGACCACCGGCTGGGATTCCACCAGGCTCGCCGGACTGGAAGCACTGCTGGCGGAGAACCCGGGCACCGGGGTGCTGATCGCCCCCAACTTTGCCCTCGGCTCCGTCTTGGCTTCGGCCTTTGCCGCCAAGGCCTCCAAATACTTCGAGTCCGTGGAAATCATCGAACTGCACCACCCGGCGAAGGTTGATGCGCCGTCCGGGACTGCTGTCCGCACCGCCCAGCTCATCGCAGCCGAGCGCAAGGCTGCGGACGTTCCCCCCAGCCCTGACGCGACCACCAGCGAACTCGCTGGCGCGCGGGGCTGTGACGTTGCGGGAGTCCGCGTTCACAGCGTCCGGCTGCGCGGGCTGGTGGCCCACCAGGAGGTGCTGCTTGGCGGTCCGGGGGAGCAGCTGACCTTCCGGCACGATTCCTTTGACCGCGCCTCCTTTATGCCTGGCGTGCTGCTTGGCGTGCGCAATGTCGCCGCGCATCCGGGACTGACGGTGGGCCTGGACGGCTACCTGGACCTGGGACTCTAGGCCGTGGGCGAGTTCCTGGCCGCGTTCCGGAAGAACCGCACCAAGATCTGGGTGGGTGCCGTAACGCTCCTGCTGGTCTTCTACCTGGTGGTCTCCTTCCAGCGCTCGGTGCTGTTGCTGCTGGACAGCAACCCCGCCGCCAAGGCCATCGGAGCTGCCTACCTGGTCCTCCCGGCCATCGGCGCCTGGGCCATGATCCGTGAACTGCTGTTCGGCGCGCACACGGAACAGATGGCCAAGGTCCTGGAGGCCGAAGGCGGGCTCCCGGTAGACGAACTGCCGCGCACACCCGCCGGCCGGATCGTCCGCTCAGCGGCGGATCTGGAATTCGAAAAGTACCGGGCAGAGGCTGAAGCTGCGCCCGGTGACTGGCGCTCGTGGTTCCGGCTCAGCTGCGCCTATGACGCTGCCGGTGACCGCAAGCGTGCCCGCGCGTCCATGCGCGACGCCGTGAAGCTGTTCCGCACCAAGGTTCCGGCGTAGCGGTCAGCGCGGAGCGGCCCGTTCGCCGCGGCCCAGCCGGTTGGCCGCATGGCCCAGCAGCTCCAGCGGGCCGCGCCATTTCAGCAGGACAAAGACCGTGCCCACGATGATGGCCGTCGCCGCCTGTACAAAGTACATTCCCTCCTCCGTCCAGCCAACGGGCAGCGGCTTCAGGTAGAACGCCGACACCACCCAGACATGGGCCGAGTAGAGCGTGAGGGTCATCGCTCCGGCTCCCCGCAACGGCAGCAGCAGGTCCAGGTTCAGCCAGTCTGCGAGCCTGCCGAGCAGGAGGCACGCGCCCACGACGGCGGCGGCCACTCCCGATGTGTGCGCAAGGTCAAGGGTGGTGGCAGAATGCGGCGCCGCGGATGCCAGCCACCACCACGATCCTTCCTGCCGGATTCCGGTGAGGTTGACTTGGAGAACACTGTCCAGCGGGTAGCCGGGGGCGTTCAGGACTTCCTCCAGCGCGGCCCGGCCGCCCCAGTTCTCCATTGCGGCCGTACCCAGCGCTTTGGCCAGTGCGGCCAGTGCCGTCCCGCCGGCGAGCAGCAGGACAGGAACCATCGCCTTGGCAAGGGCCAGCCGGCCAATGGCCAGGCCCACCAGTAGGTATGACAGCCACTGGAACACCGGGTAGTAGCCGGTCAGGAATAAGTCTCCCAACAGAGGGAAAGGCGTCGCGAGATCTTCCCAGGACGGGTTACGCCCCAGGTTCAGGGGCGGATTGGCCGCCATCAGCCAAGGGCGGAGCAGGTAGGCGAGCACCGGGGAAACCAGGATCCAGCCGGCGGCCCATGCGCACAGCGCCTTCAGCTTCAGGCCCAGGAACGGCAGGATGCACAGGAACAGCAGCGCGTAATGGACCAGGATGATCGCGAGGTTTACTTCCAGCCCGCCCAGTGAGAGCCCGACGGCGGCAATCACCAGTGCGCGCAGTGCGACGCCGCGGCGTGCGGCGTTCAAGGCAGTCCCTTCCGGGGGCACCTGCTTTCCGGTCGAAAGTGCCAGGCCCACTCCAGCCAGCACGGCAAACAGGGCTGCAGCCCGGCCGGAGAAGGTCAGGCCGATCCACGTAGGCGTTAGGTCGGCGTTGGCCTCAAAGGTGGGAAGCAGATGCGTCGCCATCATGCCAAGGAGCGCCAGCCCCCTGGCCGCGTCAATGCCGCGGAGCCGGCCAGTCGCCTGGGAGGGTCCAAGCACCCTGGAGGTTCTTGCTGGGGCGCGGGACGTCATGAGGCGATGGTCTCACATCAACCTTTAGGGCGGCAGTCAAGAGCCGGTCGGAAACACGGTCGCCCGGGCCTTGTGTTCGAATATATGTTCGAATAATATGGACACTATGCAGACCCCATCCCAGCCGCGACACTTTCCGGCATCCCCAAGCGCCGGCAACCCGGTGCGGCCCGCCCTGGACGCCCCGCCTGCCCGGAATGGCCAGCCCGCCCGGCCCAGCCAGTCAGCCCCGGGCGCCGGTGGCGCGGCACGCCCCGCAGGTCTTATGAAAGCAATGAGCCCCGGAGTGGTGGATTTCCTCTTCCGCCAGCTTGTTGCGGGGCGGCCCCCGGAAGATGTCCAGTGGCAGGAAGAAGGCGTCGCCCTCCCCGCCCAGCCGGCGGGGGCGGAGCTGGCACGCAGGCTGTCCGAAACCGACCTCGACGCCCTCACACCCACTGAACTGTTCCACTATGTCCGGGCCGCGCAGCGCCTCGCGGCCTGGGCTGAGGGCCTGCGGGAGGCTGCCGTGGACCGGTACTGCCAGCCAGGGAAGCCGCACGATGACATGCAGCGGGCTGACGGGCCCGCCGCTGAGCCACAAAGTCCCGCTCGGCTGCAGCGCACTGCCAATCTGCGGCATGGTTCCCTCGGCTAGGCGCGCATCCGTAGGATGAAGAGGTGACTGATGCGCTGACCGTTTCCGCCGTCCAGTACCAGGCGCTTGAAGGCGGGATTATCCCTAACGTGCAAGAACACGTCCGGCTGGTAGAGGATGCCGAATCGCACGGTGCCCGGCTGGTGGTGTTCCCCGAGCTGTCGTTGACGGGGTACAACCTGGCGCTACTGGCCACTGACGACTCCTGGCTTCACCCCGATGACCCACGGCTGGGCGATCTCCACGAAATCTGCCGCCGGACCGGGATCACTGTCGTGGCAGGGGCCGCCTACCGGGAGCCTGACGGTACGCCGCGTCTCGCCAGCCTCGTGATACACCCTGACGGCACCATCGAATGCGGTTTCAAAACCCACCTCCACGGCCCGGAGCAGGAGCTCTTCGCCGCGGGTGACGCTGCCCTGCTGATCGATCTGGATGGGTGGAAGATTGCGCTTGCCATCTGCTCGGACGCTGCGGTTCCTGCCCACTCCACCGATGCAGCCCTGGGCGGTGCGGATGCCTACGCTGTGTCTGCCCTGTACACCGTTGCGGAGAAACATCGGCTTGCGCTCCACCTCGGAGCACGGGCCATGGACAACCGGATGTTCTCCATCCTGGCGAATCTCGGCGGTTCCACTCCGTTGGGCACCTCCTGCGGCCTGAGCGGGTTCTGGGGACCGGACGGCCTCGAACTGGGACAGGCGGCCGGAACCGGCACGGAAGTGGTCACCGCCGTCCTGCAGCTGAGTGCCTTGCGGAAATTCCGCTGACCCGCAGTGCGTGCCGGCCGCAGGACCGGGGCATCGCGGCCCCCTATTTGACGCGTATCACGCCGCCCCCATTGTCCTAACCAGCCGCCGACAGGGTAACGTTTTTTCCATGCCTCACAAATCCGCCACCATTCCTGCCCTTGGTACGCTCCTGACCGCCATGGTCACGCCCTTCACCGAGGATGGCGCCGTGGATTACAAGCAGGCAGCCGAACTGGCCACCAAGCTTGTGGACGAGGGCTGCGACGGCCTGGTCGTCACCGGAACCACCGGCGAAACGTCCACCCTCTCGGATGAGGAAAACCTCGGCATGTTCCGCGCCGTCAAGGAAGCCGTCGGAGACCGTGCCGCCATCATCGCCGGCACCGGGACGAACGACACCGCGCACACGGTGCACCTCTCCCAGCAGGCGGCAGCGCTCGGCGTCGACGGCCTGCTGCTCGTCACGCCGTACTACAACAAGCCCAGCCAGGCGGGCGTGCGCGCACACTTCGAGACCGTCGCGTCCGCAACGGATGTGCCCGTGATGCTCTATGACATTCCGGGCCGCTCCTCCATCGCGATCGAGCCCGAAACCATGATCCGGTTGGCGCAGCACCCGAACATCGTCGCCGTCAAGGACGCCAAAGCAGACTTCATGGCTGCCAGCCGTGTGATGGCAGAGACGGACCTGTACTTCTACTCCGGCGACGACGGACTGATCCTCCCTTGGATGTCCCTGGGAGCCGTCGGGCTCGTCGGCGTCACAACCCATGTCGCTACCCGCCGCTTTCGTGAACTCATCGACGCCATCAACGCGAACGATCTCGAAACCGCGCGCAAGATCAACTTCGGGCTGCTGCCTGTGGTGAGGGCAACCATGACCCGCGTCCAGGGAGCCGTTGCAGCCAAACAAATTCTTAAATGGCAGGGAGTCCTGCCCAACTCGATTGTCCGTTTGCCCCTCGTGGAGCCGGACGAAGCCGAGATCGAAACCATCCGCGAGGATTTGGCGGAAGCGGGGCTGGTCTTTTCCTGAGGGCTAAGACCAGCACCCTTCCGCCTGGAAAGTAGTGCACTATGACCCAAACCGCCCTTCCCGGCCTTGTCACCCCTCCGCGCCTGCCGCAAGGCACCCTTCGGATCGTTCCGCTTGGCGGACTGGGGGAGATCGGCCGGAACATGGCCGTGTTCGAAATCGACGGCAAACTCCTCATCGTGGACTGCGGTGTCCTCTTCCCGGAGGAGACCCAGCCCGGCGTTGACCTGATCCTGCCCGATTTCTCGTACATCGAGAACCGGCTGGATGACATCGTGGCCGTTGTCCTGACCCACGGCCACGAGGACCACATCGGCGCCGTTCCCTACCTCCTGCGGCTCCGCGGCGACATCCCTCTGGTGGGTTCGCAGCTGACGCTGGCTTTCATCGAGGCCAAGCTGCAGGAACACCGGATCCGTCCCTACACCATGACGGTTGAAGAGGGCCAGGTCGAGAAGTTCGGCCCCTTCGAGTGCGAGTTCGTCGCGGTCAACCACTCCATCCCGGATGCCTTGGCAGTGTTTATCCGCACGGCCGGCGGCACCGTCCTGCACACGGGCGACTTCAAGATGGACCAGCTGCCCCTGGACGGCCGGATCACCGACCTCCGGCACTTCGCCAAGCTCGGCGAAGAAGGTGTGGACCTCTTTATGTCCGACTCCACCAACGCCGACGTGCCGGGCTTCACCACCGCCGAAAAGGAAATCGGCCCCACACTCGAACGGCTCTTCGGCCAGGCCACCAAGCGCATCATCGTGGCGTCCTTCTCCTCGCACGTCCACCGCGTCCAGCAGGTGCTCGACGC
>DIZT01000048.1:0-210 GCA_002427975.1 Micrococcaceae bacterium UBA6021 | reverse complement strand
GCCATCGCCGCCAAGCTCGGCTACCTCGACGTTCCCGAGGGCCTCCTCGTGGACATCAAGAACATCGACAACCTGCCGGACAACCGCGTGGTGCTGATGTCCACAGGTTCCCAGGGCGAACCGATGGCCGCGCTTTCCCGCATGGCCAACGGCGACCACCGCGTGGTGGTGGGCGACGGCGACACCGTGATTCTGGCCTCAAGCCTGATC
>DIZT01000046.1 GCA_002427975.1 Micrococcaceae bacterium UBA6021 | reverse complement strand
CCGCCGAGCAGCAGGAAGGACAGCGGTACGCCGGTGACTCCGGTGACGGCAAACGTCGTCGTGACCCCGCCGGCGAGGACGGTGAGCGGTGCCGATGCGGCGATGATCATGAAGGTCACCGCCGGGACGCCGAGGCGGCGCCGATGATGATGCGGGTGGACCATTTCGCTGGTCTCTTTTCCGGTTGACAAACTCATTTTTGGGCCTCCATGTGGCAGTGTCCGCCTTCAGCAGCCTTCGACGCCGGGACATCGAGGACGGGGCTACGGTCGAAGAAGCCCTCGGGGCGTAGCTTGAAGCCAACAGCGTCCACGGGCATTATCGGCCAGTCTTCTGGGCCGGAGAAGTGGGTCAGTCCGAACGTGCGCCACTCCACGATGTCCTGTCCGTCGATGCGGATGGATTCATCGAAGAGTCCGGCGTCGGCGAGGATGCCCCTGACCGCCGTGATGTCTTCGGCGCTGGTCAAGGCATACGCAGCCATTTCGGCGATTTCTGGAGAAGAAGATGTGCTCATGGAAGGCCTTTGAGAGTGGCGGGTTTATTTTCTATGTGTGTAGACAATAACATCGTGTAACCTGAGTCACAACGGTTGTAGAAAAAAGATTTGGGGAACGCGTGCCGAAGATCGTAGACCATGACAAGCGCCGGCTGGAGCTTATCGAAGCCACGTGGCGGATCATCGCCACGAGGGGGATCGAGGGTGCCACCATGCGCGAAATTGCCATGGAAGCAGGGTTTGCCAACGGGGCGCTCAAGCCCTATTTCCCGACCAAGGACGACCTTCTGACGCTTGCCTTCGCCCACGTCTTCAACCAGACGAATGCCCGTATGGACAACTCCACTGCCAGCCTGCAGGGCCTGTCGGCGTTGCGGAGCTATTGCCATGAAATCCTGCCGCTCGATGCTGAGAGGCTCAACGAGGCGCGGATCGCCATCGCGTTCTGGCAGCGCGCGTTGACCGACCCTGCGAAGGCTGCCTTGCACGATTCTTCGATGGAGCAATGGCGCGAGGCGCTGTTCGCAAGGCTCCGTGAAGCCCGGGATCTTGGCGAGCTGAAGGAGGGAATGAACGACGACGACATCGTCGGCGGAATCATGACGTTCGCGCTCGGAGCCCAAGTAACAGCCACGCTGACACCCGAACACCACTCCGCCCAGCAGCTGCAGTCCCAATTGGAGACCTATATTTCGCTTATTTCATCCGCAAAGTGCGCGCTCGTGCCGACCGGGGGCGCAGCAGGCTCTGCTTAGGACGAATGACTTTCGGGGTCTTCGCGGAAGCAGTGCCAGTTGCCGGCGGACCCTGGACGGTCGCCTCAGCCCGGATCCACGGCGTGAGTGAGCACGTCGGGCCAGCGGTGCGCGATCGCGAGGGCAAGGGTGGTGACGTAGAGCTTGCTCTCGGAGTGGTCCTGACTCGGGTTCCAGCGCTCGGTCCAGTCGACGTCCTGCAACGCGTGGCTGCTTCCCCGGTGCATCCCGCTGCTGAGGCCGGCCAGGCTGGTTGCGCGCGAGGGTGTTCTGGCATGGAGGACCACTTTGTGGCCCTCATCCATGAGGGTGCGCGCCGCGGCACGGCCGAGCCCATCGGTGGAACCGGCGGTGTTCGCCAGCGTCTGTGCCGGTCGCGGCTCAGCTGGCCAGCGACCGCGTCGTCGGACTCGCCGCGCATGACCCGGCCCGCGCCGATGGTGGGCCTTGTGGATTGTGCGGCGGGGGAGTTGCGGTAGTACTTGGGCGGGAACCAGTCCGAGCACCACTCCCACACGTTCCCGGCTACTTCGTAGAGCCCGTACCCGTTGGACGGGAACGATTTCACAGGGGCGCAGCCCAGGTGGCCGTCCGCTTCCGTGTTCAGGGTGGGGAAAGTTCCTTGCCAGATGTTGCAGCGGTGTTCGCCTTCCGGAGTGAGCTCATCGCCCCAGGCGTAGCGTTTCCGGCGAGTCCGCCGCGAGCGGCGTGCTCCCGTTCTGCTTCGGTGGGCAAGCGCCGTCCTGCCCAGTCACAGTAAGCCAGGGCGTCATGGTGGGAGACGTGCACCACCGGATGCGCCCAGTCGGCGCCCCGTACATTCAGCCACCACGGCGCCCCGGCCGCGGCCCCAGGGATCTCGCTCGCTGGCGCCCGCACGAGCAGATGGAACACCGCCGAGGTGCCGTACTGCTCCGCCTCGGTCCGGTAGCCGTTGTCCTGGACAAAAGCCGCCAACATCCGGTTGGTGACCGCCGTCGCATCAATCTGGAACCCATCCAGCCGCACACGGCATACCGGGGCATCGCCGTCCGCGGGGTATCCCTCGCCAAGAGCCACACCCATGGCAAACACGCCGCCCGGAATCAGCACGTCCTCGTGCACCGAGCGAAGTTCCCCGGGAAAGCACCGCCGTCGACGGCGGCTACCGCAAGGAGGCGTCCGACGTCGGCCCGTTCTGTTTGGTTGCCCCGTCCCGTGGCGTTGACTGGGCCCGGCGCGCGCGGCACCGCGCCGCAGCTGCCGCCCATGGCGCCGGGTGTCCCGTTGTCCTCGCTCATGCTTGTCCTTTGGACACCATGCTAGCGGCGCAGGGTGCTCTTAGGGCTTAAGTGCGCCGTGGGCAAAGCCGGCTTCGGTGGCGATTTCCCTCAGGGTGGCACCTTCCATGCCGTGCCGGGCGATAATGCGCCAGGTTGCATCTACCAGTTCCAGGCGCCGCTCATCATGGCCAACAATCTTTGGCACGATGCCGCTCCCCGGGAAATACTTCGCACGAACTCTTGCGATCCATCTTACGTTCGGCTTATTCTCTACGTCTATAGAAAATAAAAAACAGCGACCGGAGACGGTCCCGGACAGAGGCTCCCAATGACGCTAGCACCGCTCGGTATCACTAATCCATTCCATTTGGCCACGAGCTCCGAGATAACCGAACTCCAGGCCATCCTGCGCTCTGCCGGTCTACTGGGTGATGGCAAACGGATCGCCTACCTAGGCCAGGTTGACCCGCCCCGCACCGGGCCCGCCAAAGCAACGTTTGCAGAGAGGCCGGTGAGCGTGGACCGCCGCTTCCGGGTCTTCATCCACGACATTTCCGGTGGCGTGCCGGTGGACGTGGTGGTCTCCGTTGACCGGGGCGAGGTGGTTTCGGCCGTCGAACTGGACACCGCCGTGACCGGCGAACTTCCCGTCCTGGAAGAGGAGTTCGAACTGGTTGAAGCGCTTTTGGCTACTGACGAACGCTGGCTGGCCGCCCTGAAGGCAAGGGACTTGGAGGTCAGTAAGGTCCGGGTGGCGCCACTGTCCGCCGGTGTCTTTGAATACGCCGAGGAAAAGGGACGCCGGATCCTGCGCGGCTTGGCGTTCGTCCAGGATTTTCCGGAGGACAGCGCCTGGGCGCACCCAGTTGACGGTCTCGTTGCCTACGTTGACGTGGTCAGCAAGGAAGTGACCCAGGTGCTGGACTTGGGTGCCGTCCCGGTCCCCGAGGAGCACGGAAACTACACCGATCCCGAACTCACCGGCCCGCTGCGCACCACCCAGAAACCCATCAGCATCACCCAGCCGGAAGGCCCGAGCTTCACGGTCACCGGCAGCAACCATGTGGAGTGGGAAAAGTGGAGCGTCGACGTCGGCTTCGATGTCCGCGAAGGCGTGGTGCTGCACAACCTTGCGTTCCAGGACGGCGACCGCAGGCGCCCCATCATCAACCGCGCATCCATCGCCGAAATGGTGGTCCCTTACGGCGACCCCTCGCCCATCCGGTCCTGGCAAAACTACTTCGACACCGGTGAATACCTGGTGGGCCAGTACGCCAA
>DIZT01000306.1:424-10633 GCA_002427975.1 Micrococcaceae bacterium UBA6021 | reverse complement strand
CGTTCACCGGCTCCACCGAAGTCGGCCGCCGCCTGCTCGCCGACGCGTCCGAGACCGTCCTGCGGACCTCCATGGAGCTCGGCGGCAACGCCCCGTTCGTGGTCTTCGAAGACGCGGACCTGGACGCCGCCGTCGCCGGAGCCATGCTGGCGAAGCTGCGGAACATGGGTGAGGCCTGCACCGCGGCGAACCGGTTCATCGTCCACGAGTCCGTCGCTGACGAATTCGCGGAGAAATTCGCCGCGAAAATGGGCGCGATGACCACCGCCCGGGGCACGGAGCCGGAGTCCAAGGTGGGTCCGCTGATCGATGCCAAAAGCCGGGACAAGGTCCATGAGCTGGTGTCCGACGCCGTGGCCTCCGGCGCCAGGGCTGTCCTGGGCGGCGTCCCGGCCGAAGGCCCGGGCTACTTCTACCCGCCCACCATCCTCACCGGTGTCACCGAAGGCACCCGGATCCTGTCCGAGGAAATCTTCGGCCCCGTGGCCCCGATCATCACGTTCGGCACGGAGGAGGAAGCCATCCGCCTGGCCAACAACACCGAGTACGGTCTGGTGGCCTACGTCTTCACCCGCGACCTGAACCGTGGCATCCGGATGGGCGAACGCCTCGAGACCGGCATGCTGGGCCTGAACGCCGGCGTCATTTCCAACGCCGCCGCACCCTTCGGGGGCGTCAAACAGTCCGGCCTGGGACGTGAAGGCGGCCTTGAAGGCATCGAGGAATACCTCTACACCCAGTACATCGGCATCGCCGACCCCTACGCGGGCTGACCGGGCCTTCCTCCGGCACGAAAGCTCCGGCCGCTACTGGTTTCCCCTGGGCCGGAACAGGCCGTCGCGCGCCCTCGACCAGGAGTGCGCGGCGGCGTTCGCCGCCGGGAGCGCCAGCCGGCGGATCCCCTTGACGGGCGCGGCCAGGAACCGGGCCCACCGGCCCAGCACCGACGCCGGTAACCAGCTGGCGCGGAACCGCCGCGGGAGCGGTGCGTTGTTCCGCAACGACTCCCGCACCGCCGTGATCCGCGAATCCACCGGCTCGGTCGTCGCGCCGCCGGCCGCATCCGGCACAGGCCGGCCGTAGTGCCGCCGTTCGAAGTCGGACGTGAGCGTCCGGACGGCCTGGTGCGCGGCCTCATCCATGCCTCCGGCCCCGCCGAGAAGGACCGAACGGCGGAGCCGGGCCGAATATGTCCGGGGCGTCTCGCTGGACAGCGGTGGCAGGCCGTAATCGGTGCCGAGGTCGCGGAGTTCAGACCAGGCCAGCGGAATCGCAGCTTCCGAGGCCGGATCCTGGCTCCGGAGCCGCCGGGCCCGACGACGCAACCGCACCAGCCGCGGCGACGCCATGAGAAGGACCAGGGCAACGGCACCCCCGGCCCCCAGCAGCCAAGGGATGAGCTGCTGCCACGGATCATTCGCGCCACTGCCGGCACCGGGAAGGGGTGCGGCTGAGGCACCCGGCGTAGGGATTGGACCCTGGGCGCCCGGGAGCAGATCGCCGTTGCCGTCAAAGAGCCCCGGGGCGCCGGGGGTGGCCGCCTCCGTGGAGTACGCGGGCACCACACCGCGCGACGGGGTGGGTTCGAACGGCACCCACCCCAACCCCTGGAAGTAGAGCTCGGGCCAGGCATGGGCATCGCGGGCGTCCACCTCGTACTCCGGCAGCGCACCCTGGCCGGCGACGGAGACAGTGGAACCGGTGGCCCGGCCAGGCGCGTAGCCAACGGCGATCCGGCTGGGGATACCCTCCAGCCGGGCCATCACAGCCATCGCGGATGAATAGTGGATGCAGTAACCGCTTTTTTGAGTCAGGAAATCTGCCAGCACCGAAAGCCCGTTACCGTCGTAGCCGCCCTGGACAGGGGACTGGAGCGAGTACGTGAACTCCCCTGACCGCAGGTACTTCTGGATGGCCATGGCCTTGGCATACTCGGTGGTACTGGACGCTGTCACCGCATCAGCGGTGCTGCGGACGATGTCCGGAACGTTGCCGGGAACCCGGGTGAAGTCCGCGGAGATGCCCCGCACCGCCGGCGATGACTGCTGCAGGGCGGTGGCCGTGATCTTGGGCATCGAGGACACCACAAGGTACTGCTGGGCGCGGGAGTTGGTGTTGGATCCTTTCACCGCCAGCGTGGCAGGGTCCAACGTCCAGGCGCCATTGAGCCCACGGATTGATTCCGGTGCGTACGGTAACGGCAGGTAGGGGCTGGTGAAGCTGCCTGTGTCCACCGCAGTCACCTGGCGGACCTGCTCCTCGGCGCTGATCTCATAGCCGGCCTCAATCTGCCCGGCCACGGGCCGGCGCTCTGCGTCGCGGTCATCAGGACCCCAGGAGTCGCCGTCGAAATTGTCTACCGTCACTGACCGCAGATACACGGGCGTGGCCGAGTTTGTGGCATAAGTGATCCGCCCGCTCCCGGCAGGTGTCCGCAGGCTGTTGCCCAAAGTGATCATGGGGTTCAAGCCGGTGCCGGCGCCCCACGGGTTCACCCGGGAGCCCTGCGGAAACGTACCGTGGTCGAAGCCGGGGATGGCCAGCGGAACGGCCAGGGTTGCCACCAGTGCCACGATTCCCGTCAGCATGGCCCGCCGGACATGACCGGGATTCCGGCCGCTGTCAGCCGACGTGCGGGAGTCGGGCGCAAACCACTGGGCGCCCGCCAGGATCAGCAGGTAGCCCGCCACCGTGGCGCTGAAGCCCCAGAACCCCACGCTTTGAGGTTTCACCGTGGCAGGGACAACCAGTATGGCCAACAGTCCCAGGCCGGTTGTTGCCGGCATGCCCAAGGGGACGGCCAGCGCATCGATGAGGATGACGGTCAGACCCAGGGCAGTGCAGGTGACCATGACGATCCCGGCATTGGGAGCCACCGGCGCGCTTTCCGCGAGGACGGTCTCGCTGGCACGGCGGATGAACTTGCCCACTTCCGTAAAAGTGGCCCCGGACGGGATGAAGCCGACAATGGCCGTGCTCCGGAAGAACGTCAGCGTGAGGATCGCGATCAGGGACCCGAAACCGCCGGCCGCCACCAGGAGTGGGTGGGCGCGCAGGGCACGGAGCGTCGCGATGGAAAAACAGACCACCATCACCGTGGTCAGCACGGGCAGGTACCAGGCCCAACCGCGCAGAACGCCGTTGAGGGAGAGGGCGGCGCCAGCCACCGAGAGGGCGACGGCACCGGCCATGGCCCAGGGATATGCTCCGACCCGGGTCGGCGCACGCGCCTGTCCTGCCGCGGCTGTGCCCGTGGCCGCGGACGGCCGTTCGCGGGAGGAGTGGCGTTCCGGCGCCAGTGTCACCGCCCCACCGCCGCTCCGCGACGGACATCCGCCGCTGCTGTGGCAGGCGCGGCGCCACCTTGGTCAAAGCGGCTCCAGGCCTCCGGGACGGGAGCCGAGGCTGATACCGCAACGGCCCGCCAGCCGCCCTGGTGGAGGGCCTCCAGAGAGTCCTCCGAGTCCGCCGGCCGGTCCGAAACGATGATGGCGAAGGCGTTCGCTCCGTAACCTGCACCGGGGGCCAGTGCCCTGGCTTCAGCCGGCGAGATCTTGCCCAGCACAGCGATGATAGGCCCGCGCATCCGGTGGGCAGAGAGCTTGTCCATCAGATTGTCGTCGAATACGGCCGTGCCTGTGTCCTCGCCGCCGTGTTCCCGTGCAGCGTGGTGCGGTCCGGACAGCTGGATCGCGGCCAGGCTTTCGGCGATCGACTGGAGTCCTGAGGCCCCCGCGAACTCTTCCGCCCCAGGCTCCGGTGCGGACGGGGAGCGGAGGAAGCCGGGTTCGCCGCGGGGATCCAGTACCCGCAGGGCGTAGTTCCGCTCGGCAAGGTGCGCGCAGATGGACATCGCCGCCACTACGGCCCACTCGAACGTCGCGCTGCTGACCAACTCGTGGCCGTCCACCGCCGCGCTTCCCCCGAAACCGTGGCCGGGGCCGCCATGAAACGCCGCGAACCGCTGGTCCAGGACGATCGTGGCTTCCGGCGTCGTCACGGATTCCTCCTGCCGCACCATCAGCGCTCCGTGGCGGGCAGTGGCCGCCCAGTGGACCCTGCGCATGGGATCGCCGGGCCGGTATTCGCGGGTCATGACGTCATCGTCGCTGGGATTGGCCCGCGTGCGGGTCGCCGTGATGCCGTCGTTTCCGCGGGCGCCCGCGAGCCCCGTCGTGGGAAGCTCGACGGCGGCGGGCGTCACGGTGAGCGTGTCGCCGTCGTCGATGGCCTGCCGGTGCAAGGACAAACCGAAGGGGTCCGTGAACTCGGCGGTCACGGGACCGATCAGGTACTGCCCGCGTTTGGTGGAGCGCAGGTGGTATTCATACCGGCTGGTGCCGCCCCTGGCGGAGCGTGCGGGGAAGCGGAAGGCCGGGGACTCGCCGAAGCGCGGCGGCAGCCGTTCCTCCATGATGGCCCGGCTGCCACCGATGCCGGTCCGCGCAACCGCAAGCCGCGCCGTGGTGGTGGCGGAGGTCTCCACCGGGGAAGGATTGAACTCGCGGTAGACCTTGAAGCGTGGTTTCACGAGCCTGATGCCGGCGAGGGAAACCAAGGGGAGGACTATCAACAGGACACCCAGGCTCAGGAGGTCCCGCCGTCCCATGATCTGTGCTGTCACCAGGGAGACCACGCCCGCAGCCAGCAGCCCCCAGCCACGTTGGCTGAAGAGGTGCCGGGGCAGCCGGTCAAGCAGCGCCATGGGACTGCCTGCCTAATGGTTCCTGCGCAGCCCGGCCGGCGTGGCCGACGACCGGGCCGTGCTGTCCACCGGATTCTGGCCCACCGGCAGCCGCGACAGGATCCCGTGGATGACGCTGTGCGGAGTCTCGCCGGCGCCGGCCGCCTTGCGGTCCAGGATGATCCGGTGCGCCAGCACCGATTCCGCCACGCCGACCACGTCGTCGGGCAGGACGAAGTCACGGCTGTCCAAGGCCGCTGTGGCTTTGGCGGCCCGGAGCAGCTGGAGCAGGGAGCGCGGACTGGCGCCCAACCGCAGCAGGGGGCTCTCGCGCGTGGCGCGTCCCACGGCGACGGTGTATTCCTTGACCGCCTGCGACACGTACACCTGCTGGACGGTGGCGATCATCGCCGCAACGTCCGCCGCGGTGACCACAGGCGAGACCTTCGCCAGGGGAGACGTTGCCTGATGTGTCTCCAGCATTTCGATCTCGGAGTCCTGGTCCGGATAGCCCATGGAGATCCGCGCCATAAAGCGGTCGCGCTGGGCCTCCGGCAGGGGATAGGTGCCCTCCATCTCAATGGGGTTCTGGGTGGCCACCACCATGAACGGCTCGTCGAGTTTGTACGAATCCCCGTCCACGGTCACCTGATGTTCCTCCATGCACTCCAGGAGGGCCGATTGGGTCTTGGCGGAGGCGCGGTTGATTTCGTCACCAATGACGATGTTGGCGAAGACGGCGCCGGGGCGGAATTCGAACAGCCGGGACGACTGGTTGTAGATGGAAACGCCCGTCACGTCCGAGGGCAGCAGGTCCGGGGTGAACTGGATGCGGCTGACCGTACAGTCGATGGTCCGGGCGAGGGTTTTCGCCAGCAGGGTCTTGCCCACCCCGGGCACGTCCTCCAGCAGAAGGTGGCCCTGCGCAAGCAGGACCGTCAGGGCAAGCCTGGCCGCGTCCGATTTGCCATCAATGACCGTGTTGATCGATTCCAGGATGCGCTGGCTGGCCGCGTGGAATGCCGCGGCTTCCATGGCGGGCGGCTTGTGCCCGTTAAGGTGGCTGACCTGCTCACTGACGTCGGTGAAATTCCTGACGGGCGTGGTCAGCTCATTAACGGCGGTGCGGCGGTGGGAGTCCATCGGCGCTCCTTTCAGCCCGGGGATCACCTGGGACGGGACAGCAGGCCTGCCTTCGCCCGACGGTGGGCATTCACATCTGTTCTTACCAGCCTACTAACACAACTGCCCTGCCTGACAGAGAGTTCCGGTAATTCTGTGGGGATCCGCCGCGGTTAGGGTTGATGGATGTGCAATTCGCTGATTCCCGCCGCATACCGGTCCCTTGGGGCGGACGCCACCGCAGGTTCCGGACGGTCGGCGCGGCAGGATTATCCGCCGGCGCCGGAGCCGTTGCCGGTCCCTGTGATTGACAACCATACGCATCTTGATTTCCCCGACGGCGACAGTCCGGTGGCCATCGCCGCGGCGCTGGACGCGGCCCAGGCCGTCGGAGTCCAGGGCGCGGTTCAGGTGGGCTGCGACCTCGAATCGTCCCGGTTCACGGTCCAGGCCGTAGACCTGGACAGCAGGTTGCTGGGGGCCGTGGCACTGCATCCCAACGACGCGCCGGACTATGCCCGGCGCGGCGAGCTGGAGGAGGCGCTGGCGGAAATTGAGCAACTGGCTGCCCATCCCCGCATCCGGGCCATCGGCGAGACAGGCCTTGATTTCTTCCGCACCGAAGGGGAAGGCCTGGCCCACCAGCGCTATTCGTTCCGGCGGCACATCGACATTGCCAAGCGCCTTGACCTGACGCTTCAGATCCATGACCGCGACGCGCACGATGACGTTGTACAGGTGCTGCGCGAGGAGGGGGCGCCGGAACGGGTGGTTTTCCATTGCTTCTCAGGTGATGAGGCGCTCGCCAGGATCTGCAACGCAGCGGGCTGGAACATGTCCTTTGCCGGGACTCTGACCTTCAAGAATGCGGCCAACCTCCGCGCAGCCCTCGCCGTGGCAGACCCGGACCTGATGCTGGTTGAAACAGACGCTCCATTCCTGACTCCGCATCCGCACCGGGGCCGTCCGAATGCCAGCTATATGGTGCCGTACACCGTCCGTGCCATGGCCGAATTGACAGGAACCGACCTCGCCGGGCTGTGTGCCCGGATTAGCGAAAATACCGTGCGGGCGTACGGATCCTGGGCCTGAACCACACCCCTGCGGAGGACTCGGCACACATACTTCGTATGTAAATTTCTTGGCCGCTTTATAACGCTACGGTTACAGTGGAGGATTATTAGCCGGGGTCGGGGAAGGCCTTCGGATAATTTCACTTCATTCGCAGCAGGACCAGGCAGGGCTCAGATGCCCCCTGCCTGCGGGGCGAAGTGTGGCGGCGCAACGGTGCCCGGAGCTGTCCCCAGGGTCATGCGCCGGCTATTTCACTGCGTTTTTCCCCGTGCCCGGATCGACCTAAAGTTACGGGCAATCGTGGTCAAGTTCTTCACAACGGACGGCAAGTTCAGCTTTATCAAGATCGGCACCCAGTTGGTGGTGCTGTGCGCGCTGGTGTTGGGCCTTGTGGCCTTCGTCGGAAATAACAAAACGGTTACCCTCAATGTCGACGGGAAAGTGACTTCGGTCCAGTCCTTCGGCGGCACTGTTGGCCAGGTCGTCAAAAGCGCAAACGTAGAACTGAAGCCGGCTGACCGCGTCTCGCCCTCGGCGGACGCCAAAGTGGAGAACGGCATTGTCATCAACGTCAACATGGCCAAGGCCGTGAAGGTCAGCCTGGACGGTTCCGAGAAGACCGTCAACACTACGGCGCCGGACGTTGCCGGCCTCGTCACCGAACTTGGTGTGGCCAGCGCCTCGTCGGTGTCCGTCCCGAAGGACGCCCAGCTCGCCGTGGACGGATCATTCGTCGCCATCTCCACCCCCAAAACTGTCAGCATTGTTGCCGACGGCAAGGTTTCCGCGGCGACCACGACGGCGGGTACCGTCGCCCAGGTGCTTGATGACGCCGGCATCACACTCGGCGCCGATGACCGCGCGTCCCAGCCCGGTAACGCGCACGTGGTGAACAACATGGTGGTGAAGGTATCCCGCGTGGACACCAGCCAGACCGCAGCCACCACGGAGGACGTTCCTTTCAACAGCCTCACCACGGAGAGCGCTGACATGGTCAAGGGAGAGAAGGAAGTCACCCAGGCAGGCGCAGCCGGAAAGGTCGACAAGACCTTCAAGCTGGTCTTCGTTGACGGCCGCGAAGCCTCCCGGACCCTGGTCTCCGAAACGGTAACCGTGCAGCCCGTGACCGAAAAGGTCACGGTGGGCACCAAGGCAAAGCCTGCAGCCCCTGCCGGTGCCAACACCGGCGCCGCGGCCCCGTCCATGATGAACGAAGCGATGTGGGACAAGATCGCCCAGTGCGAGGCCGGCGGAAACTGGTCCATCAACACGGGCAACAGCTACTATGGCGGCCTCCAGTTCAACATCCAGACCTGGATCGGTGCCGGCGGCGGGGCATATGCCCCGAACGCCAGCCTGGCCACCAAGGCTCAGCAGATCGACATTGCCAACCGCATTTATGCCCAGCGTGGACTGCAGCCCTGGGGCTGCGGCTGGGCCGCCTCGAGCTAGCACAAACGGAACACCCGTGCCTGCGGCAGCTGACCACAGCCGCCAGACAGGGCAAACTGCAGTGGCCGGTCCCGGAAATTCAGGGACCGGCCACTGCGGTTAACATGCTCCGTTAAGACGGCGGCCAAGCCGTCCCAGGCGCATGTCCGGAACCGGAACAAGGCTGGCCGGTTGCGGCAGCCGGGATAGGATACCTAGGTGACTGAACCGACTGCCGCCGCGCCCGCACCCCTCTTCGGTGCCTCCGACATACGCCGGCTGGCGGAAGAAATCGGCATCCGGCCCACCAAGACACTGGGCCAGAACTTCGTCATCGACGGCAACACGATCCGCCGGATCGTCTCGGTTGCAAACATCGGGCCGGCCGAGACCGTGCTGGAAGTCGGGCCGGGCCTGGGCTCACTCACCCTTGGCCTGCTGGACGCCGCGCAGACGGTGGTCGCCGTCGAAATCGATCCTGTCCTGGCGGCGAAGCTGCCGGAAACCGTGCGGGCATGGCGGCCGGAAGCGGCAGGCTCGTTCCACCTTGTCCAGGCGGACGCCATGAAGGTGACCTCCCTCCCGGTTGAGCCCACCGCCATCGTGGCCAACCTTCCCTACAACGTGGCCGTCCCGGTGGTCCTGCACCTGCTCCAGCATTTCCCCAGCCTGCAGCACGGACTGGTCATGGTCCAGGACGAGGTGGCCGACAGGTTGGCCGCTGGACCTGGGTCAAAAACTTATGGTGTCCCTTCCGTGAAGGCGGCGTGGTACAGCAGCATGCGCAAGGCAGGCGTGATCGGCATGAACGTCTTCTGGCCGGCGCCGAAAATCCACTCGGGCCTGGTGGCCTTTACCCGGCGGGAACCGCCCGTCACAACAGCCACCCGGGAGCAGGTGTTCGCCGTGATTGACGCCGCCTTCGCCCAGCGCCGCAAGACCCTGCGGGCCGCCCTGGCTGGCTGGGCCGGCGGAGCAGCCGAAGCCGAACGCTGCCTCATCGCCGCCGGCGTGGATCCAACGGCGCGCGGCGAAGTCATCGACATCCATGCCTTCGCCCGGATCGCCGAAGCCCGCGAGGCCGCCGCATGAAGGCGCCCGCCGGGCGGTTCTCCGCGCGGACGGTCCGGGTGAAGGCGCCCGGGAAGGTCAACGTCTCCCTGGACGTAGGGCCGTTGCGTCCTGACGGCTACCACTCAGTGGCCAGCGTCTACCTCGCGGTTTCCCTCTATGAGGAGGTGGCGGCCACCAACACGGAGACGCCCGGGATCACTGTCAGCATCAGCCCGGCGAGCACGCTGGACCTGGACGGGGTGGACATCCCGCTGGACGAGAAGAACCTGGCCTATAAGGCCGCAGCCATCATGGCCGATGTCTCAGAGCACGCCACCGGGGTCCACCTGGAGATCACCAAGCGGGTCCCCGTGGCCGGCGGCATGGGCGGCGGCTCAGCCGATGCCGCAGCCACCCTGCTGGCCTGCGATGCCCTGTGGAACAGCGGGCTGTCGCGGGATGAGCTTGCACATCTGGCCGCGGAACTGGGCGCCGACGTGCCGTTTTCCCTCCTGGGCGGAACCGCCGTCGGACTGGGCCTTGGCGACGAACTGTCGCCGGCGCTGGTCAAAGCCCAGACGGACTGGGTATTGGTGGCCGCAGACTACGGACTGCCCACGCCCGAGGTCTACCGCACCCTGGACCGGCTCCGCGACGCCGAAGGGCTGGACACTGCCGAGCCCACGACGGTGGATCCGAAGATCCTTCAGGCGCTGCGGAGCGGTGACGCCGATGCCCTCAGCCGGGTCCTGGTCAATGATTTGCAGCGGGCGTCCATTGAACTTGCCCCCGCGCTCCGCAATACGCTGGGGCGCGGCGAAGCGCTCGGCGCCCTGGCCGGGATT
>DIZT01000306.1:0-323 GCA_002427975.1 Micrococcaceae bacterium UBA6021 | reverse complement strand
GCGCGCGCATCATCTCCGATACCCTCCTTTAGAGCACCCCGAACCTCACCCAGCAGCAGAAAGCAGTCCCCTTGGCACACCTTCTTGGCGGCGAAAACCTCACGGTTTCGTACGCGACGCGCACCGTCCTGGACGGCATGACCCTCGGACTCGAGGAGGGTGACCGGATCGGCATGGTGGGCCGGAACGGCGACGGGAAGTCCACGCTGATGCGCCTCCTCGCCATGCGCTCCACCCCGGACTCCGGCCGGGTGACCAAGCGCAGCGAGGTCAACATCGGCTACCTGGACCAGAGTGACGTGCTCGACGGCGACCTCACGGTC
>DIZT01000044.1:6228-7081 GCA_002427975.1 Micrococcaceae bacterium UBA6021 | reverse complement strand
GCTTGACCAGGTGCGCTTCCTGTCTGGGTGAGAGTTTGGGCTGCTTCCCGCGCAGGCGGCCCTTGGCCTTGGCGACCTTCATGCCCTCGCGTGTCCGGGCCCGGATGAGATCGCCTTCGAACTCGGCGACCATCGCCATACGCGGTAGAGACAGGGGCCGCGGGCACCTGCACGAATGGTCCAGCCTTGGGGATGGCAGGCAGCTGGATCGTGGGAATTGTCAGCTTGCTTGCGGTGGCCTATTCCATCAACAGGCTCGTGCGGGCCATGCGAAGCCATTGAATATAGGATCGGATTAACGGCCCTCATGGGCGCTCCTTTTTAGGGTCGGCGTGGTTAACGAAGGTGCCCGCGGGGCCGTAGGGCAGGGCCGGGTCCTCCTCGGTGATTTCCAGGAGCCGGTTGTATTTGGTGACGCGTTCCCCGCGGGCCGGGGCCCCGGATTTCAGCTGCCCGCAGCCTGATCCGACGGCGAGATCCGCGACGAAAGTATCGTCGGTTTCCCCGGACCGGTGCGAGACCATCGCGCCAAAGCCGCCCTCGGAGGCGGCCGTGAGCGTGTCGAAGGTTTCGCTCACGGTCCCGGCCTGGTTGGGTTTGATCAGCACCGCTGTCGCGGAGCGGTCCCGGATGCCGTCCCGGACCCGGTCCGCGGAGGTGACGTATAGGTCATCCCCGACGACCTGCACCCGGTTCCCGAGGGCCGCGGTGAGGGCCGGCCAGCCGCCGGTGTCTTCTTCGGCGAGCGGGTCCTCAAGGCTCCAGATCGGGTAGTCGGTGATGAGCTTCTCGTAGTAGGAGATCATCTGTTCCGGGGTGTGGGCCTTGCCGGCGACCGTGTAGGTCCCGTCGG
>DIZT01000044.1:1096-6179 GCA_002427975.1 Micrococcaceae bacterium UBA6021 | reverse complement strand
GTGTAGCCGGCGTCCTCGATGGCGGCCACGATCAGATCCAGGGCTTCCTCGGGACGGGCGATGGCCGGGGCATACCCGCCTTCATCGCCCAGACCGGTCGCAAGGCCCTGTTTGCGTAGCCGCCGGGCCAGTGCGTGGTAGACATCCGTTCCCCAGCGGACCGCGTCCGGGAACGTCGGCGCCCCGGCCGGGGCGATCATGAATTCCTGGAAGTCCAAAGGGTTCGCGGCGTGCTGGCCGCCGTTCAGAACATTGAAGTGCGGCACGGGCAGCCGCCCGGCCCGGCCCAGGCTCTGGCCGATCCAGACATGCAGGGGCAGCCCGGCCGCCGTTGCGAAAGCCCGGGCGGCGGCCATCGACACTGCGACGATCGCGTTCGCTCCCAGCCGTGACTTTCCCGGTGTCCCGTCCAGCCCGATCAGTGCCTGGTCCAGGTCCGCCAGGGTCTGCCAGCTGCGGGACGTGAGCAGGTCGGCGATTTCGGTCCTGACGTTGGTGACGGCTTTCTGCACGCCGCGGCCGGAATACTCCTGGCCGCCGTCGCGCAGCTCGACCGCCTCATGAGCCCCTGTGGACGCCCCGGACGGCGCAGACGCCACCGATACCGTGCCGTCCGCTGCCGTGAGCCAGACCTTCACAGTGGGATAGCCGCGGGAGTCCAGGATCTGCAAGGCGCGCACCCCGGTGATCTGAAGTTCATACATGATGACTTTCTCCGTTCCTTGTCTCAGGTCCCGCCGGCGGCGGCGACCAGGGCGGCGGCGGTCCGCGCCGCCAGCGGATTCAGATACTTCCCGCACGGCACCAGCGGCACCAGCCCGGGGGCGAAGCGGTACAGCAGCGGATGCCCGGTGGGGATGTTCAGCGCCTCGACCTCGGCATGGGAGAGCCGGCCCAGGACCAGGCACAGCGCCCGCAGGGAGTTCCCGTGCCCGATCACGAGCACATCCTCCCTGGCCCGTATCCTGGGCCGGAGGTGCTGATGCCAGAAAATCCGGACACGTTTGACGACCCCGCACAGCGATTCGGTGGGCAGGACCGCCTCCGGAGGCAGCCCCGCGAAAGCCTTGCTGCGCCGGATAGCGCCCAGCTCGGCGCGCGACATCGGAGGCGGCGCCCCGTAGTAGGAGCGCCGCCAGAACAGAAAGACCTCAGGCCCCAGTTCAGTGAGCAGTTCCCTCCTGGCCCTGCCGGTCAGGGAGCCATAACTGCGTTCGTTCAACTCCCACGCCGCAAGGACCGGCACGTCTTGGATGCCAAGCGCGTCCACAATGATGCGTGCTGTGTCGCGGGTGCGCGTCAGCGTGGAGGTGTAGACGGTGTCGGGGGAAAAGGATGCGGAGGACAGCAGGGCCCCGGCACGGGTAGCTTCGTCTTCTCCGATGGGGCTCAGGGGCGGGTCGAGCAGGCCGGTGAACCGGTCCTGGGCGTTAAGGACGCTCTGGCCGTGGCGGAGCAGGAAAAGTGTGCCGGGTGCGGGCATGAGTCACCTACCTTCGTATCAGCAAAGGTAGGAACCATTAGCCAGGAGGCGGTTCGAACAACCACACCTAGGTGCGTGCTGTTCCGGCGGGATCCATCACCGTGAACAGAGACTACAGGGACAGCAGCGGGGCCCGCCACCATATGACACGCTCATTCGCCGTGCTCGGCCTCTGTTGTCTCCTGACCGGGCTCCGCCTCCCGCGGGCTGCCGGCCAGGTAAAGGGGCAGGCCCCAGCCGGCAAAAAAGCCGACAGCCTCGATCCAGGACGCGTTCTCCTCATGCCCCACAGGGGCGCCGTAGTCCGTCATGGATTCGGTCAGGTGCCTCATCCGTCCCCTCACTTCCCGCAAACGCGAGGCCACCGCGTGCCGCAGCGGCTCCGGTAACGGCCGCCGCGCCGTCAGGTGGAAACGGCACAGCAACTCCGGATCACCGGCTCCTTTCGGCGTGTCAGGATCACAGTCGGGGCAGACCCTGCCGCGCCAGAGCGGGATCGTTTCCCCGCACCATGCTGTGGTGTGCGCCAGTCCGTTCGCTTCAACAGTGAGGGCCTTGGTGTTGGAGTTCGCATAGCCCATCCGCAAACCCGGCAGGGACGGAGAGGCCATGTCCGCACAGATCCGGCACGGCCCCACGGGCAGGAGCACCTCGTCCGGATGCCGGTGCAGCAGCGAGGTTTTCAGGTCCAGCCCGGCCGCGACGTGTTCCAGAAGGTCCTCGTAGAGAACCGTGACGTCAAAGGGCTGGTGGCCGCCGCGGGCACCAGCGCCCGCCTGCCAGAGCTCGATCTCCACGACCGCGTACGCCCACGTGTGCCGGGGACACAACCCGACGGAAGCGCGGAGCAGCCGGCGCATGCTCCCGTCCATAATGTCTCCGTGGATGAAAGACCAGAGCTGGCGCACTTCCTCCGCGGAGAGTTCCAGCGGGCCGACGGGTAGCAAAGCGCCGGTGAACTCATGCCGTTCGCGCGTCTCCGGGAGACCGGGCCCGTTTCGATTTCCAGTCATAGCAAATGTCCCGCCCTCCGCGTTCGGGGCAGGACCCATCAGCCACCACGGCGGTCCGAACCGGCACCTCAGCCGGTCCCGGTGGGATCCATCACCGTTAGAACAAGGCTAAACCCGCCGGCTTCGTCCGACACCACGTCAGGGCAGCATTCTTCTTCTTCCCGCCGCCGTGGTCCTGGCACCGGTGGACACGGCAGGTCAATCAGACGCCGTTCAGAGAGTAGAAACCCTACGCCTGAGATAGTTCGCGGCCTTCTGGTGAGGAGAGTTCATTGAGCCATTCCGCTGCCTCCGGGTCCGACGTGAAGTAGGTGTGCGGACGAAAGCAGTGGCGGTCCGGATGCGCCGCGCCGACCATGAGGCTCCCGCCCAGGACCTCGGCCGTGTGAGAAAGCGAACCGCAGAAACGAGCGGTTCCTTTATCGGAGCATGACGGCCGGAGGCGCGGGGAAGGGATTACCGGTGTATTTGGGTGCGGCGGCGTTCATCAGGTGGGCCCATTGACCTCCGGCGATGTCGGCTCCGTCGAGGCCGGCATAGTATTTTCCGTTGATCGTGATGTTCTGGTTTACCCATTGTGGTCCGATGCCTTTGTAGCTGCCGAACCAGGACGCGGTCGAGATGCCGGTGGTAGCGCCGACGGTCCATGTCATGGTATTTCCGTCGGTAGTGCCGGTCTTGGCGAAAATGTCGTGACTTTTGTCGACAGGGATTTTGTAGCCGGATCCCCTGGTGAGAACGTTTTTAAGCGCATAGGTCACTCCCGCTGCGACGTCAGGGCTGATGGTCTGCCGGCAGTCTGGACCGGGGACGGGGTAGTCCTTGCCGTCTGGCCCGGTGACTGCGTCCAGGGCAACAGGATTGCAATGCACACCGTGCGCGGCAAACGTGGCATACGCATTGGCCATGTCCAGGGGTGCGACATCCTGGGTCCCGATCAGGTTCGCGATACTGGACAGATCGTAGGGCTGGTTCGTGTGGCCGTCGACCACCCCGGCGCCGGCGGCCATTTTCTGGATGTTGCAGAAATCCAGCTGTGTAGCGGACTGGAAGGTGATGGTGTTGATGGAGTTGTAAAGCCCTTCCAGGACGCTCATCCGGTAATAGTGGTTGGGGTCATCGTTCGGCAACGGCGTTTGCCCCAGGGCCGGATCATAGGAGCCGGTAGTGATCCCACAGGAATTCTTCCAGGGGTAGCCAGCCCTGTAGACGCGGACAGCGCCATCGAGCTTGGTGGCCATTGACCTGCCCGAGTTCAGCCATTCGGCGAAGACGAACGGCTTCATGGTGGAGCCGATCTGGAATCCGCCGGCGCCGTCGAGCGATTGGCCGTTGGCGTCCTTCTCCGACAGGGCGAAGTTTCCCGTGTAGTTTCCCGGTGCCGTGGCCGGGTTATAGACGGTGTTCTGCGCCATGGTCAGGACCTTGCCGGTGCCTGGCTGGACACTGACCAGCGCCGAGCCGCGCTGCAACGGATCCCCGGCGGGCAGGGACGCGTCGACTTGCTCCTGGGCTACTTTCTGCAGCTGCGGGTCAAGGGTGGTGTGGATGGTCAGCCCGCCCAGGTAAAGGAGATTCTTCCGGGCTTCCTCGTCCGCCCCGAACGCCGGATCGTTGAGGATCAGCCGCTGCACGTAGTCACAGAAATACGGGGCCGATGCCGCGTTGAAACATCCCTGGCTGCTCTGGTTGACGTTCAGCCCGAGCGGCGCCTTCACCGCGGCATCATGTTCGGCCGACGGGATTTTTCCTTGCTGGAGCATCTTGTCCAGCACTTCATTCCGGCGGGCGACCACGTGGCCGGGTTCGGTGAGGGGATCGTAGTAGACCGGGCTGTTGACAACGCCGGCCAGTGCCGCGGCCTGGGGCAAAGTCAGGGAGCTGGCAGGGACGTTGAAATACTCTTTGGCAGCGGCCTCGATGCCGTAGGCGCCGTTGCCGAAGTAGACGATATTCAGGTAGCCCTGCAGGATCTGGTCCTTGGAGTATTGCTTCTCCAGGGCTATGGCCAGTTTCATTTCCCGGAGCTTGTCGCCGATGGTTTTGTCGGCGCCGAGTTTGACCTGGTCGGTTTTACCGTCCGTGACCAGGGATTCGATGATCATATTGTTCACATACTGCTGCGTGATGGTCGATGCGCCCTGCCGGCCACCCTGCGCGGTCGCCACAAGTGCCCGGAGGATTCCTGTGGTGTCTATTCCGCCGTGCTCGTAGAAACGTTCATCCTCAATCGCGACGATCCCGTTCCGAATGAAGGGAGACATCGCATTCAGATCCACCGGTACGCGGTTTTCCGCGTAGAACGTGGCGATCACGGACCCGTCATTGGCAAGAACAGTCGAGGACCGGGCAGGCGGATTGACGTCCAGGTCCCCGGGCAGCTGATCAAACAAGCTCATGGAACCGCCCACGGCAGATTCCCCCAACGCGGCAGCAGGGAGCACAAGTCCCGCAACCAGAACACCGCAGACGACGCAGGCGGCAACAAAGGCAAGGAGCCTTCCCCAGGAGCTATCTTTCATGAGCTTCGGATCGTTCCTTTTGTTGGTGCCGCCCCGGCACCGGGGCTGACGGCCATCGAGCGTCT
>DIZT01000044.1:375-1009 GCA_002427975.1 Micrococcaceae bacterium UBA6021 | reverse complement strand
TAGTCGGAGCGCATCAGTTCAAAGGCGAAGCGTCCCGCTGTGTAGCCGGCCACGTATAACGCGAATACGCTCCCCGCCCCCAGGATGAAGCGCCGGTCCACATACAAAAGCGCCAACCCGACAACCACGCACCACAGCGATTCATAGAGGAATGTCGGCTGGAAATAGCCCAGGACCACCGGGACACCCGATGAATCCGTGACTGCGGTGCCGGTGGCCTGGTCCATCTGATGGATCTGGAGTTTCCATGGCAGCGTCGTCGGGTCCCCGTACAGCTCGTTGTTGAACCAGTTGCCCCACCGGCCCAGTGCCTGGGCAAAAACCACACCCGGTGCCACGGTGTCCAGGAACGCAACCAAAGACACCTTCGCCCTGAGGCAGCCGATCCACGCCCCCAATACCCCCAGGGCCACGGCGCCCCAGATCCCCAGGCCACCATCCCAGATAGCAAAGGCATTCCACGGATTCTTCCCCGGAAGGAAGTACAGCTCCGGATCGGTGATGACGTGGTAGATCCGGCCCCCGATGATCCCTGCGGGCACCGCCCACAGGCAGATGTCCAGCACCTGCCCGGGCGCACCGCCCCGGGCCCTCCAGCGCCGGGAAGACAGCCAGACCGCCAGCGCGATCCCGG
>DIZT01000044.1:0-296 GCA_002427975.1 Micrococcaceae bacterium UBA6021 | reverse complement strand
CATGATGCACAGCGCATAGAAGTGGATGGTCAGCGGGCCCGCGTGGAAGGCGCTCACGGTCGGGGACGGAAGGAATGAATCACTGGCAGTCATGGCGGCCATGGACTCCTGTTCTGGAAGTTACGGGCAACGGCGGGACGTGGTCGACAGCCTTTGTCGGCAGGCTTGTGGTCAGGCAGGTTCCGGGCTTTTGCCCGGAACAGCCTTGGGGCGGGCGCGCCGGCCCAGGAATGACAGTACGGCCGCCACGGCACCGAGGACCGCGAAGAGTGCTACGGCCATCCGGAAGCCAAGTC
>DIZT01000026.1:4389-4937 GCA_002427975.1 Micrococcaceae bacterium UBA6021 | reverse complement strand
GCGGACCAGGCCATGCGCAGCCAGAACGCCGCCATGGACAAGCTGTCGCAGCAAAGCGCCACCAACGTTAACTCCCAAGCCCGGCTGGAAGCCGTTGAGGCAGAGATCAAGGACCTCAAGGCCAAGGCAGACGCCGCTTTGGAGCGGGAGAAGGCGGCCCGTGATGAGGCCGCTGCCAAGAAGGCCCAGGTTGACCAGCTGATCGCCGACACCACCCGCCTTGATGCCGAACTCCAGGCGGCCAAGCCGGGTATCCAGAGCCAGATGGCCGCGGTTACAGCAAGCCAGAACTCCGTTGCCAACGAAATCGTCGAGCGTGACCGCCGGCTCCGTGAGGCCTGGGAAGCCGAGCAGCGCCGTCAGGCGGAGGCCGCCGCTGCCGCGGCCAGGGCGCAAGGCCAGGCTGTGCAGCCGTACGCTCCGGTGACCGGATCGCCGTCGGCCTTTGGCCTGCGGCACCCGTTCGACGGCAACATCCCCATCACCTCAGGCTTCGGCTGGCGTACTACGCCGCCGGGAACCATCGACTTCTACGGCACCGGCGGCTA
>DIZT01000026.1:3688-4275 GCA_002427975.1 Micrococcaceae bacterium UBA6021 | reverse complement strand
GCGGCCGGCGAGATATTCTCCTCAGGCTGGAACTCAGCCGACGGCGGCGGCTGGCGCGTGAAGATCTCGCACGGTGTGGTGCAGGGCAACTCGCTGACCACCATCTACTACCACAACAGCAGCATCGTGGTCTCCAACGGCCAGCAGGTCTCCCAGGGCCAGCTCATCGCTTACTCGGGTAATACCGGCAACTCCACCGGATGCCACGCGCACTTTGAAACGTGGCTCAACGGGGTTGCCGTGGACCCGATGCGGCTGCTGTAACGCCTGTCCGCGCCTGCCGTACACTGGTATGACCCCGCGCCGGAACGGCCGGAGCCAACCAGGATCCAAGAACTGAGGAGTTCCACCGTGCCCAAAGAAAGTGGCCGTAAAGTAGTGGCCACCAACCGCAAGGCCCGGCATGACTACCTCGTGCTGGACACCTACGAGGCCGGCATCGCCCTGATGGGGACCGAGGTCAAGTCCCTGCGCGAAGGCCACGCCTCCATGGTGGACGGTTTCTGCACGTTCTACAACGATGAGCTGTGGATGGAGGGCATCCACATCCCCGAGTACAACCAGGGGAGCTGGACCAACCACTCAGC
>DIZT01000026.1:467-3580 GCA_002427975.1 Micrococcaceae bacterium UBA6021 | reverse complement strand
TGAAGATCCGTGAGTCCGGCTTCACAGTGGTTCCGTTGCAGCTGTACTTCCTGGACGGCCGGGCCAAGGTGGAAATCGCGATCGCCCGCGGTAAGCGGGAGTACGACAAGCGCCAGACCCTGCGTGAGCAGCAGGACAACCGCGAGGCTCTGCGCGAGGTCCGGGAACGTAACCGCCGGTAGGAATGATTTCTGCCCGGCATGCGTTATGATGGGTAGTCCGGCAGGGATTTGTGCCTGCACAGCCCGGCCGGTTTGATAACAAAATACGGGGATGATCGGTTTCGACGATGTTAGTCGCGACAGGTGAAGCGGGCCGAGGATGCAGAATTATCTCGTAAACGCTGTCTGCAAACCAATAAGTGCCAAATCAAACCGCACTGACTTCGCTCTCGCTGCCTAAGCAGTAAGACAGTCCGTCAGCCCGAGGTTGCTATTGCCCCGGATGCTGGCGTCATTTAGATAGCCACTGCTGTTTGCCTCCGTCATCGGGGTAAACGGGACTCTTAGATGACTGGGCCCGGATCAGCCACCTGTTTGTAGGAGGGTTGGGGCCGAGAAAATCCGACGCAAACTGCGCCCGGAGAAGCCCTGTTAACACAACATCGGACGGGGGTTCAATTCCCCCCATCTCCACATTTTGAATGTCGCAAGGCATTGCCAGAAGACTCGGACCAAGCGTCCGGGTCTTCTGGCTTTTAAGGGCCCGTTAGGCGCTCTGTTCACCGACGGCGTAGCCGGCCCGGGACTACCCGGCGCCGCCCCGTGGTTGTCCCCAGTAAGCTCCGGCGCAGCAGCAGGTCTGCAAGCCGGAGGCAGGAACGCAGCCAGGAGGCGCGCCATGGAACAGGCTCGGGAACCCAACTCTGCAGCGGCCGACGACGGTCCGCTGGACTCGTATTCGGAGACCGTCATGCGCGTGGCTGAGACGGTCACCCCGCATGTTGCGGCCATTGAAATGACCGGCAACCGCCGCAACGGCCGGTTCCGGATGGGTGCCGGCTCGGCGGTGCTCTTCACCGAAGACGGCTACCTGCTCACCAATTCACACGTCGTGGCCGGCACATACCAAGGCCATGCCTCCTTTGCGGACGGCAGCCGCACCGATCTTGACCTGGTGGGCGCGGATCCGTTGTCGGATCTCGCGGTGGTCCACGGCCGGGCACCGAAGGTATCCCCGGCGCAGTTCGGCGATGCCGAGACGCTGCGGGTGGGCCAGCTGGTTATTGCGGTGGGCAATCCGCTGGGCCTGGCCGGTTCGGTCACCGCAGGCGTGGTCAGCGGTCTGGGGCGGGCCATCCCGGTGTGGTCCGGCGGCAACAGGCGCGTGATCGAGGACGTCATCCAGACAGATGCGGCACTCAATGCCGGGAGTTCCGGCGGCGCCCTGGCCGACACGCACGGTCGCATCGTGGGAATCAACACCGCCGTGGCCGGCGCCGGGCTCGGCCTGGCCGTGCCCATCAATACCACCACCCGGCGGATCATCTCAGCGCTATTGAAGGACGGCCGCGTCAGGCGGGCCTACCTCGGCGTTGTCAGCACACCCTTCCGGCTCAACGCCAGCGCAGTGATCAGGACGGGACAAAGGGGCGGCCTGCGCGTGGTGGAGGTGCTGGCCGGTTCGCCGGCAGACCGGGCCGGCCTGCGGGCTGGCGATGTCATCCTGACAGCCGGAAGCCGCCCCGTGAGCAACGCCGAAAGCCTGCAGAAGCTGCTGTTCGCCGATGCTATCGGCCAGCCGCTGCCGGTCAGGGTGCTGCGGGACGGCCGGGAAGTGGACATCGTGGCAGTGCCCGAAGAAATGGCGGGGAACGGGTAATACCGCTACCGGCGCTTCTTCAGGTGCGCTACCGGGTCCTGTGCGCCTTCAAGGGGGCTCTTCGCCTTCTTTTCGGCGCGTTTTTCCTTGATGGTTTTGACCGGCTTTTTGTTCAGGTGCTGGTGTGGTGTTTTGTCCGGCATGGCGTGCTCCTTACAACGGGGGACGGGCAGCGTCCCACTTCGTAAAATACGCCTGTTCGGCGCCGAATGTAATGCCCCGGATCAGTCCGGAACGGCAACGTCCGCGATGCCCACAAAACGGGTCCCGACGCCGTCGAACTCGCTCCTGATGAGGCCCGCCCGCAGCGGCGGCACGTCATCCGAGCCATGGTGTTCGCACACCACGTACGTGAATTCCGGCCACCATTTTTTGGGCCGGGCCGCTTCCTCGTAGCCGCAGACGGCGCATTCCAGGTGGACCCACACCGGACGCTTGCCGGTACGGTTGGCCCGGGACTGGGTCAGCCAGGCAGGAGGGTTGTCCAGGATCTCGCCCAGTTCCGCCTCGGTCAAACGTTTGGGGATGCCATGGCGCTGGGCCATTTCCATCGGTACATCAAGGGCAATTGCCGCGTCGCGTCTGCTAATCATCAGAGTCAACGATACGGGACCGGACCAAACCGGACAGGGCGTGCCTGCGACGGCGGCGCGTGCCTACGACGCGAGGGCGATGCCCACGGCCGCCGCGGCAAATCCGGCGGCCAGGTTGGCGACGACGTTCAGGGCCGCGGCACCGAACCGGGACTCGCTCAGGAGCCGGACGGTAGCGGTGGTCCAGGAGCTGAACGTGGTGAGCCCGCCGGCAAGGCCGGTGGCGACGGCGGCCTGCCACTCGGGCGCGAGGCCGAGCCTTCCGGTGATGCCGATGGACAGCCCGATGATCAGGCACCCCGTGACATTGACTGTGAGCGTTGCCCACGGCCAGTGCCTTGGCGTACCGCTGGGGCTGACGGCGGCACGGAGCCCCTGACGGTGCGCGAACCAGCTGTCGACGGCGAAGCGCAGCAGGGCGCCTGCCATGCCGAACACTCCCACCAGGACCGCGGCCATCACGGCGTTGTCCTCAGCCGGTCATCCTGCAGCCGGTCAGCGAAAAGCCGCCCGGTCCGCCAGCCACCGGCCGCGGCGCCAAAGCCGAGCAGCAAGGACAGCCCCAGATAGGCGATCCACACGGGATGCTCGCCGGCGCTGGCCAGCCGGTCAATCGAGAAAAGCACCGCCGAGAACGTGGTGAACGAGCCCAGGAGCCCGGGCCCCAGGCCGGCGCGGAGCCAGAATGCCGTGTGCGGC
>DIZT01000026.1:0-402 GCA_002427975.1 Micrococcaceae bacterium UBA6021 | reverse complement strand
CCCCGCGGGTTCCGGAAACGCGAGTCCCAGGCCGTAGCGCAGTTCCGTTCCGGCCAGACCGCCCACCGCGACGGCCAGCCAGGCCCGCCACTGCGGGACGTGGGCGTTCGTCATTCAGCTGTCGCCGAGGGTGCAGCCGGCATGGGGCTGGTCGCTGTGGACCCAGAGTGCAGCAGTGACTTCATCCGCGAGATCGAAGTCCCGCGTCCTGCCGGCGTTGCTGATCCGTACCACCAGCGCGCCGCCAAACGGCTTGCGGCCCACCACCTCCACCTCGGCGTCGAGATCGATTTCCTCGGCGGAAAGATACCGCAGCAGATCCGGATTCTCGTCGCTGATGCGGGTGATCCGGCCGGTGTGCCCGGGATCCAGTTCGCCCAGGAGGTGGGCCTCGGGCAGCTG
>DIZT01000140.1 GCA_002427975.1 Micrococcaceae bacterium UBA6021 | reverse complement strand
TGAACTCTTCGGCGTACCGCAGCAGGCTGGTGGCATCCGCAAGCTCCCAGCGGTCCGCATAATAGAGCGCCCCGGCCGCGAGCAGTCTGTTTGCGAAGGCCGGATCGTGCTGCCCGAACTCCTTCACCAGCCGGAGCACCATGCTGGGGCGCACGGTGCCGCCCTGAATGAACTGGATCTCGAAGGCGAGGCCGGTCAGCCGAAGGATCAGGGCAGGGTTCCGCGTCACGCGCTGCGCCCAGTCCAGGTAGCGTTTGGCGTAGACGAATTCACCCCGGTTCAGCAGCAGTTCGGCCACGGTGGTGAGCCTCGCGGCCGTCTCCGCTTCCCATGGGTTGATGGTCAGGGCCCGTTCAATGTATTCGACGGCGAAGGGCACTTCGCCGTTCCGGATCAGGTCAACGGCAAAGCGGAGCAGCCCAAACGGGGTCTGCCGCTCCAGGGCGGTAAAGCTCAGGTGCCAGCGGTGGGCATAGGGATCCGCGGGCTCCGCCGCTTCCGCCATGGCACGGTGGCCGGCGGTCCGCGTTGCCGGTGTCATGGCCGCATATACGTAGCCCCGGAGCAACTGGTCCTGGATCCTCAGATGGGGTCCGGACCTGCCCACCATGCCATTTGCCAGCAGTTCTTCGATCCCGCCCCACAGCTGGTCGTAGGTTCTTTCCAACGTGGCGATATCGCTGCGGCAGGACAACGAAAGCAGGTCAAGGACCTGCCTCGCGGCAGGCGAGAGTCCCCCAACGGTGGCAGCGAACTCCGCTTCGAAACTTCCCTTGCCGGGCAGCGGAACCGGCAGCGCGTATTTTCCGTCCGCCGCACGTTCCAGCAGCAGCGTAAAAAGCTCGACGGCGGCGAGCGGGTTTCCCTGGGTGGCGGCGGCGACCGCGTGGACCGCCGCCGTCGAGGTCTGCCGGGCCGGGATTGCCTCCAGCATCCGGACTGTGTCGTTGTAGTTCAGCGGCGTCAGTTGGAGGGCCGGCAGGGATGCGTACGGGCTTTCGGCTGTCTCTTCCCGCACGCCCATGAAGAGCGCCATGTCCGTTCCGGTCAGCCGGCGCGCCAGGTAGCCGATCACCGCCTGGCTGCTGGGGTCCAGTTGGTCGGCGTCATCGATGACAATGACCGTCCGGGACGACGAGCGTTGGTGCAGTCCGTTGAGCAGCAGGGTGGAGACCGTCGGGACGTCCATGGCGCCAGTGGAATCGCGCAGCAGTTCGTCGGCGAAGCGGTTGAGGACGGGGTCATCGATGCCGGTCAGGAGCGCTGTGAGGCCCGAGAGTGGCCAGTCGGACTCTGAGGCACTCGCGGTCAGGAAGACGGTACGGGCATCGGAGAGGCGGGGAATCTCGGAGAGGAGCGCGGACTTGCCCATCCCGCGCCTGCCCACCACCTTGAGGGCTGAATCCTTAGGACCCCGAATGACGGAGAGTATCCGGTCCAATTCCCTGCTTCGGCCTATTAACGACATGTGGTCCCCATCCATCGAAGAAGGAGACCGAACTGCTTGCTCTATGCAAAATCCCGGGTCCATCCAGCCGCTTGCGCGACAGGCGGACCAGTTTCCTGGCCGCCTCATTGCGTCCAGCACGGTACCCAGCCGTTCTTGCCAATATAGCCCTGAAAGACCGGGCACACCACAGTACTCCTGGACCTTTTGACCTAGGTACCCATCCAAGTACTTCGGCCGGGCAGTTGCCTGACCTTAGGCGGCGAGGCTCACCACCAGGTTGATGGTGGTGGCCAGAATCCCGACGCCGAAGACATATGCGAGCAGGCTGTGCCGCAATGCTGCCGATCGCATTTCCCTGGTGGTGATGGAGGTGTCGGAGACCTGGTAGGTCATACCGAGACTGAACGCCATATAGGCGAAATCCGCGTACTGCGGAGGTTCGTCCTGGTTGAAGCTGATGCCGCCGTGCGGTTCGGCTGTGTAGTACACCTCGGCGTAGCGCAACGTGAACAGCGTATGCACCAGCAGCCACGAAAATACCGCCCCGAGCAGAGCCAGCAGTGCGAGCAGGAATTTGTCCAGGCCGTGGGCGTCCTTGGCGCCAAGCATCACCAGCACGAAGGCGGCGAGTGAGCCCACCGCCGCGCAGAGGATGAGGAGATCGGCCGTAGCTCGACGCGGATCCTCTTCCCTGGCATGGGTCGCCGTTTGTGCAGCATCCATGGGAGTGATAACCGTCCAGACGAACAGGCTGTAGACCCCCGCCGCCACCGCCCAGCCCACCGCCGGAGCGTAGACCCATTCCCCCCACAGGCCGGTGGCCCATCCGGACGCGATGCCGGCGACGAGCATCACCAGGAAGCGCCATCGGGCCCGCCTTGCCCTGGCCGATGTGGATGGTTGCTTCTGCGCCGATGTGTTCATGGTCAGATCATTTCACTCCCGCTGCACTGTGGGTGGCCGTTTTCCACATAGCCGCACTTCGGCTTCCTCCTCCGCCCCAGGGCGCCTAGCCTTGAGTCAAGCGCGAATCGCCTATCCGGTCCAAATGCACTAAGATATTGAAGTCTGTGCTGCGCCCTGCCTCCGTTCTGTAGGCCGGGCATCGCATGGCATCGCAAATGAACCTCCTGTTACGGAAATGCCGTAACCGCTTAGCCCAAAGGAGGTGGGTTCACATATGCGTCCTTACGAATTGATGGTAATCATCGACCCCGAGGTCGAAGAGCGTACCGTTGAGCCGTCGCTTCAGAAGTTCCTGAACGTCATCACCAACGATGGTGGAACCATCGAAAAGGTTGACATCTGGGGCCGTCGTCGACTGGCTTACGAAATCAAGAAGAAGTCCGAAGGTATCTACGCCGTGGTGAACTTCACCGCCAAGCCGGAC
>DIZT01000139.1 GCA_002427975.1 Micrococcaceae bacterium UBA6021 | reverse complement strand
GCGGGAAACCGGAGCAGATCAGCCGCAGGCCCGACGGCGGGAACGAAACGGTCGCCACCCTTCTGGTACAGGGCCGTGCGCTGAGCTATGCCGAACACCATGTCGCCGCCCAGGAGGCCTTTGCCCGGGTGCGGAACTTCCTGGAGGCAAACACCGTCAACTGGCGGGAAACTGCAGCGTTCCTCGCGGTGGACAATGAAATCCGTGGCGGGAACGTCCGGAAAGCGGTGAAACTGATCGAAGATCTTGAACTGGCTGAACCGGAAACCAAATACCACCGTGGAATGCGGCATGTCTTCCGGGTCTGGCGGGCCAACGCGATCGGAAACGAAGAACTCGCCCGCGCGTACGCGACGGACGCCCGGCACTTCTCAGGAGCGGAAAGCCACCCTGCGATCACGGCGCAACTGGCCGCGTGCCAGGGGCAATTTGCCCTCATGCGCGGCAACCTCGCCGAGGCCTTCGCGCATCTGTCCCGGGCAGCGGAGATTGGCCAGGCCTTCAGCAACCCCACGCTGCTTCGCTGCGAGGCCGATCTGGTGGAAGTCCTGGTCCGGCTGGGCCGGCACCGGGAGGCCGCCCAGGCGCTGTGGCACCTGGAAAGCCATGCAGTTGGCCTGCGTTCGCCCTGGCTCATGATGGCTGTTGCCCGGAGCCGGGCGATGCTGGCCGACGGTGAGCAGTCGCTCCAGCTGTTCAGTGACGCCCTTGCCGGCAAAAACCCCCAGGAATCACTGCTGGAACGCGCCAGGACACTGCTGTGCTACTCCGAACGCCTCGGCGCCTTCGGCCGCCTCCGGAGCGCCCGGGACGGTCTGCTTCGAGCGAAAGTGATGTTCGACGAAGCGGGGGCCCACGCGTGGGCGCAGCACGTCGACTCGCTGCTGCTCGACGAACGTGTGGAACCGGCAGGCGCCCCCGGCAACCCCGCGATCCTGATGCTTGCAGACCACGAACGGGTGCTGGCGCGCATGGTGGCCCGCGGGATGCGGAACAAGGAAATCGCGGCCACCCTGTATGTCTCTGTCCGGACCGTGGAAGTGCGCCTCACCGCGATTTACCGGAAGCTCGGAGTGGAATCGCGCGCCCAACTGACAGCCCTCGCAACGGGCAAGGAAGCTGCCCAGGCAAAGGAACAGTTCGTCCTTCCCGTCCTCTAGGACATCGGCTGGGGCACAGGGCGCTGCAGGTACCCGCAATTCCCGCATTGTTCCCTGCCGGTGCCCACACAACCGGCTGCTTTCCGCGCCGGGACGGCATGCATCCGACTAATTTTGCAGTAGCAATGCACAGCCCCGGGAGCGAAACGTGGGAAGGACGCGGACATGAGAACGGTCGCCAGAAAAGCCGGTGCCAGGTGACTGCGGAAACCGTACTGGCCCGCATCAACGTCATGGAACCGTGGCTCGGCGACGACGAGGCCCGCGCCGTGGCGGAGGTCCTCGCCTCCGGCATGCTGACGCAGGGGCCGAAGGTGAAGGCGTTCGAGGCGAGGTTCAGCGCCGTGCAGGAGGTGCGGCACGCCGTCGCGACCTCCAGCGGCACCACCGCGCTGCACCTGGCACTGGTGGTGGCCGGCATCGGTCCCGGCGATGACGTGGTGGTTCCATCGCTGGCCTTCATCGCCACCGCCAATGCGGTGACGTATGTCGGGGCGCGGCCGGTGTTCTGCGACGTGGATCCGGTCACCGGCACCGTGACTGCGGCTGCGGTCCGGGCGGCCCTGACCCTGGACACGCGCGCCGTGATCGTGGTGGACCAGGCCGGCGTTCCGGTTGACCTGGACCCCGTCCGCGAGCTGTGCGACCGTCACGAAATCACCGTGATCGAAGACGCCGGCTGCGCTGTTGGCTCGGCATACAAGGGCCGGCCTGTGGGCACCGGGGCGGACGTTGCCGTGTGGTCGTTCCACCCGGACAATGTGCTGACCACGGGCGAGGGCGGCATGCTGACAACCCACCGGGCAGACTGGGCAGCACGGGCCCGGAGCCTCCGCAGCCACTCCCTGAACGTGCCGGCGGCGGACCGTCGCCGATCCCGCATCGCCGCGCCGGAGGTGTACGTCGAGGTTGGCTTCGACTACCAGATGACGGATCTGCAGGCCGCCGTCGGCATTGTGCAGCTGGGCCGGCTGGGCGAGATCGTGGCGCGCCGCCGGGAGATCGCCGCACGTTATGAGGCAGGCCTTTCCGGACTGGCCGGGCTCCGGTTCGTGGCCGACCCGCCGTACGGGACCACCAATTTCCAGTCCTTCTGGCTCGAAGTCCTCCCGGGTTTCGCCACCGACCGCGAAGGGCTCCTGGCCCGCCTGGCCGATGCCGGAATTTCGGCGCGCCGCGGCGCCATGGCGGCCCACCGGCAGCCTGCCTACCGGTGGCGCGATACGGGCAACGCAGGGCTCCAGACCACCGAACGGCTGACCGACCGGACCCTGGTTCTCCCGATTTTCCACGGCCTGGACAACGTGGGCCTGAACCGCGTCATGAACAGCGTACGGGCGGCCGCCGGGGTACACCGGTGAGCGAACTGGTCCTGATCGCCGCCAGCGGGCTGGCCCGGGAAGTCCTGACCATGGTCCGCGCCAGCGGGCAGTATGACGTCGTCGGGGTGCTCGACGACGACAAGGAAATGGCCGGTATCACCGTGGACGGCGCGCCGGTGCTGGGGACCATTGACGATGCCCCCA
>DIZT01000041.1:150-7886 GCA_002427975.1 Micrococcaceae bacterium UBA6021 | reverse complement strand
CGGCAACCGGAGTGCGTTGTGTGCTGACAGACTGTGGATATGGCAAGGGGAATTCTTCGCATTTTTCTGGGCGCCTCGTCGGGGGTAGGCATGACTTTTGCCATGCTGCAGGAGGCGCACCAGCTGCTGGGCAGCGGCAGGGATGTTGCTGTCGGGATAGCCGCGGACCACGGCCGGCTGGAAACGCGGGAGCTCATGACCGGGCTGGAAATAGTTGCCCCGCGTCTCGTTGATGCCGACGGCATCGATGTGCAGGAAATGGACGTCGATGCCGTCTTGGCCCGGCATCCCGAGGTCGCCATCGTTGATGAGTATGCGCACTCCAACTCATCCGGTAGCAGGAACGAACAGCGGTGGCAGGATGTCGAGGAGTTGCTCGACGCAGGGATCGATGTGCTCTCCACCGTTAGCGTCCAGAACCTTGCCTCTTTGGAAGATGTTGTGTCCGCCATCACCCAGGTGGCACGGAAGGGAACGGTGCCTGATGAGGTCGTTCGCCGGGCGGATCAGATCGAACTCGTCGATATTTCTCCGGAGCTGCTGCGCCAGCGGATCTCGGATGGAAACGTCTATCCCAGGGACAGGGTTGACGCTGCCCTGGCTAATGAATTCCGGCTCGGCAACCTTTCCGCGCTGCGGGAGGTCGCCCTCATCTGGCTGGCAGACAGAGTCGATGAGGGGCTGGCGAAATACCGGGCCAGGGAGGGCATCACAGCGAACTGGCCGGCACGGGAACGCGTTGTCGTCGGTCTCACCGGAGGCCCTGAGGGCGAAGCGCTCATCCGGAGGGCCTCGAGGATTCTGTCGAGGGTCAATGGCGGGGACCTCTTGGCTGTTCACGTTCGCGTTTCTGAGAGTCGGCTTGGGGAGATGCCGCGGACCCTGGAGGTTCAGCGCCAGCTGGTGACCGATCTGGGCGGAAGCTACCACACAGTGTCAGGTGACGACGCGGCAGAGACGTTGCTGGAGTTTGCCCGCAATGTCAACGCAACCCAGATCGTCGTGGGCGTCTCCCGGGGCCGCCTGACCAGCCGACTGCTGGGCACCGGCGTCGGGTCCAAGGTGGTCCGGGGATCCGGCGACATTGACGTTCACATGGTGTCCCACCCCTTGGGCAGTCGCGGGCTGCCCAGGGCCACCTCCCGCGGGCTGGGCCGTGCCAGGACAACCGCTGGCTTTGTCCTGGCGGTACTCATCCCCGTATTGGCCACCGGAATCCTGTCCCTGGCCCCGGAGCTTAACCTCGCTACCCATGTACTGGTCCATCTGACCGGAGTCATGGCGGTCGCGTTCATCGGAGGCCTCTGGCCCGCGGTGCTCGCCGCGATTCTGGACTCGCTGCTGCTGAACTACTTCGAGACCGACCCCGTCGGGACCTTCAGCATCAATGACCCGCAGAATCTGTTCGCGTTGCTCGTGTTCCTGGGCGCCGCGATAGCGGTTTCCCTGCTCGTGGGCCTCTCGGCCAAGCGCGCACAGGAGGCTGCCCGCGCCCGTGCGGAGGCCGCGACCCTGGCGGACCTGGCCAGGGACGCGCTGATAGCAGATGACACCATCCCCGCATTCCTGGACAAGGTCCGCGAGACCTTCCAGGTCAGCTCCGTCGGACTGTTCACCAGAGCCGGAGACGCTGGCGGCGGATGGGAACTTCAAGCCCACTCCGGAAAAGTGCCGCCTCCGCCCCCGGGGTCGGCGGAAGCCGGCACCGATGCCTATGAACTGACTGATCCGCGGACGGCCCTGGCGGTCTCCGGCAGAACACTCACAGCCGGGGAACGGCGGCTGCTAACAGCACACGGGGCCCACCTGCTCTTACTCCGGCAGCGTCATTCACTCCAGCTCAGGCTCAAGAACACCACCAAACTGGCTGAGGGCAACAGCATCCGGACATCCATTCTGCGTGCCGTCAGCCATGACCTCCGGACACCGCTGGCCGGAATCAAGCTCGCCGTCACCGCCCTGCAGCGCCAGAAGCGACGCCTTCCCGACGAGATCCGGGATGAAATGCTCGACACCATCGACTCCTATGCCGACCGCCTTGACTCCTTGATCGGCAACCTCCTGGACATGTCCCGAATATCCAGCGGATCCACCGCCCCGCTCACATCTCCAGTGGCCTGGCGCGACGCCATCGAAGACGCGCTACGCGGATTACCCGCAGGAGCCATCCGGGTCGATCTGGCCCCCAACATGCCCCCCATCGATGCCGATCTCGGCATGCTGGAACGGGTCATCGCCAACGTCGTCGAGAACGCCCTGAAATACGCACCCGGCTCTGACATCGTCATCATCGGACCCGCCAGCGGATCCGGGGTCGCCACCATTAACGGACGCCCGTGCGGGGAACTCCGGATCGTGGACCACGGCCATGGCGTGCCCGCGGCGGACGTGATCGCCATTTTTGAGCCGTTCCAACGCCTCGATGACGCGCCGGAAGGCCTCGGCATAGGACTGGGCCTGGCCGTCGCAAAAGGATTCTCCGAAGCCATGGGCGGACAGCTGGCGGCTGAACCGACGCCAGGAGGAGGACTGACGATCGTGATCCGGCTGCCCCTCTCCTCCGGCCCTCAGCTCACCCACCCCGAAACGCGTAGCACGGACAGGAGCGCGCCATGAGAACCATACTTGTCGTGGACGATGAGCCCCAGCTGCTGCGCGCGTTGCAGGTAAACCTGCACGCTGAGGGCTATAAGGTGCTGACCGCCCTGGACGGGACGACGGCCCTCCAGCACGCAGCGAGCAACCATCCCGATCTCATCGTTCTGGATCTGGGACTGCCGGACATCAACGGAGTGGACGTCATCACCAAGATCCGACGCACGAGCAGCACGCCGATCATCGTTCTCTCGGCCCGGCACGGGTCCGTGGACAAGGTCCGGGCCCTCGACGCCGGAGCCGACGACTATGTCACCAAACCCTTTGGACTGGACGAGCTCCTGGCACGGCTGCGCGTCGCCGAACGCCGTCTCGGTACATCCGACGGGATCGAACAGGCCCCGACTGTCGACGTCGGGGAATTCGAGGTGGACCTCGCAAACCGGAAAGTGATCCGCGACGGCGCATCCGTACGGCTCACCCCGCGGGAATGGGCCATCCTGGAACTGCTGGTCCGCAACCCGGGACGGCTCATCACCCAGCAGCAGATGCTGGCCAAGATCTGGGGCCCTGGTTACGATGGCGAAACCCATTATCTGCGCGTCTACATGGGACAGCTGCGCCGCAAACTTGAAGCCGACCCCGCCAGGCCCAGGCACCTGCTCACCGAAGCCGGAATGGGGTACCGCTTCGAACCCTGACCAACGCCTGCCCGCACGCCGGAACCGACCGGCCAGCATCCCGGGGCACAGGCGTAAATGATTCGTCAATAAATACGCCTTTCGCCGTTCACGGTTTCTTCCCGGTGCTAGTTTCGGCTGTGATCGCGGCGCGTTGTGCCGCGTGGGAAGGAATCCATGACCACGTTGAGCAGGCCACCTGCAGACCACTCGGCCCCCAGGCCGGCCGGCAAAGCCGCCCTGAAAAATTGGCTGTTGTTCGGGCTCCAGGACAGCAAAGGCACCCACCAGGGTCCCGGCGGTATCACGACCGCCCACGAGAAAAAGCATCAGTGGTGGCAGGTCATGTGCCTGACCGGTGTCGATTACTTCTCCACGCTGGGCTACCAGCCGGCGATCGCGGCCCTGGCCGCCGGTGTGATCTCGCCGCTGGCGACGATGGTGCTGGTCGCCGTCACCCTGCTCGGGGCCCTGCCGGTCTACCGCCGGGTGGCCGGGGAGAGCCACCGCGGCGAAGGTTCCATCGCCATGCTTGAACGGCTCCTGCCGCGTTGGGGCGGCAAGCTCTTTGTCCTGATCCTGCTCGGCTTCGCAGCGACCGACTTCATGATCACCATGACGCTCTCGGCCGCCGACGCCACCGCACACCTGATCCAGAACCCCGTCGCCCCCGGATGGCTGCAGGGCCAGAACGTCCTCGTCACCCTCTTCCTGTTGGCGCTGCTGGCAGCCGTGTTCCTGCGCGGCTTCAAGGAAGCCATCGGAGTCGCCGTCATCCTCGTCGTCCTCTACCTGGCCCTGAATGCCGTCGTTGTGGCCGCGACGCTCATCCAGGTCTTCACGCATCCGGTTGCCATGGGCGATTGGTGGGAGACCCTCTGGACCTCGCACGGGAACCCGTTCATGGTCGTGGGAATCGCACTTCTCGTCTTTCCCAAGCTCGCCCTCGGCCTGTCGGGCTTCGAAACAGGCGTCGCCGTCATGCCCCAGGTCCGCGGGGACGAGACCGACACCGAGGAAAACCCGGTCGGCCGTATCCGCGGAACCCGCCGCATGCTGACCACCGCCGCCGTGATCATGAGCGGTTTCCTCATCACCACCAGCTTCATCACCGTCGTCCTGATACCGGCGCAGGAATTCCAGCCCGGCGGCCAGGCAAACGGCCGTGCCCTGGCGTTCCTGGCCCACGAATATCTCGGCGTCGGATTCGGCAGCATCTATGACATCAGCACCATCGCCATCCTCTGGTTCGCGGGAGCCTCCGCGATGGCGGGGCTGCTGAACCTGGTCCCAAGATACCTCCCCCGCTATGGGATGGCCCCGGGATGGGCCAAAGCCGTCCGCCCGCTGGTACTTGTGTTCACCCTGGTCGGTTTCCTCATCACCTACCTGTTCGAGGCTGACGTGGACGCCCAGGGCGGCGCGTACGCCACCGGTGTCCTGGTGCTGATGACTTCGGCAGCCGTTGCCGTCACCCTGTCGGCCCGCCGCCGGGGGCAGCGCAAACGCACCTTCGGCTTCGGCGCAATCTCCGTGGTGTTCACTTACACCACCATCGCCAACATCTTCGAACGCCCCGAAGGCATCAGGATCGCAGGCATCTTTATCCTGGGCATCATTGTGATTTCCCTGCTCTCCCGCGTCCGCCGCTCCTTTGAATTGCACGCCACCCACGTTCACCTGGACCGGCAGGCGCTGGAGTTCATGTCCGACGCGCTCGAAGGCCCCATCGCGATCATCGCGCACGAACCGCTCCGCCTGAGCGCCGACGCGTACCGGGAGAAGCTCACCTCCGCCATCGAGGTCAGCCACCTCCCCCTTGAACAGGAGGCTCTGTTCCTGGAAGTGATCGTCGATGATTCCTCCGACTTCGAAACAGATCTGCACGTGCGCGGAGTGGCGCGCCACGGGTACCGGATCCTGGAAGTCCACGGCCCCGTCGTCCCGAACACCATCGCCTCCGTCCTGCTCCACATCCGTGACGTGACCGGGCTGATGCCCCACATCTATTTCCGCTGGACCGAAGGGAATCCGGTGATCAACCTCCTGCGGTTCCTGTTCCTTGGCGAGGGCGAAATCGCTCCCGTCACCCGGGAAGTTCTGCGGGAGGCCGTGCCCGACGTGACCAAACGCCCGTGGGTCCATGTCGGCTAACCACGGCCGAGTACGCGCGATCCCCACCTTCCCGCAGATGCAGACTTGCCAGCCAAGGCAACAGCGAGGGCGATCTGGAGACCGCTTTGACATGGTTGCACAAGGAAGCCTGAAGCTATCCATCGAAGTTCGACCAACGAAGCCCCCGAACAGGGAAGACACGGGCGCCGCTTTACCCTTCGCGACGGCCTCACTGAGGGTCTGGCCAGCTTTCACCCCATTCGTTCACCTGCGCAGGAAGAGCTAGCCGATGACCGGGAATCGAGAGCACAGAGCCGCCGGGCTCAGGTTCACTGCAACGCCAGAGGCAGTGGAGGGTTACAGTGGCCGCGGCGTGGACGGTACTGCATACCGCCCACCGGGCGGCTACCTCTTTCGGGACCAGGCCGGGGACAACTGGTGGATCATTTTCCAGGAACTCCCTCACACTGCTTCTCAGAGAAGCAGCGTTCACGGGGACGTCCTGGGCTGCAGCGAATCCCACGATGAGCTGGTCCACGTACGCGTCCTGGCCTCCAATGTGACCCGTGCCGACGCCGACGCTGCGTTCCGGCAGAAAACACCATCCAGCTATGAGGAAGTTGCCGCGGTTGCCGCCCGGATCCCCCGAGCCGCCACTTAGCACCGTAAGGACTTGCGCCGATGTGCGCTGGACGCCCTCTTCGTAGACTTGAACGGTGAGCGAGACCCGAGTGATCCAAACAAGCCTGGGTACCGTGGAGGTCATGTACCTGCCCGGGGACAAGCCAGCGGTGCTGTTCTTCCCCGGAGGCCATTGCTCTGCGGCCAACGACTGCGGGTGGAGCCTCTACACGTCAGAAGGCCACGGGGTGCTGGCGTTTTCTCGCCCAGGCTACGGGAACACCAACGTGGGACGCCTCACCGCCGCCGAGTTTGTCCCGGCGGTGGCTGAGTGCTGCGAGGCCCTGGCGATTGATCAGACTGCAGGGGCCGTGGGGATCTCCTTCGGCGGCCCGCAGGCCATTCACGCCGCGTCGTCCCTGCCGGGACTGTTCCCTCGACTGGTCCTGCACAGCTGCGCCCCTTCAACCCTCGCATACCCAGACACGCGCCTCGAATCGCTGTCAGGCCCGGTGGCTTCTCCCCGGCCCTGCAGGGCCTGACCTGGAAGGCCGTCGGACGCCTGGTCGATTCCGATGCCGGGCTACGCCGGATGGTCGGCGCGCTGTCCAAGAGGCCAGTGAACGACTGGTGGCATACCTGGTCAGTCGAGGACAAGCGACGGGCACGGGAGCTGTTCCAGACCATGCGCTCGGGGACCGGGTTCGTCAACGATCTGCATCAAGCCCGACCTGACCGTGCGTCGTACCGCCGGCTGGTCCAAACCCGGACCATCTGTCCGACTCTGGTGACCGCATCACGCCATGATGCCGGTGTCGCTTTCGCCCATGCTGAGGACTATGCCGGCACCATCCCCCGAGCCACACTCGTCGAACTGAGTGCACCCAGCCACCTCTTCTGGCTCGGACCAGCGTATGCAGAAGCCCAGGCAGCTGTCAGTGCGTTCATGGCAAGTACTTCCTGATGGCCCTCCAAACGGAATCGTGGGCCAGCGACTACACAAGTCGTACGTGACATTGCCCCACTGGGAGGCTGGTGGAGGGGAGCTTGTCCGATACGCCCTTAGGTGATTTTTCGCCGGTAGACGACCATGGCGAACACGTAGGCGAGAACGAGGATGCCGACGCACCATGCGAGTGCGATCCAGATATCGTTGCCAACCGGGCGAGACGCGAACAGATCCTGGATGGTGTTGACGATCGAGGTGACCGGCTGGTTCTCGGCGAACCAGCGAACCGGACCCGGCATGGTCTCCGTCGGGACGAACGCAGAGCTGATGAACGGCAGGAAGATCAGCGGGTAGGAGAATCCGCCGGCGCCGTCCACGGACTTCGCTGACAGGCCGGCGATGATTGCCAGCCACGTGAGTGCCAGGGTGAACAGCGTCAGGATTCCGGCCACTGCGAGCCATGCCAGGAGGCTTGCCGATGTACGGAACCCCATGAGAAGGGCTACCAGCACGATGATCACGAGCGAGAGCCCGTTGGCAACCAGCGACGTCAGGACATGGGCCCACAGCACGGATGACCGTGCGATCGGCATGGACTGGAATCGTTCGAAGATGCCGCTCTGCATATCGGTGAACAACCGAACGGCCGTGTAGGCGATGCCCGACGCGATCGCGATCAGCATGATTCCAGGCAGCAGGTAATTGACGTAGTTATCGGTGCCCGTGCTGATGGCGCCGCCGAAGACGTAGACGAAGACGTAGACGTAGACGTAGAC
>DIZT01000041.1:0-141 GCA_002427975.1 Micrococcaceae bacterium UBA6021 | reverse complement strand
ATGGTGTCCACGCTGCGGAAGATGTGCCGCATGGAGCGGCCCAGCAGCACGGAGGTGTCCGCGAAGAAATGCGTACTCATGACCTGTCCTTAAGTGACTCGTCCTTATCGTTGTTACCCACGAGCGCCAGGAAGACGTCCT
>DIZT01000141.1:53998-55361 GCA_002427975.1 Micrococcaceae bacterium UBA6021 | reverse complement strand
GTATAAGAGACAGGTGCAGCATCGGCCCGCGCCAGTCGCCTATCGCTGCGCGAATCCGGTCTGCCCGGCGAAGACCGGCCAGCGCATCGGGCACTTCGTGTCGCGCGGCGGCTTCGACGTCGAGGGCGTCGGCGAACAGGGCGGCCCCGAAACGTTCACGTTCGACGACGTCGACGGCAAGACCAAGGTCACGTCCGTCGGGCACTTCGGCTCGATCGCAGAGCTCGAAGGCGCCGTGGCCACCGGCATGGTCGCTGGCGCGGTCGAGACCTGGGATCGGCTCGAGGCCCTGCTGGCCGAAGGCTGAGGGACCTGGTTACCCGATTCAATCGCTACAGGAGGATCTGACAAGTGGACTGGACGCTCGAACTCGTGGTGGTTCCCGTCTCCGACGTGGACCGCGCCAAAGCCTTCTACACAGACCAGCTCGGCTTCGTGCTCGATCACGACGTCGAACACATTCCCGGGATGCGGGTTGTCCAGCTCACCCCGCCGGGCTCGGCCGCGTCGATTGTCATCGGCACGGGCATGACCGGCATGGTGCCCGGCAGCCTCGAGGGCCTCCAGCTCGTGGTGCCGGACATGGCCGCGGTCCGCAGCGAACTGGTCCGCCGCGGCGCCCCCGTCAGCGAACCGCAGGACATGGGCGGGTTCGCGTTCGCCTACTTCAGCGACCCGGACGGCAACCGCTGGGTCATCCAGGAGATCCCGGCGAAGGACGCTTCCGCCTGACTGCGCTGGCGGTGCCTTGCTGGGAGGGCCGGCTTCACCTCTTGTAGACCTCGCGTCGGTGGGCAACCCGCACAACGATGACGGTCAAGACTTCGTCATGGATCTCATAGAGAATGCGATAGTCAGCGATGCGGACTCTCCAGGCATTCTGTTCCCCAACCAGTTTCTTGCAACCTACGGGGGGATCGGCCGCCAACCCTGCGATGGACGCCACGATTCGCTTACGCGCCCCAGTGTCCAGCCTGCGGATCTCTTTGGCTGCTCCTGCGGTGAATTCGACCGCGTAGCCTGCCACGCCTAGTGTTGGGCCTGAAGCTCAGCCAGGCTCACGCGACGGCCGTCATCCTCAGCTTTGGCGGCACGGAACTCGGCCAGGTCCACCGCATCCTCGAGCTCTTCCAGGCGGGCGAAATCCTCAACGCCGATCAGGAAGGCCACGGGCTTACCGTGGCGGGTGATCTGCACGCGCTCATGCCCGTAATTCGCCCTATTGACGACATCTGGCAAATGCTCACGCAAAGCTCCCACGGTGACGGAGCTCGGTTCGGTTTCCATACGAAAAGTGTAGCGCCTTCGTACTTAAATATAGGAATGTATAAAACGTACGAAACGTACGCGACGCGAGACGGGC
>DIZT01000141.1:53580-53946 GCA_002427975.1 Micrococcaceae bacterium UBA6021 | reverse complement strand
GCCGTCGTGATTAATCGAGTACTCACTACTCGTGCGCTCCCTTACCAGGTATTCCTACGATAGGTGGGAACCGACACGTTGGGGGTTTGGGGCATGCAGATCGAACAACAGGTGGACTGGACGGGCTCCGGCTCGGGTGTGCTGCTGGATATCCGCGGGCACTCGGAGGCCGCGTCCGCATGCTCGCTTGCCCGGATCGCGGCCTCGGCCGTCAGCGACATTGCCGGCTCCGCCGTCGAAAGCACCGTGACGCTCGTACGGCCGGAGGGGACGCCATGCACCGCCGCAAGCACTGACAGTGCCGGGGAACTCTCGCGCTGGGACCAGCGCACCGGACGGGGCCCCACTGCGCGGGCACTGACCGGC
>DIZT01000141.1:53021-53434 GCA_002427975.1 Micrococcaceae bacterium UBA6021 | reverse complement strand
GCTGGAGCGCGGCTACCGCGCCGCGCTGACCCTCTATTCCGCGACGGCGAACCTGTTCGCCCCGGCCGTCGCCGCCCAGGCCCTGGCTTTCACGGATGTGGCGGCCAAGAGCCTGCTGCTGGCACTCCAGGTCAGGGCGGACCTGGCCCTGTCCGCGGACCTGCGCACGGCGCTGGCCAGCCGCACCGCGATCGACACTGCGTGCGGGGTGATCATGGGGCAGAACCAGTGCTCCTACGACGAAGCGTTCAAGATCATGACCCAGGCCTCGAGCCACCGGAACCTGAAGGTCCGCGACGTGGCCGAAAGCATCCTGAAGGTCCTGCCCGGCGGTGTGCCGGACACACACTTCGAACAGCACGCCTGACGCGGCGCCGCCGTCGGAACCTCCCGCGGCCCCACCCCACTCCCCG
>DIZT01000141.1:47132-52869 GCA_002427975.1 Micrococcaceae bacterium UBA6021 | reverse complement strand
TGCGAGTCAGTTGGGTGGGGACGCGCAGGAACGGTCAGCGCAGAATGACTGTGCGCCCGCCGTCGAGCATTACCCGGCCTTCACAGTGCCACCGGACCGCGTTGCTCAGCGCCTTGCACTCAGCGTCGCGGCCCACGCGGACCAGGTCCTCGGCCGTGTACGTGTGGTCCACGTCGATGACCTGCTGGGCGATGATCGGTCCCTCATCCAGCTCGGCATTGACGTAATGCGCTGTGGCGCCCACCGTCTTCACCCCGCGGTCATAGGCCTGGTGGTACGGTTTGGCGCCCTTGAAGCTGGGCAGGAACGAGTGGTGGATGTTGATGGTTTTGCCCGTCAGCTTGGCCGACAGCTCATCGCTGAGGACCTGCATGTAACGGGCCAGGACCACCAGTTCCACGTCGAATTCATCCACGAGCTCCAGCAGGCGCGCTTCCTGCGCCGGCTTGGTCTCCTTGGTGACCGGGAGGTGGAAGAACGGGATCCCGTGCCACTTGACCAGCTCTTCGTGGTCCGTGTGGTTGGACACCACGGCCACGATGTCCACCGGAAGATCACCCGTGCGGGCCCGGAACAGCAGATCGTTGAGGCAGTGCCCGAACTTGGACACCATCACCAGGACACGGCGTTTGCGGCCGTCCGGTTCCAGCTGCCAGTTCATGGCCCACTCATCGGCCAGCGGCTCGAAGTCCCGGCGCAGGTCCTCGGTGCTGAAGTCCTTCTTCCCGGCGGCGAAGTGCACCCGCATGAAGAACTGCTGCGCCTGCCGGTCACCGAAGTGCTTGGTGTCGATGATGTCGCAGTCGTGCTCCAGCAGGTACCCGGTGATCGCGTGGACGATGCCCGGGGACTCCGCGCAGTTGACGGTCAGAACATGTTCGGTTCCCACTTAGCTCTCCCGCTGTGCCTTCGCGTCGGCCAGGGCCTTTTCATCCGCGACGGCCTTCTCCTCGGCCACGACCTTCTCGCCGGCGAGGTCCTTCTGGAACTCCGCGTAGCGGGCCAGGTGGGCCGGGCGCTTGCGCAGGACGATCCAGGCGGCGCCGAGAACGATGAACCAGATCGGTGTGACCAGCAGCGCCACGAGGGTGTCCGGCTGCGTGGTCAGTGCCCAGATGACGAACGCGAAGAACGCGAAGACCACCCAGACCATGGGGATGCCGCCGGGCATCTTGTATTTGGACGTGTCGTGCAGGTGCGGACGGCGTGAACGGAACTTCAGGTAGCTGGCCAGGATGATGGACCAGACGAAGACGAAGCAGACGGCGGAAACGGTGGTGACCATGTCGAACGCCTTGCCGATGTCCTTGCCCGCGTACATCAGGATGACCCCGGAGAGCAGCAGGACGCAGGAGAGGAACAGGGCGTTCTGCGGGACCTTGCGGCGGGACAGGCGGCTGAACACGGTGGGGGCGTCGCCTTCCTGGGCCAGGCCGTAGACCATGCGGGAGGTGGAGTAGATGCCGGAGTTGGCCGAGGACATGGCCGAGGTGAGCACTACAAGGTTCACGATGGTGGCTGCGGCGCCCAGGCCGGCCAGGGAGAACATGGCGATGAACGGGCTGTGGCCGGCCTGGAACTGGGTCCAGGGGGTGACCGACATGAGGATGATGAGGGCGCCTACGTAGAAGAGCAGCACGCGGATGGGGATGGAGTTGATGGCCTTGGGCAGGTTCTTCTCCGGGTCCTTGGCCTCAGCGGCGGTGGTGCCCACCAGTTCAATACCCACAAACGCGAAGACGGCGATCTGGAAGCCGGCTACAAAGCCCATGAATTCGTTCGGGAAGAAACCGCCGTGGCTCCACAGGTTCGAGAAGGTGGCCGGGCCGGCGTCGGACTGGAAACCGCTGAAGATCATGAACAGGCCAACAATGATCAGCGCTGCAATGGCGATGATCTTGATCAGCGCGAACCAGAACTCGGTCTCACCGAACGCCTTCACGGTGGCGAGGTTCAGGACCAGCAGGATGACCACGGTGGCAATGCCCGGGATCCACAACTGCACCCCCGGCCAGAGTTCCTGGGAGTAGCCGGCGATTGCGATGACGTCCGCGATGCCGGTGATCACCCAGCAGAACCAGTAGGTCCAGCCGGTGAAGAACCCGGCCCACGGGCCCAGCAGGTCAGCGGCGAAGTCGCTGAAGGACTTGTAGTTCAGGTTGGACAGCAGCAGTTCGCCCATGGCCCGCATGACGAAGAACAGCATAAAGCCGATGATCATGTACACGAAGATGACGGACGGGCCGGCGGCCGAGATGGTTTTGCCGGAGCCCATGAACAGGCCCGTGCCGATGGCACCGCCAATGGCGATCAGCTGGATATGCCGGTTGCTGAGCTGCCGCTCAAGATGAGGTGTTTGTGGCGAAGTGACGGTTTTAGTGCTCACGTGCTGCTCCTCGAATCAATGCTGGCTGGAGTGCCGTTGGGGAAGACGCGGCCGCTTCGTTGGGGACCGCATCGAGGTTGTTGAAGCTGTACAGGTGGATCCCTGCGATGCCGGGCTGGCTTTCGAGCCCGGCCACCAGGGCGTGGGGTGAGTAGCGGTCACCGCTGAGCAGCTTGCGCGCCAGCGGGCCTTTGCGTCTCAGGAACTTCAGGGAACTTCCGACGCCGATCTGCGTGGCCAGTGCCACCAGCTTGGTCCGCGGGACGGACCCCGCCACGCCCGCCCAGACGGGCAGGTCCACGCCTTCGCGGCGCAGGAGCGCCGCGTAGTCGAGGATTTTCGGGGCGTCGAAACACATCTGGGTGACGAGGTGCGTGGCCAGGTGCTGCTTGTCCTGCAGGGCATCGAGCAGGTCCAGGGCGGCCACCGTCGGGTGGCCTTCCGGGTAGCCTGCCACGCCTGCCCGCATCCGGCCGCCGGTGTACTGGGCGATGTCCTCGAGCAGCGGGAGCGCTGACCCGTACGGGCCGGCAGGCTGCTTCCGGTCGCCGCCGATCACAAACACCTCGCCGATGCCGGCGACATCGCACTCACGCATGATCCGGGTCAGTTCGGCCCGGTCATTGATGCTGCGCGCAGCCAGGTGCGGGATGACGGTGTAGCCGAGCGTGCTCAGCTCCACCGAGGTGCGCATGGTCCGCTCGATGCCGTGGTGCGGCAGGCAGGTCATGGTGAGGGTGGTGGTCAGCGGAACCAGCGCCTGGACCTGGTCAATGATCCCGGTTGAGGGGATGATTTCGATTCTTGTAGGGAACATCTTTGGTCCTTTCCTGATATCGGGCGGTCAGCTGGCGTGTGCGGCCAGGAGTGAGCTGGCTTCCTGGCGGGTGCTGCCGGAGGACTCGATGTGGGCGAGCTGGGCCGGGATTTCCCAGCCCTTCTTGCGCATCGCGGTGGCCCAGAGCCGGCCGGCACGGTAGGAGGAACGGACCAGCGGGCCACTCATGACCCCGAGGAAGCCGATCTCGTTGGCCTCGTCCTGCAGGTCCACGAACTCCTGCGGCTTGACCCAGCGGTCCACGGGCAGGTGCCGTTCGGACGGGCGCAGGTACTGGGTGATGGTGATCAGGTCACAGCCGGCCTCGTGCAGGTCCCGCAGGGCCTCGGAGATCTCCTCGCGGGTCTCGCCCATGCCCAGGATCAGGTTGGACTTGGTCACCATGCCCAGCTTCCGGCCCTGGGTGATGACATCCAGGGACCGCTCGTACCGGAACGCGGGACGGATCCGCTTGAAAATCCGGGGCACGGTCTCGACGTTGTGCGCGAAGACCTCCGGCTTCGAATCACAGATCGCCTCGATGTGCTCGGGCTTGCCGGAGAAATCAGGGATCAAAAGTTCGACGCCGGTGCCCGGGTTCAGCTCGTGGATCTTCCGGACCGTCTCGGCGTACAGCCACACACCCTCATCGGCCAGGTCATCACGGGCCACCCCCGTGACCGTGGCGTAGCGCAGCTGCATGGCCTTGACCGAGCGGGCCACCTTGGTGGGTTCGAACACGTCCACCGGGGAGGGCTTGCCCGTGTCGATCTGGCAGAAATCACACCGGCGGGTGCATTCGGACCCGCCGATCAGGAACGTGGCTTCCTTGTCTTCCCAGCACTCGAAAATGTTGGGGCAGCCGGCCTCCTCACACACCGTGTGCAGGCCTTCCTTCTTGACCAGGTTCTTGAGCTGGACATACTCCGGGCCCATCTGGACCTTGGCCTTGATCCACTCCGGCTTCCGCTCCACGGGTACAGCCGAATTGCGCTGCTCAACGCGCAGCAGCTTCCGGCCTTCTGGTGCCAGTGTCACAGGAGTGCTCCCTCGGGGCTTGAAACGAGTGCTTCTTCGTGCTTGCGAAATTCTTCCACGAACCGGTCAGCGATATCGCCCGGGGCGATGTTCCTGCCGGTTTCGATGGACATTGTGGTGACGCCGGCGTCGGTGATGCCACAGGCGATGATCTGGGCATAAGGTGCCAGATCATTGTTGCAGTTAATGGCGACTCCGTGCATTGTGACCCCGTCCAGGACGCGGATGCCGATGGCTGCAATCTTCCGGTCCGGGCCCTTGCTGTCGGCTGTGATCCACACTCCGGCGCGTCCCTTGATGCGCTCGGCGTTGATGCCATAGTCAGCCATGACGGCGATCATGACCGCTTCGAGCCGCTCGACGTAGTCGCGGATACCTGACCGGTTCTTAAGCTTGAGGATCGGATAGGCGATCAGCTGGCCGGGGCCGTGCCAGGTCAGTTTGCCGCCCCGGTCCACCGCCACTACGGGCGTGCCGTCCAACGGGCGCTCGTGCTCTTCTGTGAGCTTGCCGGCTGTATAGACAGCGGTATGTTCAAGGATGAGGACTGTGCTGGACGCCTCGGCCGCGACGACATTGCCGTGGATGGTGCGCTGCAGATCCCAGCCGCGCATGTAGTCAACGAAGTCCGGGGCGAGACCCACCTGTGAAAACTCAAGAGTCATGCCTACCAGCTTAGACCCCGGTCCGCCAGCGGTCCGGCCATAGTGTCCGACCTCTCATCGGGCACCGGCGGAGCCAGTGGATGCACGTGGCCTGTGGATAACTTCTGCAGGGATCCCTGGATTCCGCTAGACATAAGTCATGGATGATTTCACTGCCCCGGTGGTTCCCGGATTCCGGGTGGGCCGTGTGCTGGGCCGCGGCGGAAGTTCAACAGTGTGGCTTGTTACCGAAGAAAGGTCGGGCCGCGAGTTCGCCCTCAAATGTCTTGGTGACGGACGCGGCGGGGTCACCGGTCCCGGCGAAGGCAGGGAGCCCGGGGCCGACGCCGAGGAAGCCATCCGCCGTGAAATCCGTATTCTTTCAGTCCTTGACCACCAGCACCTCATCAAAGCCCACGACGCGCTCCGCCTCCGCCTTCCCGGGTCGGCCGGGTCTGCGGCGACCGCCGGCGGGGCCATAGGCCTGCTGCTGGATTATGCGCCCGGCGGTTCCCTAGGTGAGCTGGTCGGCAGCAGGGCGAAGCTCACCATCGGGGAGACGGTCACTGTGCTCACCCCTGTTGCCCAGGTACTTGGCTACCTGCACGGTCAGGGGTTCACCCACGGTGACGTATCGCCCGGGAACGTCCTCTTTACGGGTCACGGCAAGCCAATGCTTACAGACGTCGGCATTGCCAGGATGGTGGGTGATGTAGCAGCGGTGCCGGACCACGGCACTCAGGGGTTCATGGATCCGTCACCGGTGGACGCTGTCAGGGCGGGGCTGCAGCCGGAACGTGACGTCTACTCCGTGGCGGCGCTGGGGTGGTACTGCCTCACAGGCCAGCCGCC
>DIZT01000141.1:30187-47025 GCA_002427975.1 Micrococcaceae bacterium UBA6021 | reverse complement strand
CACCGCCCCGCCGCTGCCGGTCGACCTCGCGTCCTCCGTGCACGCCACCGTTATCCCTCAGCTGCTGACGCGGCGCCGCGTCCCGGAATATCCCGGCGGCGCGCTCCGGAACGGACTCCGGGCATGGCGGCGCCGGATCGCGACATCGCGCTGGTCTGGGTTGATCGGGGCACGCCAGGTCTTTCCGTTCCCGGCGGGGGAGGACATGGAGCTGCCGAACGCATTGTTGCCCAACGGCCATTCCGGGCCTGTTCAGGCACCCGAAGCCGGAAAACCGGCGCCGCGGGGCAGACATGCCGTGGCTCCGGGGCCGGACGCCCGCGGACAACATCCCAGCCCGAAGCCGCCGAAGGCGGCGAAGCGGACGGGGGTGGACGCCGGCCGGGGCCCGCGTGGCGTGCGCACGCCGCTGGCCGGGCACAAACGGGGAACCGTGCTGCTGGCCGCGGGCGCCGGCGCGGTTGTGGCCGGGGTCATCTGGGCCGCCGGCGTCTTCGGACCTGGCGGACCGGGCGGACCGTGGGCGGTGCCGGCCGGACCCGGGACGGTGGCTATCACCGCAGACGAAAAGCCCCCTGGACCGGAGGGCGCAGGGATCCCGGCCGCCACTGCCGCCCAGCTGGACTCAGCGGACCCGCTCGAAGCAGTCCGGGGACTGGCAACCGTGAGGTCCTTGGCCTTCAGCTCGGGCCGGTTGGAGTTGCTGGATCTCGTTAACGCCCCGGGATCGGCAGCTTCTGCCGCGGATGCACGCATCAGGGCTGAGCTGCAGGAGTCGGGCCACATCCTCGCCGGATTCACCAGTTCCGTATCGAACCTGCATGTCCAACCCGGCAGTTCGTCCGGCCAGGTTGTAGTCGCGCTCACATCCGCCACGTCGTCCTATGAGCAAAAGGACCCGTCCGGCGCTGTAGTGGCAGCCGGCGCGCCGGTGGCCGCCCAGAACCTCCGGCTAGTGCTGGTCTCCGTTGATGGCCGGTGGCGGATTACGGACGTCCTGCCGGGGTCCTGACTGTTTGTCTCGCCCGTCGACTCAGTGGCTGCCTGCCACCCAGGCCGCGGCCTGGGCCATGGACGGGTGCTGCCATTGGAAGCCCGCTGCTTCGAGGGCCGCCGGCTCCATCCGCTGGCTGGACAGGACAAGTTCGTCGGCCAGCCGTCCCATTAGCAGGCGCAGGGCTGGCGAAGGTACGCGGAGGATCGCCGGCCGATGGAGCGCCGATGCCAACGCGGCGATCAATGCGTTGACGTCCGCGTTTTCGGGGGCACAGACATTGACCGGTCCATGGAGCCCCGAGTCAGCAAGGAACATAAACGCTGCGGCGACGTCCGGGAGCGTGATCCAGGGCCAGTACTGCCTGCCGTTGCCGAGCGGGCCGCCCAGTCCGAGGCGAAGCAGGGGCAGCAGCCGGCCCAGTGCTCCCCCGGAAGGGCTGAAGACAACGCCGGTGCGCGGTGTGACCACCCGGACACCGGCGGGCGCCTGATGGGCTGCGGCCTCCCACTCGACGCAAATACGTGACAAAACGCCCGAGCCCGGGGACGCGCTTTCCCGCAGTTGGGCTGACCCCGAGTCGCCGTAGTACCCGGACGCCGACTGGCTGATGAACGTCCGCGGCGGATCGTCAAGCCGGGCCATGGCAGCGGTCAGGGTACTGGTGGCAGCCAGCCGTGAACTTAACAACTCGTCGATCCGGTGGCGGGTCCAGGGCCTGTCCCCGATCCCGGCACCGGAGAGGTTGATCACTGTGTCGGCACCGGCCAGCGCCTGCGCATCGAGGCGATGGGCAGCGGGGTCCCAGCGGACTTCGGCCGTGGACGAAGGCTCGCGTCGGACGAGGGCCACCACATCATGGCCGGCCTCGCGCAACGTTGCGGACAAGTGGGTCCCGATCAGCCCGGAGGCTCCGGCAATGACGATGTGCATGATCCATCTCACCACGGCCCGCACGCAGTCGGTACCTCCCCGGGACCGTACCGGGAGTTGACTATGATCGAACGATGACTTCTTCGAGCTACTTCCGGTTTCCGCATGTCCACGGCGATCTGGTCACGTTTGTGGCAGAGGACGACGTATGGATCGCACCGCTGCGCGGTGGCCGCGCATGGCGGGTGTCGTCGCTGCAGCTACCCGCCCGCAACCCGCGGTTTACGCCTGACGGCAAGCGACTGGTCTGGACTGTTATCCAGGGCACCGCTCCGGAAGTGGTGTCGGCGGAGGTCGACGGCGGCGGCTACCGCCAACTGACGTATTTCGGCCACGCGACGACGAGAGTCAAGGGCTTCACCGCCGCCGGCGACGTCGTGGTCACGAGCGCGTTCCGCCAGGCTGAGAGCCGGCATACCTATGCTTACAGCGTCCCGGTTGACGGTGGGTGGGCTGCGGAGCTCCCCTTCGGGCCGGTCGAATCCGTGGCCTTCGGTCCGGAAGTGGGGGACGAACGGCCCGTTGTCCTGGCCAGTGTGCTCTCCCGGGAACCGGCCTGGTGGAAGCGGTATCGCGGCGGCACGGCGGGCAAGCTCTGGATTGACGCCGATGGAAACGGCGAGTTTGAGCGCCTGGTTCCGGAGCTTGACGGAAACCTTGCCGATCCCTTGTGGGTGGGCGGGCGCATCGCTTTCCTCTCGGACCACGAGGGTTACGGAAACCTATACTCAGTGCTGCCCGGTGGCGGCGACCTGCGACGGCACACCGACCACGAAGAATTTTATGTGCGGCATGCCTCCACCGACGGCGAGCGGGTCATCTTCGAATCTGCCGGCGAGTTATGGATCCTGCACAACCTTTCTTCGGCCGCCGTGAGGCTCGACATTTCGCTGGGTTCCGCATCGCAATCGCGGCGCCCGGGCTTGCTGAACACCACCAAACACCTGGGCGCCGTGGTGCCGGATGTCAGCGGCTCCGCCAGCGCAGTGGAGGCCCACGGCACCCTTCACTGGATCCGGCACAAGGACGGCCCCTCCCGCATCGTTGAGGCCACCCCGGGAGTCCGGGCCCGGCTTCCCAGGCCGCTCGACGGCGGCCGCCTCGCCTACGTCGCCGACCACGACGGCGTGGAGGCGATCTACATCAAGGAGATTGCCGCGCCGGTCCCCGACACCGTGGCTCCTGCCGTCACGGCTGCCCCGGTTGCCGTTTCCGCTGAGGCCGTGAGGGACGAATCGGTTGCATCACTGCCCCGGCCGGTACCCGCCGCGGCATTATCCGCAGCGGTGGCCGCCGACGTCGTTGTCCCGGTGGCTGATGACTCCCCGGCCGACGACGCCCACAGCCCGGCGGAATCCGCTGTCAACTCAGGACGGGCAGCTCTTCGGTCCCGCATCGCCTTTCCCAAACCCGCACGCGTCAGCGCCCTGGAAGCCAGCCTGGACGGCCGGTGGCTGGCCGTGGGCACGTCCTTCGGCGACGTCTTTGTGGCGGACACCGCCACCGGCGAGCTTGCCCTGGTCACCACCATCGGTGAGGGCGCCATCGCGGAACTTGCGTGGTCTCCTGACTCGCAGTGGCTGGCCTGGTCAGAACCCGTCACCTCGTTCGGCTCCCGGAGCCGGCTCAGGCTGGCCAACGCCACCGACCTGGCGGGCGGCATCGTCGAGGTCACTGACGGCCGGTTCTGCGACGAATCACCAAAATTTACGCCTGACGGGAAGTTCCTGGCCTTCCTGTCCAACCGCAGCTTCGACCCGGTGTACGACGGGCACTCGTTTGACCTGTCCTTCCCCAGCCCCATCAAGCCGTACCTGGTGGCACTGGCTGCCGCGACGCCGTCGCCCTTTGGTCCCGCCGTTGACCTGGCGCCGGCCGCGGGCGTGGCGAGCACGGACGGGACGGACGCAGACGCCGCGGCAGGCTCCGCGGTCCGCGTGGATCCGGAAGGGATGGCCCACCGGGTCATCGGTGTCCCCGTGCCGCAGGGCAACTACACCGCACTGGCCGCAACCGAGGGTGCCCTGCTGTGGCTGGACTGGGCCCTGGCCGGAGTCACCGGCGACGGCAAAGCCAGCCAGGACGACAAGGACGCCCGCCCCAGCCTGGTCCGGTTCGACCTGGCCCGCCGGAAGTCCGCCACGCTGGTGGAAGCACTGGACAGCTACCGGCTCTCCGGCGACGGCAAAAAAGTGGTGCTGGTGAACGACAAGCAGGTCAGCGTGGTTCCCGCTGCCGCCAAAGCGGAGGAGGAATCCGGACAGCTGGTCAAGGTTGATCTGGGCCGCATCCGCGTGATGATGGACCCGCTCAGCGTCTGGGGCCAGGCATTCGACGAAGCCTGGCGCCTGCAGCGCGATTTCTTCTGGGCCGAAGACATGGCCGGACAGGACTGGGAGTCGATCCACACGAGGTACCGTCCGATCGTTGACCGGTTGGGGTCCCACGACGATCTGGTGGACCTGCTCTGGGAGCTTCACGGGGAACTGGGCACCTCGCACGCCTACGTCCGGCCCGCAGCGGTCACGGAAAACGGCAGCAATGGCCAGGGACGGCTCGGCGCTGATTTCGCCTTGACGCCCGCAGGCTGGGAGATCACCCGCATCCTTGCCGGGGAATCCTCGGACCCGCTGGCCACCTCGCCGCTGACCCGGCCGGGCGCCGCCGCCATGGCCGGCGACGTGCTTCTGGCCATCGACGGTGTGCCGCTCTCCGCCACGGTAAGCCCCGCGATGCAACTCGTGGGCGCGGCCGGGCGGGCCGTGGAGCTGACGCTCCGCAACGGACACGGGCATGGAGCCGACGCGGGGGAGCAACGTCGCATCGCCGTTGTCCCGGTCAAGGACGAGGAGCGCCTGCGCTACCAGGAGTGGGTGGCCGCGAACCGCCGGACCGTCCGGGAGGCCTCCGGCGGCCGTTACGGGTACCTGCACATCCCGGACATGATGGCCAACGGCTGGGCGCAGCTGCACCGGGACCTTGACACCGAAACTGCCCTCGACGGACTGATCGTGGACGTCCGCCGGAACCGTGGCGGCCACACCTCCCAGCTTGTTGCGGAACTGATTGGCCGGAAGGTCACCGGCTGGAGCATGCCGCGCGGCGAACGTCCGCGGACCTACCCGCACCACGCGCCGCGGGGTCCGGTGATCATCCTCGCCGATGAATTTGCCGGGTCAGACGGCGACATCATCACCCAGGTCGCCAAGCTGCGGGGGATCGGGCCGGTGATCGGCACGCGGACCTGGGGCGGTGTAGTGGGGATCGACAACAGGTTCTCCCTGGCCGACGGCACCGGCGTGACCCAGCCCCGCTACGCGACATGGTTCGGCGGCGGCGTGGGGTGGTCCGTGGAGAACTACGGCGTTGACCCCGACATCGAAGTGCTCTACCCGCCGCACGCCTACGCCGCCGGCAGGGACCCTCAGCTGGAATACGGGATCGGTGCGCTCAAGGAAATGATCCAGGAGCTCCCCACCGACAAGCCCCCTGTGCGCGAAGGCTACCGCCGTCTGAAGCCCGCGCCGCTTCCGGCCCGCCTGCACAGCGACTGAGCCCAGGCACCCATAGGACAAAGAAGGCCCTGCCCCCTCCCGGTTAGTCCGGGCGGGGGGCAGGGCCTTCGGTGCCTCAGGAGCGGCGCCAGCCGTCTGCGGGGATCAGGACTGCAGCGTCGCGTCCAGGGTGATCTCGATGCTGGCCAGTGCGCCGGAGACGGGGCAGCCGGTCTTGGCCTCGCCGGCGATCCGCTGGAACTCTTCTTCGGAGATGCCGGGCACCGTGGCTGACACGGTCAGGTGGCTGCCGGTGATGCCGGTGCCCGGAACGAACGTCACGTCAGCCTTGGTACGGACCTGGTCCGGGACGTGCCCGGCCTGGGTGAGGGCGAGGCTGAACGCCATCGAGAAACAGCTCGCGTGGGCTGCGGCGATCAGTTCTTCCGGGCTGGTCTTGCCCTCGGCAGCTTCGGTGCGGGCCTTCCAGGTAACGTCGAACGTGCCCAGGCCTGAGCTGTCCAGCGTGGTCTGACCCGCTCCTGTGATCAGGTCGCCGTTCCATACTGTGTGTGCGGTGCGCGTTGCAGCCATGTCCACTCCTCATAGGTAGATTCGAACCGGGGCCGGCCCTTGCCTGGCCCCGCCGGTTCCCATCCTAGGGATTCGCGTGCACGCATTCACGGGCTGTCCGCTCACAGTGGATTGTGACCGTCTTGAACGACGACGGCGACGCACCCCGTACGGGTGCGTCGCCGTCGTCGGAACTACGGGACTAGTTCCAGAGAGTGGCTACTGCGATGTTGATAAGTGCCATCCCGCCGACGGCGTGTGCCAGGCCCTTGGGGACCTCTGCACCGGACCTGGCCTTGCGGTACCCGATGATTGCGGCCACCAGCACAACGATGGCGATCACCAGTTTGACCGCGATCTTGCCGTAGTTCAGCGGATCATGGGTGGCGCCCGCTATCCCTACGAGTGCCAGTCCGGTGACCAGCTGCGCGATGGCGCCGTACAGCTGCACCGGCAGGACGGTGGGCTTCTTGAAGGTGGCGAACCAGCCACCGACGATCGCGGCGGCGCCCAGGATGTGCAGGAAGACCAGAAGGTATTTGAGAATGTCCATGGCCCTTAGCTTAGCGACAAACTGTCGGTAAACGCCGCAGGGCACCCTCCCTTGCGGGAAGGTGCCCTGCAGTCACCTGATGTCAGGCCTGCTTTGGGGCTAGAGTCCCAGGTCGGCCTCGAAGGCGCCTTCTTCAAGGCGGGCCTTCAGGGTCTGGAGGAAACGGCCTGCGTCCGCGCCGTCCACCAGGCGGTGGTCGTACGTCAGGGACAGGTACATCATGGAGCGGATGGCGATCGAGTCGTCACCGTTCTCATCCGCAACCACCACGGGGCGCTTGACGATCGCGCCCGTGCCCAGGATGCCCACCTGGGGCTGGTTGATGATGGGCGTGTCGAACAGCGCACCGACCGAGCCGATGTTGGTGATGCTGAACGTGCCGCCGGACAGTTCGTCCGGACCGATCTTGCCGCCGCGGGTGCGGCTGGCAACATCGGCGATCTTCCCGGCCAGGCCAGCAAGGTTCAGGTTGCCGGCATCGTTGATGACCGGAACGAGAAGACCCTTGTCCGTGTCCACGGCAATCGCCAGGTGCTCAGCGTTGTGGTACGTGATTTCCTGCTTGTCCTCATCGTACGCAGCGTTGAGCTTGGGGTGCTGCTTGAGGGCTTCGGCCACTGCCTTGGCGATGAACGGCAGGAAGGTCAGCTTGACGCCGTTCTGGGCCAGGAACGAGTTCTTGGCCTTGAGGCGGAGCTTGGCCACCTTGGTCATGTCCACTTCGTGCACCTGCGTGAGCTGGGTGGAGATCTCGAGGGATTCGCGCATGCGGCGGGCGATGACCTGGCGGATGCGGGGAGCCTTCTGCGTGGTGCCGCGCAGGCTGGAGGCGGCCGGACCGGCCGGGGCGGCGGATGCCGCCGGTGCGGCCGGAGCAGCTGCGGGAGCGGCCTTGGCCTCTGCCGCAGCGAGGACGTCCTGCTTGCGGATGCGGCCGCCAACGCCGGTGCCGGACAGCGATGCGACATCCACGCCGTGCTGGTTGGCCAGCTTGCGGACCAGCGGCGTCACGTAGCCGGACTCGCCGCCGGCAGCAGGCTCGGCAGCGGGTGCCGGGGCTGCAGCGGCCGGTGCTGCAGGGGCAGCAGGCGCTACCGGAGCAGCTTCTGCCTTGGGTGCTTCGGGTGCCGGTGCCGCAACGGGTGCAGGTGCCGCGGGCTCGGCAGCGGGTGCCGGAGCTGCTGCGGGTGCCGGAGCGGATGCTGCGGGGGCTGCCGCGCCGGAGCCGATGACGGCGAGGACGGCGCCAACCTCGGCGGTTTCGTCTTCGTTGACCCGGATTTCCTGCAGCGTTCCCGCAACAGGGGAGGGGATCTCGGTGTCGACCTNNTCGGTGGACACCTCCAGCAACGGCTCATCCACTGCAACGGTGTCGCCCACGGCCTTCAGCCAGCGGGTGACGGTGCCTTCAGTGACGCTTTCGCCCAGGGCAGGGAGGGTGACGTCGTGGCTTTCGCCGTCGGAAGCGGCGGGTGCTGCTGCGGGAGCAGACGCGGCGGCGGGAGCTGCTGCCGCCGGTGCTTCTTCAGCGGGAGCTTCTGCCGCGGGTGCTTCTTCTGTCGGCGCTGCCGCTTCGGGGGCTGCGCCGCCGCCGGAGCCGTCGCCGATGCGGACCAGGGGAGCGCCTACTTCTGCGGTCTCGTCTTCGGCAACGAGGATTTCCTCGATGATGCCGGCAATCGGAGAGGGGATTTCGGTGTCTACTTTGTCGGTGGAAACCTCGAGCAGCGGTTCGTCCACCTCTACCCGGTCACCTACCTGCTTGAGCCAGCGGGTGACGGTTCCTTCGGTGACGCTCTCACCGAGGGCGGGCAAGTTAACGGATTCAGACATGTCGTCCCCGTTCTCCTTATTGATCTTTTGTGCGGATGATTGCTGGCTTGTTCGAGCTTAGTGCACCCGGCGCGTCACGCCCGGTGCACTAAGCCCTGTTGTCTTGCTGTGCTGCTGGCCGTAACTAGCCGTGCAGCGGGCGACCGGCCAGGGCCATTGCGGCCTCGCCGAGTGCCTCGTTCTGCGTCGGGTGCGCGTGGATGAGCCCGGCAACATCTTCCGGGTACGCTTCCCAGTTGACGATCAGCTGGGCTTCGCCGATCTGCTCGCCGACGCGGGTGCCGATCATGTGGACACCAACCACGGGGCCGTCTTTTTCGCGGACGAACTTGATGATGCCGCCGGTGCCCAGAATGGCGCTCTTGCCGTTGCCGGCCAGGTTGTATTCGGTGCTTTCAACCCTGTCTTCGCCGAACTTCTCCTTGGCCGCCTTCTCGGAGTAACCCACCGAGGCAATCTCGGGATCGCAGAAGGTAACCTTGGGGACGTTGATGTCGTCGACCACCACGGGCTTCAGGCCGGCGATTTCTTCGGCGACGAAGATGCCCTGCTGGAAACCGCGGTGTGCCAGTTGCACGCCGGGAACGATGTCGCCGACGGCGTAGACGTTGCCGACGCCGGTGTGGAGGCGTTCGTTGGTGATCACAAAGCCGCGGTCAACGGTGACTCCCGCTTCTTCGAACCCCAGGCCCGCCGTGGATGGTCCGCGTCCGACAGCCACGAGAAGAAGGTCTGCTTCGAAGGTCTTGCCGTCCACCAGGGTGACCTTGACGCCGTCGTTGTCCTGCTCGACGCCCTGGAAGAAGGTGCCGGTGTTGAACTTGATGCCGCGCTTCTTGAAGGTGCGCTCCAGGACCTTGATGATCGAGGCGTCCTCGTTGGGCACCAGGGACGGCAGGCCCTCAACGATGGTGACGTCCACGCCAAAGGACTTCCACACGGACGCAAATTCGACGCCGATGACGCCGCCGCCCAGGACGATGACACTCTTGGGCACGTAGTCCATGGTCAGGGCCTGGTCAGAGGTGATCACGCGGCCGCCGATTTCGAGGCCGGGCAGTGAGCGGGAGTAGGAGCCCGTGGCGAGGACGATGTTCTTGCCCTTGTAGGCCGTGCCGTTGACAGTGATCGTGTCCGGGGCCGTGAGCTTGCCTTCGCCCTCAATGACAGTGATGCCCTTGCCCTTGATCAGACCCTGCAGGCCCTTGAACTTACCGGCAACGATGCCGTCCTTGTAGGCGTTCACGGCGTTCATGTCGATGGACTGGAGTTCAACGTTGACGCCGTACTTGGCGCCGTCGCGGGCGTGGTCGGCAACTTCTGCGGAGTGCAGCAGGGCCTTGGTGGGAATACAGCCGTTGTGCAGGCAGGTACCACCCAGTTTGGCTTTCTCGACCAGACCAACGGTCAAGCCAAGCTGGACGGCCCGCAGCGCGGTGGCGTATCCGCCACTGCCGCCACCGAGTACCAGGATGTCGAATTCTTGCGCAGTTGCCTGATCGGCCACTTAAACGCTCCCTCGCGTGAACGATGACGCGATCATTCGCATCATCTGGTCTTGAACTTGTACTGCGGCGATTATGCCAGCAGGCAGGTTCTCGTGCATTTGTGACTACCGTGGTTCACCTTAGCGAACCCCTCATCCATGCTCCACCTTGGCGCCGCCTTTGTGGGGCGCTTGTGTCGAGTGTCACGCCGCCAGGAGGTCCTCGACGTAGGCCACCAGTGTGCGGACCGTGCACCCCGTGCCCTGCTTGTGGGTGTAGCCGTAAGGGCTCCCGTTGTTGAAGGACGGGCCGGCGATGTCGATGTGGGCCCAGGGGATCTGCTCCCCGTCCTTGCCCTTGCCCACAAACTCGCGCAGGAAAACAGCCGCGGTCATCATGCCGCCGTGGCGTTCGCCGATGTTGGCGAGATCCGCCACCTGCGAGTCGATGCTCGGGCGCAGCTCCTCCGGCAGCGGCATGGGCCACACCAGTTCGCCTGCACGGTCGGCGGCGGCCTTGAGGGGTCCGGTGACGGTGTCCGAGCCCATGACGCCGGCGGTCCTGTTACCGAGGGCAATGAGCTGCGCGCCGGTGAGCGTGGCGACGTCGATGATGGCGTCAGGGTATTCGCGGCTCGCCGCGACGATGCCGTCTGCCATGACCAGGCGGCCTTCGGCGTCGGTGTTCAGTACCTCAACGGTTTTTCCGCCGAACATGGTGAGGACGTCCGCCGGCCGTGAGGCGGCACCGGAAGGCATGTTTTCGGCGATGCAGAGCCAGGCGGTCGCCTTCACCGGCAGGCCCAGTCCTGCGATCGCCAGCACAGTGTTAAGGACGACGGCGGCGCCCGCCATGTCGCTCTTCATGTCACCCATGCCCAGGGCCGGCTTGATCGAGATGCCGCCGGTGTCGAACGTGATGCCCTTGCCCACCAGCGCGATTTTGGTGGTGGCCTTGGCGGGGGCGTATTCGACCTTAACGAGGCGGGGCTGGCGGGTGGATCCCTTGCCCACTCCCATGATGCCGCCGAAACCTTCCTTTTCCAGGCGCTTTTCGTCCCAGACGGTGACCTTGACAGGGAGGCCTTTGGCCAGTTCCTTGGCGGCCTCGGCGAAGGATTCGGGGTACAGGTGGCTGGGCGGCTGGTTGACCAGGGACCGCGTGGCGTTGACGGCCTTGCCGACCAGGCCTGCGCGTGTCAGTGCGGAGCGGAGCGCGTCGGTGGCGGCCACGTCCGTGTAGATGACCGCATCGCGGACCGGTTCCTTCAGCCCGTCGTTGGATGACCGGTACTCGGTGAAGGCATAGGCTCCCAGGGCGGCACCCTCGGCGACCGCCGCGACGTCGGCGACTCCCGCCGTCGGGAGCGCGAGGACAACGGTGGGCAGGCCGGCGAGCTGGCGGACGGCGGAGCCTGCGGCACGCCGGAGCGCCTCTTCGGTCAGCGGGCGGTCGGCGGAAACTTTGCCCACTCCGGCCAGGACCAGAACCCCGGCACCGGTTTCCGGCAGGCCGGGCAGCCGGACGATCTGGTCAGCGGCGCCGGTGACACCCAGGACCTTCAGGGAATCGGCCAGTGCTTCAGCCGATTTCGCGGTCAGCGGGTTCTCAAGCAGGACGGGGCCGTCCAGTCCCTGTCCCACACCGATGACCACGGCGTCACTGGGGGTCCTCTTTAGGTCCTTCGCGAGGGTACTAAGGTTGATTTCAGTATTCTTGACCACGGGGTAAGTCCTCAATTCTCGAAAAGGCTGTTCGCGCTGGTATGGATGTCAGGCGCCCGGCCATGGAAATCCGGCGGCCGTCCGATCAGGACGTGGCCGGGGTGCCGGTGAAACCCGTCCGGCAGGCCATTCACGATCGTAGCCGGTGCGGGCCGCCGCAGCGGAATTTCCTGAGACCTGCGCCACACCGGCTCGCGGAATTCCCGGATGCCCGGCTGCGTTGTACAACATAACCACCCGACTCCTCGAAAGGAAGAAGCCGTGCTTGAACGGATTTCCGGCTCCCTGCTGGACCCCGATGCGCTCTATGCGAGCAACATCGAGCTGTTCCACAGCCCGGCGCTCCGCGGGCTGAACCTGGTGATGGGTTTCACCGGCTTTGCCGATGCCGGCCACGTGGTGAAGCAGATCAACGCGGAACTGCTGGACACCCTCGACGCCGAGACGGTAGCCGTGTTCGACGCTGACCAGCTCATCGACTACCGGTCGCGCAGACCCCACATCTCCTTCGTGGAGGATCATGTGCAGGACTACCAGCAGCCGAAGCTGGCGCTGTACAAACTCAGAGACGGGCTCGGCAGCCCTTTCCTGCTGCTGGCCGGTTTTGAACCGGACCTTCAGTGGGAGCGGTTCGCACGCGCCGTCGTCGGCATTGTGGAAAAGCTGGACGTGAACCTCGTGACCTGGATCCACTCCATTCCCATGCCTGTACCGCACACGCGTCCTGTGGGTGTGACCGTCCATGGCAACCGTCCGGAACTGATCGAGGGCATTTCCGTCTGGAAGCCCACGGTTGAAGTTCCGGCGGCCGTGGGCCACATTCTGGAATTGAGGCTGATGGAAGCCGAACGGAATGTCGCCGGCTACGTGATCCACGTTCCGCACTACCTTGCCGAGGCCGAGTATCCTCCGGCGGCGGTAGCGGGACTCGAATTCCTCGGTGCAGCGACGTCACTGATGCTGCCTTCGGACCGGCTACGCGAAGCCGGCAGGGAAGTGGGCCGCCAGATCGCCGAGCAGGTCGCAGCCTCCGAAGATGTTCAGCAGGTGGTCTCCCGGCTGGAAGAGCGGTACGACGAAAAGGCCGAAGGCACCGTCCGGCGCTCGCTCCTGGCCGATGAAAACGACGAACTGCCCAACGGGGATGAGCTGGGCGCCGCCGTCGAGGCCTACCTGGCCCGCGAGAACCCCCTCCCGTAGTCCTCCCCAGGGTGTCCGCCTGGCAGACGCTTGCCCAGGTCCGGGCAGCAGCCCGGGCATAATGAGGGGGTGACTGCACCCCGAGCCTGGCTGATCTGGACCATCGGCATCTTCGCCTACCTGGTGGCCGTCTCCCAGCGCACCTCATTCGGCGTGGTGGGACTCGAGGCCACCGAGCGGTTCCATGCCGGCGCGTCCGCCATCTCCTTCTTTACGGTGCTGCAGCTGCTGGTCTACGCAGCCCTGCAGATTCCGGTAGGCCTGCTCGTGGACAGGTTCGGCTCGCGCACGATGATCGCCGGCGGTGCCGTCCTGATGGGCCTTGGGCAGCTCCAGTTGGCCTTTGCCGACACCATCCCCGGAGGCGTGGCCGGGCGGATTCTTGTGGGCGCAGGGGACGCCATGACCTTTATTTCCGTGATCCGCCTGATTCCCTTATGGTTCGCGCCGGCCAGGGTTCCCCTGGTCACCCAGCTGACCGGCATGTCGGGCCAGCTCGGACAGCTTTTCAGTGTGCTGCCCTTCGCTTTCGTCCTGCATTCCTTCGGCTGGACCCCCGGTTTCCTGATGCTCGCGGGCATGGCGGGCCTGGCGGTCGTACTGGTGCTGGTGGTCTTGAAGGACCATCCGCTCGGAGCGCCGGTCCCGCAAACGCAGGGGTTGAAAGCCACAGGCGCCTCGCTCGCGCGCGCCTGGCGCCAGCCGGGAACCCGGCTGGGGATGTGGAGCCACTTCACCATCCAGTTCAGCGGCACCGTCTTCGCCATGACCTGGGGATATCCGTTCCTGATCTCGGGGCAAGGCCTGGATGCCGCCACGGTGGCCGGACTCATGACCCTCTATGTTGCTGCTGGACTGGCCGTTGGGCCCTTTATTGGCAGCTTTGTCTCCCGGCACCCGCTCCGCAGATCCACCATGGTGCTGCTGATCGCCGCGGCCACGGCAGCAGCCTGGGCTGCGGTCCTCCTGACGCCGGGCCGAGCCCCCCTGTGGCTGCTGGCGTGCCTGGTGGTGGTCCTGGCCATCGGCGGCCCGGGGTCGATGATCGGCTTTGATTTCGCGCGGACGTTTAATCCCGCGCACCGGATCGGCACCGCCACGGGCATCGTGAATGTGGGCGGATTCATCGCAGCCCTGGTGGCCATCTTCCTGATCGGCCTGGTGCTGGACCTGCTTCTGGCCAGCGGCTTTTCCGAAGGCGTCCTTTATGGGCTCGAACCGTTCAGGATCGCGCTCAGCGTGCATTTCCTGCTGCTGGGCTTCGGCGCCGTCATGATGGTGCTGTGCCGGCGTAAAGTGCGGCGCCAGATGGCGGCGAAGGGCGTTGTGGTTGCCCCGCTCCTGCGGGCCGTGGCGCAGCAGCGGCGCGCGAACCTGGCACAGCGGCGCCAAGGGGACCGCGCGGGCAAAGACTGACACTTGTCCTGCACATAGGCCCGTATCCACATACTGGAGGTTGACCCTTCACCACTGCCGGCACTGCGTCAAAGCTGGAGTTATGAAACCTCCAGAACACCTGACCGTCCGAGGCCCTGAAGATATCCTCGGTTTCATTCCGCATTCCCTCGGGTACTGGCCCGCAGACAGCCTCGTTGCCATGACCCTGCAAGGGAGCCGGCTCGGAGCAACGCTGAGGCTTGACCTGCCGGGCCCGGAAACTCTCGCGGACCCGCGGGACTACGCCCGGACAGTGCGCGATTACCTCCTGGCGGACCACAACGCCGATGCCGCTCTGCTGGCGTGTTTCACTAACGACGGCTGGATGGAACCGCCTGTTACCTACCGCGGGCTACTGGACGCGCTGCAGACGGTCCTTGGTGCCGCGGGGATGCCGGTACGGGACGCCTGGTATGTCGGTGACGCCTACTGGCGTGATGCCTTCTGCACCGACCATTCCTGCTGCCCAACGCCTGGCCGGTCTGTTCAGGCGATCCGGGACAGCATGCTGAATGCCGAGATGGTTTTCCGCGGCAGCAGCGTGGGCCCGGCGCCGGAGGACGGTGCCCATCCGCCGGCCACACTTTCCGGCGAGGACAGGGCAGCCATCCTTGCCTCCGAGGCGACCTGGGCCGCGCAGCTGGACGCGCGCCGGGGGAGCAAGGAACAGTTCGGCCAGCTTATGGTGCAGTGGGAGGCCCTGCTGGCCACGGTGCCTGATCAGTCGTTGCCGGTCAACGACGTTGCCTTCCTTCGCGCTTCGCTCCAGGTCCCGGCCTGGCGGGATGCGGTGCTGGTGATGGCTGCCGCGGGCACGAAGGCTGCCCTCACAGGGGCTGAGGCGTTCGGGATCTTCGATGCCGGCTGCAGCCTGGCCCCGGTGGGACCCGCGCTCCGTGGACCCGCACAGGTGGGACAGGATGCTGAAGCCGGGCCGGACGTTCCAGGCTACGGCGCAGTCCTGCTGGGACTTGAACCGGCTGTTCCTGCCTGGCACAGACTGAACAGCCTGGACCCGGTCCTGGAACAATTGTCGGCCGCTGGCGGCAAGGCCGCCGCCGCCGCGCTGACCGGGCGGGGGTGGATTGCCTGGTGCAGGGGGCGGGGATCCTACGCTGCCGCGTTCCTCGCCCGGGCTCTTGAGGAGGAGCCGGGCTACCGGCTCGCTGAACTCATGCTGGAGCTGGTGCGGCGTGGCACCCTCTGCGGCTGGGCTGCACGGAAGGAGGCCGCTTGGCGAAAATTCGAACCGGACGCAGCCTAGGGTCCTGCCACTGCTTCACCGGTGCAGGGCGGTCCAGGCCCGCCGGGCCGGGGCGGCGCCCACCCCCGGAGGGGCGTCTCTGAGGTCCGGTTTGGGAAAACCGTGAGACAATGGTTGCCGAGACCCGGTTGGGTCCGTGGATTAAGTGCATGTGATGAGGCCCTGGTGGGAACATTACAGCCGCTCCGGCAGTTCTACTTGTAGACTCTGCCGGCCGTGGTTGCACCTGATGTTCATCACGGACTTGACAGGGTCATAGTGGTGTTGCCCGTATGGTGATTCCACAGACCGCCGCTAGAAAGGTTTTCTGTGACCCCGTCTTCCGCGAAGAAGGAACCCGCCGCCCAGGACGATTTGTCCCCTGAGGCGAAGCAGGCTGCAACGAACGCCAAGCGAGCAGCGACGCGGGCAGCCAATAAAGCCGTCAAGGATGCTTCCGCCGGTGAAGCCGGAGTGGACGGCAAGCCTGAGCCCAAGAAGCGCGGGCCCAAGCCCGGCGCCAAAGCCGCTGCCGAAGCAGCCGGAAAATCTGCGCGCGGCGCATCGGACTCCGATGAAGATGACGTCGAGGAAGACCTCGACGACATCAACATTGCCGAAGACAGCGAGATCGACGCCGCCAAGGCCGCATCAGCAGCCACGGGCAAGGGTTTCGTCTACTCGGATGCCGACGACGACGACGCCCCTGTCCAGCAGGTGATGTCGGCCGGCGCGACGGCCGACCCCGTCAAGGACTACCTCAAGCAGATCGGTAAGGTTGCGCTGCTCAACGCCGAGCAGGAAGTCGACCTCGCGCTCCGGATCGAAGCCGGACTCTTCGCCGAAGAGAAAATCAACGCCGACGACGGCTCGATGGACCCCAAGTTCAAGCGTGAACTTGAATTCGTCATCCACGACGGCAAGCGCGCCAAGAACCACCTGCTCGAAGCCAACCTCCGCCTGGTGGTCTCGCTGGCAAAGCGCTACACCGGCCGCGGCATGCTGTTCCTGGACCTCATCCAGGAAGGCAACCTGGGCCTGATCCGCGCTGTCGAGAAGTTCGACTACACCAAGGGCTTCAAGTTCTCCACGTATGCCACGTGGTGGATCCGCCAGGCAATTACCCGCGCCATGGCTGATCAGGCCCGCACCATCCGCATCCCGGTGCACATGGTTGAAGTCATCAACAAGCTGGCACGNNGTGCAGCGCCAGATGCTTCAGGACCTGGGCCGCGAACCCACGCCCGAAGAACTGGCCCTCGAACTGGACATGACTCCGGAGAAGGTCGTGGAGGTCCAGAAGTACGGCCGTGAGCCGATTTCCCTGCACACCCCGCTGGGTGAAGACGGTGACTCCGAGTTCGGCG
>DIZT01000141.1:945-30131 GCA_002427975.1 Micrococcaceae bacterium UBA6021 | reverse complement strand
TCATCGAGGACTCCGAGGCCGTGGTTCCCGCCGATGCCGTGAGCTTTACGCTCCTGCAGGAACAGCTGCACTCCGTCCTGGACACCCTCTCCGAGCGCGAAGCGGGCGTGGTGGCCATGCGTTTCGGCCTGACCGATGGCCAGCCGAAGACTTTAGACGAAATCGGCAAGGTCTACGGTGTCACGCGTGAGCGTATCCGCCAGATCGAATCCAAAACCATGTCCAAGCTCCGCCACCCGTCACGGTCGCAGGTCTTGCGGGACTATCTGGACTAGATTACGACGCAGGCAGCGCGGGTCAGCTTCCGCCCATCATCTTCGGATCCAGGGGCGTGAAGCGGGCCCGCGTTTCCTGTCTTGGGCTTAAGGCAAAAACAGGACCCCTCCGGCTGGAGGGGTCCTGTTCTCGTTTGTGTCAGCTTTGGTTTGTGCCGGCTCAGTCGACGGCTACGGGAGCCTTCTCGTGAAGCCTGCCCGTCTCATCGTGCCAGTCGGAGCTCAACGGCCTCAGCGTAGACTCGATTGCACGGGCATGGTGGCCGCAGAACAGCAGCTCACCGCCGGAGGATTCGAGTACAGCGCGGACATATGCCTGAGCTCCGCAGCGATCGCACCGGTCCAGTGCGTTGAGTGTGCGGTCTGCCACTGCTGTTGTCATGTCGGCCTCCTTAGTAGATCTGTATGTCTATATAACCAGTATTCGTACCAATCCCATCGCAAGGACGGGTCAAGTTCGCTGTCCGCGTAGCCACAAGAATCGATCAAGCCGCCGGTTTCGGGTCACGGAAAGATAACGAGTGGCCTCGCCCACAGCGCTGATGAAGTGTGGCAGGCACCCGTCCCCCTGCCGCGCCGACTAGGCTTGATGGAGCGCCCGCAGCGCCAGCTGTTCCGTCACTGAAGGAGTTCACGACCCGTGGCACCAAGTTCTGATTACACCGCCCGGCACCTTTCTGTCCTGGAGGGCCTCGAGGCCGTCCGTAAGCGCCCCGGCATGTACATCGGCTCCACCGATTCGCGCGGGTTGATGCACTGCCTGTGGGAGATCATCGACAACTCGGTGGACGAGGCGCTTGCCGGTTTTGGGCACGACATCAAGATCATCCTGCACGCGGACAACTCGGTGGAAATTCACGACGACGGCCGCGGCATCCCCGTGGACGTGGAACCCAAGACGGGCCTCACCGGCGTCGAGGTGGTCTTCACCAAGCTCCATGCGGGGGGCAAGTTCGGTGGCGGTTCCTACACGGCCTCCGGCGGCCTGCACGGCGTGGGCGCCTCCGTGGTGAACGCCCTCTCTGCCCGCCTCGACGTGGAAGTGGACCGCGGCAGCAAGACCTACAAAATGTCGTTCCGGCGCGGTGAGCCGGGACGCTTCCTGGATCAGGGATCCAAGCTGGACCCGTCGGCAGTGTTCGCGCCGTTTGTGGACGGCTCGGTGCTGGACGTGGTGGGCAAGGCAAAACGGGGCGTGACCGGTACGCGGATCCGCTACTGGGCAGACCGCCAGATTTTCACGCCCGACGCCAAGTTCTCCTACGACGAACTGGCCGCCCGGGCACGGCAGACCTCGTTCCTGGTACCAGGACTTAAGCTCACGGTCCGTGATGAGCGCAGGCTGGCCGGTACCCCCGGTGAAGCAGCCGGCCACGAAGAAGTGTTCCACCACGACGGCGGCCTCACCGAGTTCGTCGAGTTCCTCGCCGCCGATCCCGCCGTCACCGACGTCTGGCGGCTGCACGGTTCAGGCAAATTCAAGGAAACCGTGCCGGTACTCGACGAGCGGGGCCATAGCCAGCTCGCCGAGGTTGAACGTGACTGTGAAGTGGATGTGGCGCTGCGCTGGGGCATCGGCTATGACAGCACTGTCCGGAGTTTCGTCAACATCATCGCCACACCCAAAGGCGGAACCCACCAGTCAGGCTTCGAGCAGGCGCTGGTCAAGACGTTCCGTAAGGCGGTGGAGGCCAACGCCCGCAAGCTCAAGGCCGGCAACGACAAAATCGAGAAGGATGACATCTTCGCGGGCCTGACTGCTGTCCTGACGGTCCGGCTGGCCGAGCCGCAGTTCGAGGGCCAGACCAAAGAGATCCTGGGCACATCCGCCGTCCGCGCCATCGTCGCGAAGGTGGTGGAGCAGGAAATCACCGCGAAGCTGAACTCAGCCAACCGGAACGACAAGGCCCACTCCGCGCTGCTGCTGGAAAAGATCGTCAGCGAGATGAAGTCCCGGATTTCCGCGCGTGTCCACAAGGAGACACAGCGGCGCAAGAATGCCCTGGAAACCTCGTCCATGCCCACCAAGCTCGCTGACTGCAGGACGGACGACGTCGACCGTTCCGAACTGTTCATCGTGGAAGGCGACTCCGCACTGGGAACCGCCAAGCTGGCACGCTCTTCGGACTTCCAGGCGCTGCTGCCCATCCGCGGCAAGATCCTGAACGTGCAGAAGGCTTCCGTAGGAGACATGCTCTCCAACGCGGAATGCGCTGCCCTGATCCAGGTGGTGGGCGCCGGTTCGGGCCGCAGCTTCGACATCAACGCGGCCCGGTACGGCAAAGTCATCCTTATGACCGACGCCGACGTCGACGGCGCCCACATCCGGACCCTGCTGCTGACACTCTTCTTCAGGTATATGCGCCCCATGATCGACGCGGGACGGGTCTATGCGGCCGTGCCGCCGCTGCACCGGGTGGAGGTCATCAACGCCGGGCAGAAGGCCAATGAGATGATCTACACCTACTCGGAGGCGGAACTCCACGTGCTCCTGGCCCGGCTGGCCAAGGAGGGCAAGCGCTACAAGGAACCGATCCAGCGGTACAAGGGCCTGGGCGAGATGGACGCCGGACAGCTTGCCGAAACCACCATGGACCCGCGCCACCGGACGCTGCGCAAGGTGGGGATCGAGAACGCCAAGCATGCGGAGGACACTTTTGACCTGCTGATGGGTTCCGACGTTGCACCGCGCAAGGACTTCATCATCGCCGGAGCCTCCAGCCTGGACCGGGAGCGGATCGACGCCTGACGTGCGGGCCGGCCCGGTCCACGGGAGGTTTCAGCCCACGGGACGGCTCAGCCCAGGAGGCCCGGCACGATCAGCAGGGCGGTGGGCAGGGCCAGGAGCAGGGCACAGCCGGCAAGCACCATCCCGCGTGCGGCGGCCGGCAACTGCGGCCGGGGGGAAAGCAGCCGGCTGACTCGGGAAACGGTGGTACGGGCAGAACCTGACGCGGCGCCGCCGGCCGCCTCAAGTCCGGCTAGGGCCAGGCCCGGGTGCGCGGATGGCGTGGCGGTGGCTGCCATGCTGCCGGGCGCCATGCCCGCCCCTATACCCGCGGCCATACCTCCGGCAGGGCCGCTGGCCACAATCGCGATCGCTTTGATGAGCGTGGCTTTGCTTTCCGTTTTCAGTGCGACATCGTCAGCCAGCATTTCGATGAGCGAGTTCACCGCCTCCTGCGCCAGTCGGGTCGTGGGAAGCCAGGGGAGCGCCTGGCGCCACGCGGCAAAAGCCCAGAGCAGGAGATGGTGGCGCTGGCTGAGATGGGCATTCTCATGGCTCAGGACTGCCCGTAATTCGGCCGGTTCCAGTGCGGCCATGAGTCCATCGGAAAGAACCGTGACGGAGCGGGCCCCGCCCGGCAGGCAGTAGGCCACCGGTGAATCGTGGCTGATGACCACCGTGCGCGTTGCGTCCGCGGACGGTGCGGCGAGCAACGCCAGCAGTTCGCGGTGCCGCCGCCGCTGCCGCTCGATCCTGTAGTAGGTCAGCAGCAGGGTGAAGACCAGATGCGCGGTGAGCAGCGCCGCGGCGGAAAGCGCGAAGAGATGCCAGAAGCCCAGGGCCGTGGTGGGGGCGTTGAAGAGGACCATGGCCGTGAGCCCGCGAAGCCCGGAGATGAGGTTGTCACCGATCGGTTCGAGTCCGTAGACCAGCATGGCACCGATCATCGACAGCCCTCCTGCAAGGGCGATGGCCTGCCACAGCAGCATGGCCGTGAAGGGTGACCGGGCAGGCCAGGAGGCGCGGGAAAGGAAGACAGGCACTGGCCACGCCAGGACTATCGCGAGGACCGCCAGCAGGTACGAGGTCCAGAACATGGTCCGCTAGATGTGGCCAAGCAGTTTGCGCAGTGTTTCCGCTTCACTGTCCGTCACGGAGCCGATGAACCGTGCCAGCACGGCTTCACGGTCAGGCGCTGAGCCCAGCACTTCATGCATCAGTTCCGCCGTGTGGTCTTCCCTGCTGGAAACGGCCTGGTAGCGGTGCGGCCGGGTACCGCGTTCCCGCTCCACCAGGCCCTTCTTCTCGAGCCGTGAGAGGACGGTCAGGACCGTGGTGACGGCAAGCTCCTTGCCCTCGTGCCCGGCAGTGTCCCCTTTTGCCTCGGTGGTAGTTGCCAGTTTGTCGCGGAGGGTGTTCGCGGTGGCTGCTTCGTGGCCCGCCCAGAGCAGGTCCATCACTGCCCGTTCAAGTTCGCCGAGACTTGCCATTGAAATACATCCTTCGATTCCCCGCACCGGGCCGGTGACGGCCGCGGTGACTGCACTAAGCCCTACAGATACAAAAACAAATTTACCCGCTTTTTGCCTGAGTTTCTACGTAGGGTAGAACAACGGGCGCGCCGCGGGCCTTGTGGGGGGAATCGCTACGTGGAACTGTTGGTTTACAGTGCCCGCCGCATTGTTCTACACTCTGTAGAAGTCAAAGTTCTACGAATCGTAGAAAAATGAACCGCCGACCCGAGGGACTGCTGTGGAAGCTCTGGAAATCGCACGCTGGCAATTCGGCATCACCACCGTTTACCACTTCATGATGGTGCCTCTCACCATCGGACTTGGCCTGGTGGTGGCCGTGATGCAGACCCTCTGGCACCGCACCGGCAAGGTCGAATACCTTCGGATGACCAAGTTCTGGGGAAAGCTCTTCCTGATCAACTTCATCATGGGCGTGGCTACCGGCATCGTGCAGGAATTCCAGTTCGGCATGGCGTGGAGCGAGTACAGCCGGTTCGTTGGCGACGTTTTCGGGGCGCCGCTGGCGCTGGAGTCGCTGTTGGCCTTCTTTGTGGAGTCCACGTTCCTGGGCCTGTGGATCTTCGGCTGGAAGCAGCTCAAGCCCGGCATCCACCTTGCCTGCCTCTGGATAGCCGTCGTTGGATCGGTGTTCTCCGCCTACTTCATCATTGTGGCCAACAGCTGGATGCAGCACCCCGTCGGCGTTCAGATGCAGGACGGCCGCCCGGTCATGACGGACGCCTGGGCCGTGTTCACCAACAACACCGCACTCGTGGCAGTTCCGCACACCCTGATGGGAGCCCTGGCCGTGGCCGGTGGCTTCCTCCTGGGCATCGCCTGGTACCACCTCTGGCGGCGTCGCCGGGACGGTATCGATACCGTCGGAGCCGACGGCAGGGTGGTCCCCGGCGAAGCAGCCATTCCCGGCCGGGACCTGACCGATTACAAAGTGTGGATCCGCTCCCTGCGGATTGGCGCCGTCGTCGCCATGATCTCTTTCGCCGGCACCGCCCTGACCGGTGACCTCCAGGGAAAACTGATGTTTGAACAGCAACCCATGAAGATGGCCGCGGCCGAGGCCGCCTGCCACGACGGTACGGGCTTCTCCGTACTGAGCATCGGGAACCTGGGCTCCAAGAACTGCGACGACATCAAGGCCGTGATCGAAGTACCCGGCATCCTGTCCTTCCTCGCCAAGGGCGACTTCACCACCGAGGTCAAGGGCGTCAACAGCCTCCTGGACCAGTACAAGGCCGACTACGGAACCCACCTGCCCGACAATCCGATCTACGGCGAGCGGGCAGGCCAGGAGATCCAGTACGTCCCGGTGATGGAAGTCACCTACTGGGGCTTCCGCATGATGATCGGCTTCGGCGGCATCGCGGCGCTGGCGGCTCTCATCGCGCTGTGGTTGACCCGGAAAGGTACCGTGCCTGAATCGCGCTGGCTGATGCGCCTGGCAGTGTTCGGCATCCTGGCCCCGTTCGGCGCCAACGCCGCCGGCTGGATCTTCACCGAGATGGGCCGGCAGCCGTTTGTGGTGGCCCCCAACCCTGACATGAACGGCATCGACCAGGTGTTTATGTTCACGGCGGCCGCCGTCTCGCCGGGAGTGTCGGCCGGTGAACTGCTGACCTCGCTGATCGTTCTGACCTCCATCTACGCGGTCCTGCTGGTGGTGGAGGTAAAACTCCTGGTCAAGTACATCCGGGGCGGCGTGGTGTCGGCGATGCCGGAACTGGCCCATGCCCCGGCCGATGACAACAAGGACGCCACGCCGGGGCCGGGCGGACCCGGCACCGCCAGGCCCGCCGACGACGTCCTGGCATTCGCCTACTAAGAAGAGCAGAGGATACTCGAGCATGGAACTGTTGCCCACCATCTGGTTCATCGTCATCGCGCTGCTGTGGACCGGCTACCTCTTCCTTGAAGGCTTCGACCTGGGCGTCGGAATGCTCATGAAGCTGTTCGCGCGGAACAACACCGAACGCAGGGTGCTGCTGAACACCGTCGGCCCGGTCTGGGACGGCAACGAAGTCTGGCTCATCACGGCAGGGGCCGCAACCTTTGCGGCGTTTCCGCTCTGGTACGCATCCCTGTTTTCGGCTCTCTACCTCCCGCTCCTGGTGGTGCTGGTTGCCCTCATCTTCCGTGCTGTGGCCTTCGAATACCGCGGCAAGGTGGACGCGGACGCCTGGCGGGCGCGGTGGGACTGGGCCATTGCCCTGGGTTCCTTCTTTGCCGCCTTCGGCGTGGGCGCTGCCCTGGCCCTGACCACCACCGGCCTGCCGCTGAACGCGAACGGTGACCGCGAAGGGGGCGCCTTCGCCTGGTTCAGCGGTTACGCCGTCTTGGGCGGGCTGGCCGTGGTGGGCTTCTCGCTGCTGCACGCGCTGGCGTTCCTGGCACTGAAGACCGACGGCGACGTGCGCCACCGGGCGCGCCGCTGGTTCGTCCGGCTGCTCCCGGTCCTGCTGCTGCCGCTGGCCGGCTGGGCACTGATCGTCCAGTTCCTGGAGGGCAAGCCGTGGACCTGGGTGGCGGTGATTGTTGCCGTGGTGGCCGCGGCAGCCGCGTGGTTCCTGGCACGGCGGGGATCCGAAGGCAGGGCGTTTATGGCGATGGGAGCATTCCTCGTCCTCGGCAGCGCGTCCATCTTCGGGGCAGTCTTCCCGGTGGTGCTGCCCTCCACCCTTGACCCGGCGTTTGACCTCACCATCGCCAACGCCTCCTCATCCGACTACACGCTCGGACTCATGAGCGTGGTGGCAGCCGTTGGCCTGCCCCTCGTGATCACCTACCAGGCATGGACCTACTGGGTGTTCCGGCGCCGTGTCAGCGCATCCCACATCCCGGCGGCCCACAGCTTCCTGCCGGCCATTGCCCTCAAGGCATTCACCACGAAGGGCTGACCGGCCGTGCGCCCAGATTTTCCTTCCGGACCGGCCACCCGCTCCGCCATCTACTGGCTTGGCCTGCTGGCAGCGCTGAAGGCATTGTCCCTGGTCCTGATGGGCCAGGCTGTGGCTGCCATGCTGGCCGGGCTGGCCACCGGCAACGGGTCCTGGCCCGAGCAGTTGCCCTGGGGACTGGCCGGAGTTCTCCTGAGGTCCGCCACCGTATGGGCCCAGGGCATCGCCGCGCGCCGCGCCGCGATGGGCATCAAAGAGGAACTACGGTCCGAACTGCTGGCCCGGGCCCTGCGGAACGGTGCGCGCAGCGCCGGCCCGGCCGACGGCGGGCTCGCCGTGCTGGCCACGCGCGGGCTGGACGCGCTGGACAGCTACTACACCCAGTTCCTCCCGGCACTGGTGAACTGCGCCGCGATCCCGTTGCTGCTCGGGGCTCGCATCCTGTTCACCGACTGGGTCAGCGCGGTGGTGATTGTCCTGACGGTTCCGCTGGTCCCGCTGTTTATGGTGCTGATCGGCCGGTACACCGAGGACCACGTCCGCGAGGCCCAGGAAACCCTGACCCGGCTTTCGGCCCACATGCTGGAGCTGGCCAAGGGGCTGCCCGTCCTGGTGGGACTGGGCCGTGCCACGGCGCAGCGCAAAGCCCTTGAGGAGATCTCGGAGGAATACCGCGCCAGGACGATGGGGACACTGCGCACCGCGTTCCTGTCCGCACTGGCGCTGGAACTCATCGCCACGATTTCCGTAGCAGTGGTTGCCGTGTTCATCGGCGTCCGCCTGGTGCACGGCGAGATGCCACTCGAAGCCGGCCTCCTGGCGCTGATCCTCGCGCCGGACTGCTATCTTCCGCTGCGCGAGCTGGGCACCGCCCACCACGCCAGTGATGACGGCCGGGCCGCCCTGGCCGAGGCCAGGAAAGTCACTGACGCTCCCGAGCCGCGGCCGCTGCCTGCACAGGGTAGCGAACCTTCCGCGTACGACGGCGGCAGCCGGCTTTCCGTGCCCGGGTCCGGCGGAGTGCGCGTCACCGACCTCACTGTCACCTATTCCGCACGGTCCGCTCCCGCCGTCGGGCCCCTGACCTTCACCGCCCCGCACGGGCTGATCACCGCCCTCGACGGTCCCAGCGGCGCCGGCAAAAGCACTGTCCTTGGCGTGCTGGCCGGGACTATCGGGGACGGCGGCGGAACCACAGTGTCCGGCCGCCTCTCCGGCCTGGAGCGCGACGCCATCGCCTGGGTTCCACAGCATCCGGTCATGGTGGCGGACTCCGTGCTCGACGAGGTCCTCCTGTACCTCAACGGCGGAAAGGGCCTTGACACGCCGGCAGGAGCGGAGGCGGCAAAGGATTGCCTGGCCGCAGCGGCTGCCGGGCACCTCGCCGGGCACCATCCGGCCGAACTGAGCCCGGGCGAGCTGCGGCGTGTTGCGTTGGCGCGCGGCCTCGCCCGCATCAGGTCCGGTGCCACCGTGCTGCTTCTCGACGAGCCCACCGCACACCTTGACGGGGTGTCGGCGGCGCTGGTGCAAAACTCGCTCCGTGCACTCCGTGGCCAGGTCACGGTCATCCTGGTGGCCCACGACCAGCAGACCCGCCAGCTGGCAGACCATCTGGTGCCCGTGTCGGCCCACGGCATCACAGCTCCCTCCGGAGTGACATCGACGTCCGGCGCCAGGCAGGACGGCGGAACCGTGGCCACCCAGGAGCAGGAGCAGGCCCAGGAATCTGCCGGCCGTCGTACGGCGAAGGTGCAGCAGCCCGCGGCAGGTGAGCCGCAGCCTGCCGCTACCGCCCGCCACCTGGCCGGCCTGCTGTCACCGGTGGCCGGCCGGTTCACCGGTGCCGCGGTGGTGGGCACCTGTGCCGCCATTTTCGCGGTGGCCCTGTCCGGTCTGTCCGGCTGGCTCATCATCAGGGCCAGCGAACAGCCGCCCATCCTGTACCTGCTCACCGCCATCGTCGGGGTGCGGTTCTTCGGGATCGGGCGCGCCGTCCTCCGTTACTGGGAACGGCTGCTGCTGCACGACGCCGTCTTCGGCGCCCTCACCCGGCTGCGCGGCCAGCTCTGGGAATCACTGAGCCGCAAGGCGTTGTCGCTTCGGCGGCTCCTGCAGGGCGGCAACGTCCTGGGCGCGGTGATTGACGACGTCGGCACCGTCCGGGACCTGCTGCCGCGGGTTGTCCTGCCGCCCGTGACGGCCCTTGCCGTGGCCGGTTCAGCGCTGGTGGCAACCGCCCTGGTGGCCCCTGCCGCATTGCCGGCCGTTGCCTTGGCCGCAGGTGTCAGCCTGTTCGTGGCGCCGGCGGCCGCCCTGTGGGGGGACCGCCGCTCGGCCACGGCGGAACAGAGCCTGCGGGCAGGCGTCCTGCGGCGCACGTCCGCTGCGCTCGATGCCCGGGCGGAGCTGCACGCGAACGGCATCGCTGCCACCGTCCTGGACGCGCTACGCTCCGAGGACCGCTTGGCCACCAGGGCATCGCAGCGCTCCGCCTGGGCCGAAGGCCTCGGCCAAGCCATTACCGTCGCAGCCTGCGGAAGCGCCGCTTTGGCCGCCGCCGTGCTGACCGCGCCCGGCGTGCTCGCCGGCACCATGGCTCCCGCGATTGCCGCGGTGGTTGTGCTGCTGCAGTTGGCACTCGTGGAACCGTACGCAGCGATGACGACGGCGGTACGCCAGTACCCGGCGCTTCGCAGCGTCATGCGCCGGGTCGCGGAGTCAGGCGTGCTGGACGGNNCCGGAAGCCGGCGGCGAGGGCCTGCACGTTGTTCCGTCCCGTTCCGGCGCTGCCGCGGGTGTTGAACTGGAAAATGTTGGGGCGGCCTGGCCCGGCGGGGGAACCGTGTTCTCCGGGGTCACGGCAACTGCAGCACCGGGCACCTGGCTGGCGGTCACGGGACCGTCCGGCGCGGGGAAGTCCACGTTGCTCGCTGTCCTGCTGGGATTCCTGCCGGCCGCCACGGGCCGGGCAGCGGTGACCGGCACGGCAGCCTGGTGCCCCCAGGAGGCACACCTGTTCGATTCGACGCTGCGGGGCAATCTGATGCTCGGCGTCCCCGCTGCGGAGGCGGTGCCGGGGATGACCCATGAACGCGGTGACGCCGGGCTGGAAGCAGCGCTGACCGCCGTCGGCCTCAGCACCGTGGTGTGGCGGCTGCCGGCCGGGCTGGATACCCGGATCGGGCCCGGCGGCTCGTTCCTCAGCGGCGGCGAGCGGCAACGGCTGGCCGTGGCGCGGACCCTCCTGACGGGGGCCGAGGTCATCCTGCTCGATGAGCCCACGGCTCATCTGGACGCGCAGGCCGGACGGGAAATGCTGGCAGACCTCCGCGCCGGCCTGAAGGACCGCACCGTGGTCATGGTCACGCATAATCCGGCGGACATCCAGCCGGATGACGCCCGGCTGGACCTCTCAGCGGCATCCCGGGCGGGCGCGGCTGCCTTGCTGATTGGTTGAGCCAATCGCCTCGAAGCCCGCCGCGGACGGCTCAGCCGTCCCGTCTCAGCTGAGCTCTACGCGTCTCAACTGTCAACGCTCAGCCGTCCACATCGTGGAGGTGATGGACGACGTCGTGCAGGAAGTATTGCGCCAGTGTCAGGACGGTGAATTCGGAGCCGTTGCTGCGCAGGCCCCGCCGTCCCCAGTCAGCCTCGCGGACACCCGCGAAGGACTCTGCGATCTGGTTACCCTCGGCCGTCAGCTCGGCGCTGACCACGGCGGGATCGGCGTTGGCGTAGTCCTTTTCGACGGCGGTGAGGTCCTGGTCCCAGTTCTCAAACCGGGCGCCGTCGGCATCCAGCATAAGGTTCAGCCGCTGGTCGAACAGCGTGAAGACGTCGCGGACATGGCAGGCGTATTCCAGGGCCGACCACGTCCTGTCATCCGGGCGTTTGGCAACCTCAGGCCCGCGGAGGACGGCCCGCCACCGCGGCAGCATATTCTCCACGCTGCCCGGCACCGTGGCAGGCGTGGCGGTGGAAGCATCGAAGGAGCACTCGGGGCAAGGCCGGGCAAGGACCCAGGTCCAGTCCTTTTCATCAGGAATGATAGGCATGGCAGCAGTCTAGGACGGATCGCTCCACGCCATGGCCGGACCCACCGCGTCCACTGCCTGGGACAGGGGAATACCTGACCCGTCCCGCCGGCCGTGCTCCTGCGGCAGCGACCTGGCAACGCCGGCCAGCGATGAGGCCTTGGCGGGCCCGTGACCGGCCCACGCCAGCAGCAGGGTGTCTTCGCCCTTGAGGAACCTGTGGGAACGGACGCCTGCTGTCGCACGGCCCTTGGCGGGATACTCGGCGAAGGACGTCACCTTGGCCGCACCCGGCGCCGTGCCCGGCAGGGCGCCATCGGTACCGGCAACGGTGACCACCACGGCGGCGTCGTCGTTGGCAGTGACGGCCCCGAAGAACAGCACCTGGTCTCCGGCGCCGAGCTTGATGCCCACCATGCCGCCCGCCGTCCTGCCCTGCGCCCGGACGTTGGTGGCGCTGAAACGGAGCAGTTGCGCCTCACGGGTCAGGAACACCAGGTCGGTGTCCTCCGATCCTGCCGGCGCCACGCCCACCACCAAGTCCTTGTCCTTGAGCGCGATGACTTCCCAATCCTCGCGGTTCAGGGGGTAATCGGGCTGGACCCGCTTCACCACACCCTGGGCGGTGCCGACGGCCAGGATTTCATCGAGCGGGGCGAACGCCACCAGCGTTTCCCCCTTTAGCAACGTGATGAAGTCCTTGGCAGGGACACCGCCGGCGAGGTTGGGCAGGCCGGACATCGGCGGCAGAACCGGCATGTCCATGATCTGGAGCCGCAGCATCCGCCCCTGCGAGGTGACGGCGGCAATTTCCCCACGGGCTGACGTCTTGACCACGGAGCGGAAAACGTCGTGTTTGGACCGTGGTCCGGACTCGGCGAGTGGCTCCTGGTTGGACGTGCGCGCAATCTGGCCCGACACGGTCAGGATGGCCCAGCAGGGATCGTCGGCGATCTCCAGAGCGAGCGGCGCGGCCTTGCCTTGGCCGTTGGGGGCGGCCGCCAGGGCTGCTGCCACCGTGGGGGAGACGGCCTCGGATTCGAGCAGCACGGTCCGCCGCGGCGTGCCGTATTTTTCGGCAATTTCGCCGAGCTCGGTGGACACAAGTTCGCGCAGCCGCTCCTCCGAGCCGAGGATGGCTTCCAGCTCCGCGATCTCGCGGCGCAGCTCATCCTGCTCTTTCTCCAGCTCGAGCCGGGAGTACTTGGTCAGCTGCCGCAGCCGCAGTTCCAGGATGTAGTTGGCCTGGATCTCGGACAGATCGTAGATGGACATCAGCCGTTCACGGGCGGCGGCGACCTCGTCCGAGGAACGGATGATCTGGATGACCTCGTCGATGTCCACGATGGCGATCAGCAGACCCTCCACCAGGTGCAGGCGGTCCTTCTTCTTGCGCAGCCGGAACGCCGTCCGCCGGCGCACCACGTCGATCCTGTGGTCCACGTACACGGAAAGCAGCCTGACCAGGCCAAGCGTCTGCGGCTGGCCGTCCACCAGGGTCACGTTGTTGATGCCGAAGGAATCCTCCATCGGCGAGTAGCGGTAGAGCTGCTGGAGCACGGCGTTCGGGTTGAACCCGTTCTTCAGCTCGATGACCAGGCGCAGGCCATGCTGGCGGTCCGTCAGGTCAACGATGTCGCTGATGCCGGTCAGCTTCTTGCCGTTGACCGCGTCCTTGATCTTCTCGATCACCTTTTCGGGGCCCACCATGTACGGCAGCTCGGTGACCACCAGGCCGGTGCGCCGCGCCGAGAGCTGCTCGATCTCCACCTTCGCCCTGGTCTTGAAGGAACCGCGCCCGGTGGCATAGGCGTCCCGGATGCCGTCCAGGCCAACAATCCGGCCGCCCGTGGGCAGGTCCGGGCCGGGCACAAAGCGCATCAGGTCATCCAGGGTCGCGTCCGGATGGGCTATCAGGTGCCGCGCTGCCGAGATGACCTCCACCAGGTTGTGCGGGGCCATGTTGGTGGCCATGCCAACTGCGATGCCCGTGGCGCCGTTGACCAGCAGATTGGGGAAGGCAGCCGGGAGGACATCCGGCTGCGTCAGCTGGTTGTCGTAGTTGGGGACAAAGTCCACCACGTCTTCGTCGAGATGGTCGGTCAGGGTCAGGGCCGCCGCCGCGAGCCTGGCCTCCGTGTACCGGGGTGCCGCCGGACCGTCGTCGAGCGAGCCGAAGTTGCCGTGGCCGTCAATCAGCGGCAGGCGCAGCGAGAAGTCCTGGGCCATGCGCACCATGGCGTCATAGATGGCTGTATCGCCGTGGGGATGGAGCTTGCCCATGACCTCGCCCACAACACGGGCACTCTTGACGTGGCCGCGGTCCGGACGGAGGCCCATCTCACTCATCATGTACAGGATCCGGCGCTGGACCGGCTTGAGTCCGTCCCGGGCGTCAGGCAAGGCCCTGGAGTAGATCACCGAATACGCGTACTCCAGGAAGGAGCCTTCCATCTCGGACGTGACATCGATGTCCACGATGTTCTCGACGAAATCCTGGGTGGCGTCCCCGGCAGGGGCTGGGCTTTGGCGGCGGGCCATAGGGCTGGTGGATCCTTCTGGGTTACTGTGTTGCGCTGGTCTAGGCGCAGGTCTTGCGGCGGATATCCGGGCACAGGACCTGCGTCGGAAGTTTGTGGTTAGGCTAAGCCTATGGTGGATCAGCCCGGGGACGGTGAATATCCGGAACATTGGGAAGCCGATGTCGTGCTCCGCGACGGCGGAACCGCCCATCTGAGGCCTATCCACCCGAGCGATGCGGACGCCGTCCAGGCCTTCCACGCCGGGCAGTCGCAGAACTCAATCTACATGCGCTTCTTCGCGTTCAAGGCCCGGCTGTCCGCCAAGGAGGTCAAACGCTTCACCGAAGTGGACTACAAGGACCGGGTTGCCCTGGTGATCACCTTCGGCGGCGAAATCCTGGGGATCGGCCGCTACGACAGGCTGGATGATCCCCTCGAGGCCGAAGTCGCGTTCAACATCGCCGACGCCCACCAGGGCAGGGGCATCGGCTCGATCCTGCTCGAACACCTTGCCGCAGCCGCCCACGAAAACGGGATCCGCCGCTTCAGCGCCGAAGTACTGCCGGAAAACCGCAAAATGCTGATGGTGTTCGCCGACGCCGGCTACGACGTCAAACGCCACTTCGACGACGGCGTGGTCAGCCTGGAGTTCGACATCGACCCCACCGAAAAGTCCCGGGCGGTGATGGAATCACGCGAGCACCGCGCCGAGGCGAGAAGTGTCCGGGACCTGTTGGCGCCGTCGTCCGTTGCCGTCATCGGGGCGAGCCGCAAATGGGGGACCGTGGGGTACCAGCTGCTCGAACACATCATCGAAGCCGGCTTCACCGGGCAGGTCTACGCCGTCAACCCGGAGGCGCTGGAGCTCGCCGGCATGACGTCTTTCGCCAGGATTTCCGAGGTTCCGGAGCCTGCGGGGCTGGCCGTGATCGCAGTCCCCTACGAGGAAGTGGCCTCTGTGGTTGACCAGTGCGCCGCGGCAGGGGTGAAGGGGCTGGTGATTGCCTCCGCCGGGTTCGCGGACGACGGCGAACGCGGCCTCGCGCGCCAGCGGAACCTGGTCCGCAAGGCCAGGGCCAACGGCATGAGGGTGATCGGGCCGGCCTCCCTGGGAATCGTGAATACCCATCCCGACGTGAGGCTGAACGCCTCCATGGCGCCCACACTGCCACGGCGCGGGGGCCTGGGCCTCTTCAGCCAATCGGCGGCCATTGGTGTATCGCTCTACGCGGCGTCACACCGCCGCCGGCTGGGGCTGTCCACCTTCCTGTCTGCGGGCAACCGGGCGGACGTCTCAGGTAACGACATGATGCAGTTCTGGGAGGACGACGCCGACACCACCGCGGTGGGCCTCTACCTGGAGTCGATCGGTAACCCCCGCAAATTTTCCCGGATCGCCCGGCGGCTTGCCCGCACCAAGCCCGTGGTGGTGGCCAAGTCCGAAACCATGGGCCTGCGGCTGCCGCCTGGCCACGCCGTCCGGACCACCCAGGCGCCCGCCGGTGCGCTAGACGCCATGATGCGCCAGTCCGGCGTCATCCGGGTCGAGACCAACGAACAGCTGATGGACGTCGCCCAGATAGTGTCCGGCCAGCCGCTCCCGGCGGGGCCGGTGCTGGCCATTTTCAGCAACTCCCTGGCGCTGGGCAAAGTAGTGGCGGACAGCGCCGAGGCGCAGGGCCTGACCGTGGACGGCATCGTCACCGACGTGGATCTCGACGCCGGGATGTCACTGGCGCTGCCTGCTCTCCGCCGGAGCCTCCAGGAGACCCTCGCGTCCGACGCCGTCCACGCCGTGGTGGCTGCGCTGCTGCCGGTGCGGGGCCTGACGGTGGACCATATCGCCGAGGTCCTGGCCGAATGCTCGGCCGCCGCCGGAAAACCCGTAATAGCCGCGTTCACCGGAATTCTTGACCCCTCGATCTACGTGGAGGGCATGGTCGGGGCCGGGGGACAGACTGTGCCGTGTTTCTCCAATGCCGGCGCGGCTGTGGCAGCGCTCGCCGCCGTGGTGCGCTACGCAGAGTGGGTGGCACGGGACCCCGGCCACTTTGTCCAGCCCGAGGGCTGCGACCCGGAAAGCGCGCGGATCCTGCTGGATCGCCTTCTCTCCGATGTCCACGGGGAGCAACTCAAGTCGCTGGATCCGGTGTCCGCGGCAGAGTTGCTGGCGCACTACGGGATTCCGGTGCTGCCGTCCGCCGGCTTCGAGTCAGAAGATGAGGCCGTTGCTGCCGCCGGCAGGCTGGGCTGGCCCGTCGCCCTCAAAACCACCGACCCGGCCCGGCGCCACCGCCTCGACCTGGGCGGAGTGCGCCTGGACATCGAGGACGCGGATTCGCTCCGCCGCAATATCGTCCAGATGCGGCGCTCGTTGGCACCCTACGGTTCGCCGTCCCTGGAGGTGCAGTCCATGGCCCCCGTGGGGCAGGCGTGTACGTTCCGTGCCATCGAGGACCCGCTGCTGGGGCCGGTGGTTTCCTTCGGGCTGGCCGGGGACGCCGTCAACCTGTTGGATGACTGGGCGCACCGCGTGCCTCCGCTGTCCGCCGCCGACGTGAAGGACTTCATCCGCGCTCCGCGTGCTGCCCGCAAACTCTTCGGCTACCAGGGCCTTCCCGCCGTGGACATCGGTGCCTTGGAGGAACTCGCGGGGCGGTTGGCCTGGATGAAGGACAACCATCCGGAAATAGCCCTGGTGGAATTCAACCCTGTCCTCTGCGGACCCCAGGGCGTGTCCATCCTGGCCGCGGACATCCGGATCGGCAACGCGGCCCAGCGCACGGACAGTGCCCGCCGTGCCATGCTGGGCTGACCGCAGTTAGCATGTCCCCGGCCGATCTGTGAAAATGGGGGAATGAGCTCACAGCCTTCCAAGTCGACGCCTTCCACGCCCGGCAGTGACAACCAGGCAACCCACGTCCACAGCTCACACAGCCACACGCCCCAGGCCCAGAGCCTGGACGGCGCCCTCCAGAAGGCCGGCTTCTACCCGCGACTGGTGGCCGACGTCGTTGACGATGCCCTGGACGGCCGCGAATGCGTGGCCCACCTGGTGCACCTGGAAACCCACTTTGACCGGGCCGAAGTCCGCCGCCACATCACGGTGCTGGTCCTGACCTCCGACATGCTGGTCATCACCCACGTCGACGACCAGCAGCTTGACGACGCCGGCGAGCAGATCGTCGCCCAGATCTCCACCGAATCTGTTCCCGTCGCGCAGATCCGCTCTGTGGTCCTGAGCTACATGTACTCCCAGCCGCAGAACTACAAACCCTCGGATCCGGTCCGGGAAGTCACTCTTGCCATTGCCTGGTCCGGCGGCCAGCGGCTGGACATGGGCCCGGCGAGCTGCGGGGACCCGCAGTGCGAGGCAGACCACGGCTACAGTGGCACCATTGCCCAGGAAGACATCGTCCTGCGAATCAGTGCCGAGGCCGACGGCTCCCAGGCCGTCCAGGATGCCAAACTCTTCGCCCGTGCGCTGCGGGCCGTGAACACCGGCTCCACCGCTCCTGTCCCGCACACGGGCCAGACGCTCCAGCCCCGGCCCCGGACGAGCGTGTTCGGAAACAGGCTCAGCCGCGGGCACCAGCAGCGCTGAGATGCCGGACCAAGGGAAAGCAACCGTCTCCACAGCCTCTTCTGCAGTGTCTTCCGCAGCCGGTTCCGAAGGGTCCGCCCAGCCGCTGAGCATGCCGCCGGCGCCTGGTTTTGGCAGGCGGTCCATCGCTGACGTCCTCACCAGCGCTGCGGCCAGCCTGGGGGTGGCCGGTTTCACGAACACCCTCGGACTTCCGCGTGCGTCACGCGTCTGCGTGGTCCTTGCCGACGGACTGGGCCGGAACCTGCTGAAGCAAAAGTCCGCCCACACCCCCTTCCTGCGGTCCGTGATGCAGGCCGGCCAGGGGGAAGTCCCTGTATGGCTGGACTCCACGTTCCCCTCAACCACTGCGGCGGCCCTGGCCAGCTTCGGCACAGGCCTCCCGCCCGGCCAGCACGGAATGGTGGGCTATGACGTCCTGGACCCGGAGCAGGACAAAGTGGTGAACATGCTCGGCAACTGGGATGCCAAGGTGGAGCCCGCTGCATGGCAGCCGTTCCCCACTGTCTTCGAACGGGCTGCCGAGTCGGTTGCTGTGACCACCGTCAGCCTGCCGCAGTTCGGCAACTCGCCCATGACACAGGCGGCCCTCCGCGGCGGGAATTTCGTCTCAGCCGTGACAGCCCACGCCCGCACCGCAGCCGCCGCCGACGCCATGGACGCCGGCGGGCCGTCCCTGATGTACTTCTACGTCAACGAACTGGATAAGGCCGGCCACCGGTACGGTTGCCAGTCTGAACAGTGGGAACACCAGCTCGAAGAGCTCGACGCAACGGTCAAACGGCTCAACGCGTCGCTTCCGGCCGGCACAACCATACTCCTCACCGCGGACCATGGGATGCTCGATGTCCCGGAACAGCAGCGGATTGACTTCGCCGCGGACCCGTCGCTTATTGATGGTGTGCGGCATACGGCGGGCGAGCCGCGGATGGTCCATCTCTACCTTGAGGACCCGGAGGATGCCCTGGTCCGGGAGCGCCTGCTGGGCGCTTGGCGTGCCCGGTTCGGCGACAGGATCTGGGCTTTCACCCGGGAGGATGCCCTTGCCGCCGGACTGTTCGGGACGCTGCGCCCCGCCGTCGCTCCCCGGATCGGCGACATCATGATTGCCGCGCGGGACGCCCTGGCCCTCTACGACACACGACGCGTCCGTCCCGCCGCGATGGAGGTTGTGGGCCAGCACGGCTCACTGACCAAAGCCGAACGCGAAGTTCCGCTCCTGTGCTTTCCGGCCGAAGGCAGGCCGCGGGGACGCTGAGGCGTCAGTCCCGCTTGGTCCCGAAGACAATCTCATCCCAGCTGGGAACCGTGGACCGTTTCGGTTTGGCGGGCTGCCGTTCAGGCTGGTCCGCGTTAGGGTCGTGGTGCTGGCCGGATCCTGCCTCGTCGGCGCCGGCCGCGTAGGGTGCCCGGCGCGGGCTTCCGCCGCCCAGCAGTTCGTCGAGGCCCACGCTCGGCGCCGTGCGTCCCGGCCCGGACTCGCCTGGAGCACCCGGCACTGCCGGGCGAAGCGGAGACGCCACAATGGTGATTTCCCGCGTGTTAGTGCTGACGCCGTCGTGCAGTTTCAGGACGTCATCATCGTCAGAGTCCCGGTGCGGCGGGGTGAGGCTCAGCCGGGACAGCGTCGACGGCCGGCCCTCTCGCTTGCGGGTGAGGGGATCTGCTGTAGCGGTAGGAGCGGCGTCGTCGGGCGAGGTGGAATCGGCGGGAGCCGCCCCACGGATGTCCGGCTCCCGGTACTGCTGTTCCCTGGATTCCGGTGACCGGGTTTCCGGTTCCGGGACGACCTCCGAAGGACGCGGATGCGCCGCCGGCACGCCGTGAGTCAGCAGCAGCGCCAAGGCATCGTCCGCGTCTTCGTCCACGCCGAGGCGCTGGCCACGGCGGGAACGGAGCATATCAAGGAGACCGTCGGATTCCCTTGACTGCGGGACGGCCTGCGGGCCCGTCGAATGGCGGGCGGCCGCCGCTTCGGCATCGGTTTCGAAATCAAAGGGCCGGTCCGAGACCGCGGTGAGGCGGCGGGCCGGTACAGGACCGTCCAGCGGCTCCAGCTCGCTGAGCTGCTGGGCCCAGCGGTTGGTATTCTGCAGCGATTTGCGGGCCGGGCTGAAAGTCCACAGAGCAGGCGGCTCCTCGCCGATGCCGGAGGTGCCGTCTTTTGTGGTTTCAAAACGGGCCGCCACGGTCCAGTTGCCGTCCTGGCGCCGCCACGAGTCCCATTCCACGGTGGACGGTTCAATCCCGTGGGCTGAGAGCCGGTGGTTGACCATGTCGTTCAGGGAAGCCGGGTTGTCGCCGAAAACGGAGCGGTACGTGTCATGGGCGGGGGAGGGCGACGCCACTTCCACCTTCCGCGCCTGTTGCGCCACATACTCCCGCTCGGCAAGGACCGGGCCCTCATAGCGCTCGACTTTTGCGAGGGGAAGCCCCGAAAGCTCCGCCACCGCCGCTGCGGTGGCACCGCAGCGGATCCGCGACTGGATGTCCCGCGGGGACATGGAAATGGGCGCGGCCGCGGACACGGCTTTCGCCGAAGACCGGCTGGCCGCCCGCAGTGCTTCATCGATCGGCAGCTGGAACATCTCGCCGCCGGCGCCGCTCAACAGGAGATGCTCCCCGTCGTCGTGTACGCCTACAAGCCGTAGATCCTGCATACAAATCCTCCACCCTGGCATTACTATCAATCGAAACTCTGCCACCCGCTGGCACTTTTTTGGGTTAGGAGCGATGGCGCGCCGCGATATTCCGGCACTTTCGGGACGCTTGCGCAACGCTGTGCCCGCGCGGCGCGCAAACGGGAGGTGTCCGGAGTTATTAAGGGTGTCACGAGGGCTGACGCGGGGCCTATTTCTCCCAAAGTGCGGCAGCGAGTTCCTCGGGCCGCCTGGACGATGCCAGCCAATAGGGTGTCCGGTCTGACGGGTCGGTGATCCCGATCCGGACCACGGGGTCGATCCAGCCCCGGATGCACAGGTAGGCGAGGCCGTTGAGCCGCGTACCCCGCTGGGCAGTGGCGTCCTTGCCGCGGAACGTTTCCACCTCCCCGACGAACCGGCGCTCGATGGTGGCGCGGCCTACAGTTAAGGCATCACGGGTGACCATGATGGTTGGCGTGGAGAGCAACAACAGGACCGCGATGACCGTGAAGAGTACGCCTGCGGCCGTGTAGCCCGCCGCCAGGCTGATCGGGGCGAAAACGAGGATCCCGGCACCGGAGATCCCTGCCGCGATGATCCATATCCAGAGGTTCGGCCACAGCCTCTCCTGGAAAACTGCCGGGGTGCCGGCGGAGGGGGCGTCAGGGACAGGCACAGTGGAACTGGATTCGGGCATGCCACCAGCTTTACACCTTTGGCTGGCTATTTCATCTTGGGTTCATCCTGTCGTGGCTGGGGCGTCGCGGCGAATCTAGGACGGAACTGCGGCTGGGCGTTAGACTGAGTGACTGTGACTGACGAACTTGCCACTGTTGAAACCGTTCCCGGGAATGGGCTGCCCGGCTCTGCGCCGGATGCCGCCGTCGCGTACGGTGCCCTGACGCTGCAGGTGCAGCTGAAAATGCTCGACGCCGGGCTGGCGGCGCCGTCCTATGCCCACCCCGGCGATGCGGGAGCTGACTTGCGGGCCCGGGAGGATGTGGTGCTGGCGCCGGGGGAGCGGAAGCTGGTTCCAACGGGGGTTTCCATCGCGCTGCCGGATGGCTTTGTTGCCCTGATCCACCCCCGCTCCGGCCTGGCCACGAAGCACGGGCTGACCATCGTCAATGCCCCGGGCACCGTGGACGCAGGCTATCGCGGGGAAATTTCCGTGACCCTGCTCAATACTGATTCCCGTGACGCAATCGAGCTGCGGCGCGGCGATAGAATTGCACAGATGGTGATCCAGCGGGTGGAGTACGCGCAGTTTGTCCCCGTCAACGAACTGAGTGAATCGGTGCGGGGAGCCGGCGGCTTCGGATCCACCGGCGGCTTCACCACGCCAAACGCCTGACACCCGCCGGTGGGCGCAACCAGCGTTGGTTGCCCGCGGCAGCGAAGACTTCCGACGGGACCCCCGGGCCGGCGAGTCACTTTTACAACTAAGGAGACAAACCCCATGGTTTTTGGGCTCGGCAGGAAATCCAAGAAGGAACACGCGGCCGAACCGGACGATTCCCAGGCCTCAGCGGAATCATCGGATTCCTCCGACTCGGCCTCGGCGGACACCGGGCGGGGGGTTACCGGCCCGTTCGACGTTTCTGAAGTCTCCAGCCGGGACGGCTACGTTGATCTCGGTGCGCTGCTGATCACGCCGAGCGAGGGACTCCAACTCCGGCTCGAGGTGGAGGAAGCCACCCAGCGCGTAGTGGCCGTGACCCTGGATTTGAACGGCTCCAGCCTTCAGCTGCAGGCCTTCGCAGCCCCTAAGACAGAGGGGCTTTGGGACGAGATCCGCGAACAGATCGGTCAGTCCGTGGGGAGCCAGGGCGGACAGGTCGAAGAAGTCCAGGGTGCCTTCGGAACCGAGTTGATCGCCAAACTGCCCGCCGGCGCGCAGGACGGAAGCCAGGGCTACCGGGTAGCCCGCTTCATCGGCGTCGACGGCCCGCGGTGGTTCCTCCGTGGCGTCCTGGGTGGCGCGGCAGCCATGGAGCGCGAGGCCGCGGCCCCGCTGGAGTCACTGTTCCGCAAGATTGTGGTGATCCGTGGCGACAGCCCCATGCCGCCCAGGGACTTGCTCCAACTCCGCCTCCCCAAGGATGCCAGCGTCACCCCGCCGCCTGTTGCCCCCGAGCTCAAGGGCCCAGAATTCAAAGGCCCTGAACGCGGTCCGGAAATCACGCAGATTGGCTGATTCCCGCCAAGGCGACCCGCAGTCCGGCCCGGACACTGGCGTGCCGGTCAGCCAGCTGCCGGAACGGGGGCGGGTGGTGTGCCATGGGCACATCGAATCGGTCACCTACATGCCCGCAGACCAAAACGCGGCCTTCACCGCCATCGTCTCGGACCCTGACGTTCGCTCGTCCGGGGTGAAGAAGGCCCAGGGCAGGGGCGGCCGCCTGCAGGTGGTCTGGCTGGGACGGCGCAGGGTGCCAGGCATCGCTGCCGGGACCGAAGTCCGCCTCGAGGGCATGCTGTCCCAAAGCCACGGAATGCCCACCATGTTCAATCCGCGCTATGAAATACTGTCCCGCCAGGAGAACGAATGACCGCGCCCCAGCAGCCCGAGAAGCCTTCCGAGCCGGCCCAGGAGCCGCCAACAATGGCAATGCTGGCCGAGGGATACGCGGCGAAGGCCGGCCTGCACCGCACGCATGACGGCAGGATAGACGTCCTGCGCAGTGCCGGCGGCGTCCAGGGCATTGCCGAGAGCATCGTGCCCGGCCTGGTCTTCCTGGTCGCGTTCACCATCACCCGTGACCTGACGCCGTCGCTGGTGGCCGCACTGGCGTCGGCCGCCGTCTTTACGGTGGTCCGGCTCATCCAGCGACGCCCGCTGACGCAGGCCCTCGCCGGCGTGGTCGGGGTGGGCATTTCGGCCTGGCTCGCAAACACGACGGGCAAGGCCGAGGATTTCTATCTGCCGGGTTTCATCACCAACGCCGCTTACATCCTCGCCATGGTCGTCTCCATAGCGATCAAGTGGCCGGTGGCCGGCCTGTTGTTCGGGTTCATCCGTAACGAAGGCCTTCACTGGCGCAAGGACGCCGCGCGCGTCAGGGCCTACCGCCTGGGCACGTGGATCATCGTGGCGGTGCTGGTGCTTCGGCTCGTCGTCCAGGTCCCTTTGTACCTGATGGGGGAGGACGGACTGACCGCCCTGGCCACCACACGCCTGATCATGGGGGCGCCGCTGTATATCCTCGGCGTCTGGATTGCGTGGCTCCTCACCCGCCCGGTTCAGGCAGCCGAGGACGTTCAGCCGTCGAAGCCGTCGTCCTCCGGAGCCTGACCCGCTGCAGGCTTCACGCTTTGGGGCTCGGGGGCTTCGCTGGACTCACCTGCTGATTCCGGCGACAGCAGCGCACGCAACTCGTCCTCCGCCGCGATGGTGGTGACGAAGAACAGCTCGTCGCCGCCATCGATGACGTCGTCGCGGCTGGGGGTTATAGGCGCGTGGTCCCGGAGAATGGCGACCAGCGTGGCGTCCTCGGGCCACTGGATGTCTCCGACGGTCAGGCCAATGACATGGGAATCGTGCGGCACCGTGAACTCCACCAGCGAGGCGACGCCGGTCTGCAGTGTCAGGAGCCGGACCAGGTCACCGATCTCCACAGCTTCCTCCACGAGCGCGGTCATCAGCTGGGGTGTGTTCACGGCAACGTCCACGCCCCAGGAGTCGTTGAACATCCAGTCGTTTTTGGGGTTGTTGACCCGGCCCACCGTGCGGCCCACGCCGAATTCGGTCTTGGCCAGGAGAGAGACCACCAGGTTCACCTTGTCATCGCCGGTGGCTGAAACGACGACGTCGGCGTCCTCCACTTTCGCTCCCTGCAGGGTGCTGAGCTCGCAGGCGTCGCCCACCAGCCAGTGCGCACCGCGCAGCCCACTGCGTCCGATGACCTCGGGCTTGAGGTCGATCAGCAGGATTTCGTGCTTGTGCGCCAGCAATTCCCTGGCGATCGATGACCCGACGCTGCCGGCGCCGACGATAACTACTTTCACTACAACTCCTTGGCGGGTGCTTTGGCCAGGATCTGGGCGACCTGGGAACTGCGGTCCACCGGCAGCATGGCATGGACGGTATCGCCGTCCTGGTATGAGGTCCCGGTTTCGGGGAGCATGCCCTCACCGAACCGTGTCAGGTACGCCACCCGGACGTCGGCGGCTTTTTCGATCTCGCTGATCCGGTGGCCGATCCATCCTGCGTCCAGATCCACTTCGGCGAGTACCAGCCGGCCGGAAGGCTCGCGGAAGTCGCCGGCGAGGTGCTGCTCGGGAAGGATACGGCGCAATACCTGGTCCGCGCTCCACCGGACCGCGGCAACGGTGGGGATGCCGAGCCGCTGGTAGATTTCGGCCCGGCCGGGGTCATAGATCCTGGCCACGACGTGGGGGACATGGAACGTCTCGCGGGCCACGCGGGTGGCAAGGATGTTGGAGTTGTCGCCGCTGGACACGGCGGCGAAGGCGTAGGCCTCGGCCACTCCGGCCTGCTGGAGGGTGTCACGGTCAAAGCCCACCCCGGTGACCTTGCGCCCGGTGAAGCCCTGCCGAAGCCGGCGGAACGCACGGTCGTCCTGGTCAATAATGGCGACGGAATGACCGGCATCCTCCAGCGTGTGCGCGAGAGTCGCCCCTACCCGGCCACATCCCATGATCACGAAATGCGCCACCGTATCTCCTCAACTTCCTTAGCCTGTTGCTGCTGCTAGAACTCTACCGGCACCGCGCGTGCTGCAGCGGACCTGGCGCCGTCATGACACCGGCCCGGAATCAGACTAGCTTTGTGGAGTGCTGACTATACTCAACGCCGTGAAACGCGTGCTGGTGGGCAGGCCCTTCAGGAATGACAGGCTCGCCCACACCCTGCTGCCCAAACGCATTGCACTCCCGGTCTTCGCCTCCGATGCGTTGTCTTCCGTAGCGTATGCTCCCGATGAAATTCTGCTGACACTGGCCCTGGCCGGAGTGGGCGCTGTGGCCTTTTCGCCGTGGGTTGGGCTCGCCGTCATGGTGGTGCTGCTGACTGTGGTGGCGTCCTACCGGCAGAACGTGCATGCGTACCCTTCCGGCGGCGGGGACTACGAGATCGCCAACGAAAACCTGGGCAAGTTCGCCGGGTTGACGGTGGCGTCAGCGCTCCTGGTGGACTACGTCCTGACGGTAGCGGTCTCGATGTCTTCGGCGGCGGCGTACCTCACCACGGCCGTGCCCTCCCTGCACGGGCAACAGGCGCTCATCGCCACTATCGGCGTCGTCATCCTCGCCCTCGTGAACCTCCGCGGAATCAAGGAGGCAGGGAGCGTTTTCGCCGTCCCCACCTACATATTCATGGCCTCGATCCTGGGCATGACGGCCGTGGGGGTCTTCCAGGCCGCAACCGGCCAGCTGGGTGAAGCAACGTCCGCGGCTTTCACGATCGTGCCGACCCCCGGCTTCGACGAAGGGCTGGTGGGCCTGTCCGGCGCTTTCCTGCTGCTGCGGGCCTTTTCCTCCGGCGCCGCTGCGCTGACCGGTGTCGAAGCCATCAGCAACGGTGTGCCCAACTTCAAGGTGCCCAAGAGCAAAAACGCGGCCACCACCCTGCTGCTGCTCGGCGCCATCGGTGCCGCGATGCTGGCCGGCATCATGTACCTGGCCAATGCCACCAAGGTCCACATCGTGCTGGATCCGGCGCGGGAGTTCCTGCTGGACGGCCAGCCTCTGCCCGAAGATTACATCCAGAATCCCGCCATCAGCCAGATCGCCCAGACCATCTTCGGGCCAGGGTCCATCGCGTTCTATGTCGTGGTGGCGGCCACCGGAGTGATTCTGGTGTTCGCGTCGAACACTGCCTTCAACGGGTTCCCGGTGCTCGGCTCCATCCTGGCCCAGGACGGCTACCTGCCGCGCCAGCTGCGGACCAGAGGCGACCGCCTGGCGTTCAGCAATGGCGTGCTGGCCCTGGCCGCCGGCGCCCTGGTGTTGATCATCGCCTTCAACGCCGATGTCACCAAACTGATCCAGCTCTACATTGTGGGCGTCTTTATCTCGTTCACCGCGAGCCAGCTGGGCATGATCAGGCACTGGGGGAGGCACCTGAAGCTCGCCAAGGACAAAACCGCCCGGCGGCGGATGATGAAGTCACGGACCATTAACAGCATTGGCTTCGGCATGACGGGCCTGGTCCTGGTGATCGTCCTCATCACCAAGTTCGAGCAGGGCGCGTGGATCGCGCTGCTGGCCATGTTCTTCCTGTTCCTGATCATGTGGAGCATCCGGTCACACTATGACAACGTGGCCAAGGAACTGGCTGTGGATGAGGACTCCTCTCCACGGGCCCTGCCGTCCAGGGTCCACGCGGTACTGTTGGTTTCCCATGTGCGCAAGCCGGTGCTGCGCGCGCTGGCCTATGCACGGGCCTCGCGGCCGTCACGGCTGGACGCCATCACGGTGGATATTGACGCAGAGGAAACCGCGCACACGGTTGCCGACTGGGAAAAGCTGGAGATCCCTGTGCCGTTGACCGTGCTCGCCAGCCCTTACCGGGAAACCATTACGCCGATCATGGAATACGTCAAGAACATGCGCCGTGATTCCCCCCGCGACCTGATCGTGGTCTATATCCCCGAATACGTCGTGGGTAAATGGTGGGAACAGCTTGTCCACAACCAGACAGCGCTGCGCATCAAGACCCGGCTGCACTTCGAACCTGGCGTGATGGTGGCCAGTGTCCCGTGGCAGTTGAAATCGTCCGAAGAAGCTAAAAACCTGCAGGATATCCGATGAACCCCCACACCCAGACCCACTCCGCAGCTGCCACTGCAGCCCCCACCGAACTGGTGCTCGACGTCGGTCCCGTGGCCCACGGCGGCCACTGCGTGGCCCGTCACGAGGGCAGGGTGATCTTTGTCCGCCACGGCATCCCCGGCGAAAAAGTCCGCGCCCGCCTCACCGACGCCGGGGAGTCAGCCAAGTTCTGGCGCGCCGACGTCGTAGAGGTGCTGGACGCCTCTCCGGACCGTGTGGAGCACTTCTGGCGTGCGGCCGACTCCCTCCGTGCCTGGGCCCACGGGCATCCGCCGGTGGGCGGGGCCGAATTCGGCCACATCGCGCTGGCCCGCCAGCGCGGGCTCAAGTCGGCGGTACTGGCCGAACAGCTTCAGCGGCTCGCCGCCGTCGAACGCCTGCCCGAGGGGCTGGACCTGGGAAACGTGGTGGAGGCCGTGGACGGGAGCGGGCCGGATTCAAAGTACGACGCCGGCACTGGCCTTGGGTGGCGGACGCGCGCCAGTTTCTCGGTGACCCCGGGCGGGAAACTGGGCATGCACGCGCACCGTTCGGACCACATCATTCCAGTCCGGGAGATGCCGCTCGCAACGGAGCGCATCAACGGGCTGCGCTTGTGGGACCTCGACCTGCAGGGCATCGAACGCGTGGAGGTGGCGGCGCCGTCGAACGGCTCACGCCCGCTGGTACTGCTGGCCCCTGCTCCGGGCACCAAACCCAAGCGGCTCAGTGCCATCGCGGCCCAGCTTCCGGACGACGTTTCCGTGGCCACTTTCGACCCCCTGAGCGGGGACGTGGCGCAGCTGCGGGGCCGGACCTGGGTGCAGGAGTCGGCAGCCGGACATGACTACCGGGTCACGGGCGCCGGTTTTTGGCAGATCCACCGCGACGCGCCCGGGGCCCTTGTGGGGGCTGTCACAGAATTCCTCCATAACGGCGGATTCCTGACCGCTGGATCCGTGGTCGCGGACCTCTACGCCGGCGCCGGGCTGTTCACGGCTCCGCTGGCTGACGCGGTGGGCGAGACCGGGTCGGTTCTCTCGGTGGAAGGTGCCACGGGGACCAGCCGGGACGCCCGCAAGAATCTCTTTGGAGCCCCGCAGGTGGAGATCGTGCAGGGCCGGGTGGAGCGCGTCCTCCGCCAGAAGCCGCGGAATTTCGATGCCGTCGTGCTGGATCCGCCCCGCGCAGGCGCCGGCAAGCCGGTGGTCAGCCAGCTGATCGCTGCCGGGCCCCGGGCCATCGCCTACGTGTCCTGTGATCCGGCATCGTTTGCCCGGGACGTGGGGTACTTCCAGCAGGCAGGCTGGGCCCTGGCGGGACTGCGTGCATTCGACCTGTACCCCCACACCCATCACCTGGAGACGGTGGCGTTACTGACGCCCGGCCGTTGATGCCACTAGGATGGCGGTAGTAATCCCACGTCGCGCCCCGTATTCACGGCTGACCTCCTGCAACTTTTGGGGGCAGCACTAATTAGGCCTGCCTAACTAGCAAGCGGTCTACCGCGCGACAAAGATGAAACTGTTGCGAGAGGAGTCCTGCGATGAGCACTGTGGACAGCTTCGGTTCAAAAGGCAAACTTAATGTAGCCGGAACCGAATACGAAATTTTCCGGTTGAACTCCGTTGAAGGTGCAGAAAACCTTCCGTTCAGCCTCAAGGTATTGCTTGAAAACCTGTTGAGGACCGAGGACGGCGCGAACATCACTGCCGATCACGTGCGTGCCTTGGCTGGCTGGGATCCTGATGCCCAGCCCGATACAGAAATCCAGTTCACGCCTGCCCGCGTGATCATGCAGGACTTCACCGGCGTCCCCTGCGTGGTTGACCTGGCGACAATGCGTGAAGCGGTCAAGGAACTCGGCGGTGACCCCAAGCGGGTCAACCCGCTGGCTCCGGCGGAAATGGTCATTGACCACTCCGTGCAGATCGACGTTTTCGGCAACTCCGGCGCACTGGAGCGCAACATGGAGATCGAATACCAGCGCAACGGCGAGCGTTACCAGTTCCTGCGTTGGGGCCAGACCGCATTCGACGACTTCAAGGTTGTTCCCCCGGGAACCGGCATTGTGCACCAGGTCAACATCGAATACCTGGCCCGCACTGTCATGACCCGCGAAATCGACGGCGTCCTCCGTGCTTACCCCGACACCTGCGTCGGCACCGACTCGCACAC
>DIZT01000141.1:0-909 GCA_002427975.1 Micrococcaceae bacterium UBA6021 | reverse complement strand
TGGGTGTCCTGGGCTGGGGCGTTGGCGGCATCGAAGCCGAAGCGGCCATGCTGGGGCAGCCTGTCTCCATGCTCATCCCGCGTGTTGTGGGCTTCAAGCTGACCGGGTCCATTCCGGCCGGCGCCACCGCTACGGACGTTGTGCTGACCATCACCGAGCAGCTGCGCAAGCACGGTGTTGTGGGCAAGTTCGTGGAATTCTACGGCGAAGGTGTTGCGGCAGTGCCGCTGGCCAACCGCGCCACCATCGGCAACATGAGCCCGGAATTCGGCTCCACCGCCGCAATGTTCCCGATCGACGACGTCACGTTGGACTACCTGCGCCTCACCGGCCGCTCGGACGAAAATGTGGCACTCGTGGAGTCCTACGCGAAGGAACAGGGCCTCTGGCACGATCCTTCCCGCGAGATCAAGTTCTCCGAGTACCTCGGGCTGGACCTGTCCACGGTTGTTCCCTCCATCTCCGGCCCCAAGCGTCCCCAGGACCGCATTGAGCTGACCGATGCCAAGGAACAGTTCCGCAAGGACATCCACAACTACGTCGCCATCGAAGACGGCAGCGTTGACGAGTCCCTGGACGAATCGTTCCCCGCATCGGACGCCCCGTCGTTCACGCACGCCGACTCGCACACCACCGAGACCAGCCGTGTTGTGTCCGCCGCAAACGGAGCCCACGGGCGCCCGTCCAACCCGGTGCACATCAAGACCGAAGACGGCCGCGAGTTCGAACTGGACCACGGCGCGGTATCCATCGCGTCCATCACGTCCTGCACCAACACGTCCAACCCGTCCGTGATGCTGGCCGCAGCCCTGCTGGCCCGCAACGCCGTCGACAAGGGCCTGACGTCCAAGCCGTGGGTCAAGACCTCTGTTGCTCCCGGTTCCAAGGTTGTCACCGACTACTACGAGA
>DIZT01000247.1 GCA_002427975.1 Micrococcaceae bacterium UBA6021 | reverse complement strand
CTGGAGCACGGCCATGCCGGCCGCTCCTCCGTCCACGAGCAGACCCTGGCCGCCTACCGGCTTTTTGACGAACTGAAGAAGGCCCATCCCGGCGTCGAGATTGAAAGCTGCTCCTCAGGCGGTGCCCGTGTGGACCTCGGCATCCTCGAGCGCACAGACCGGATCTGGGCCTCGGACTGCAACGACGCCCTCGAGCGGCAAACCATCCAGCGCTGGACCGGCGTCGTGGTTCCGCCGGAACTGGTGGGCGGACACATCGGCCCCACCACCTCGCACACCACGGCCCGGACGCACGATCTCTCCTTCCGCGCCATCACCGCATTGTTCGGGCACTTCGGCATGGAATGGGATGTCCGTCAGGTACAGGGCGCCGAACGCGAGGAACTCAAGCGCTTCATTGGCCTCTACAAGGAGCACCGTGGGCTCATCCACAGCGGGCGGATGGTCCGCGCGGACGTCCCGGACGACTCCCTGATGCTCCACGGTGTGGTGTCCGACGACGGCGGGTCCGCCCTGTTCGCCGTCGTCAGTACCCGGACGTCGTTCGCCGAACAGCCCGGCCGCGTTGCCGTTCCGGGGCTTGACCCCGAGCGCACTTACAAGGTTGAGGCCATTTTCCCTGCACCCGGCGACGCCGACTATGCCCACACCTTCACCCAGGTCCAGCCACCGGCATGGCTGGCTTCCGGGGCGGAAGCGAGCGGCCGGTTCCTCGCGGAGGTGGGGCTTCCAATGCCCATCCTGAACCCGGAGCATGCGCTGTTGCTCAAGTTCACCGCCGTCCAGTCTGGTTAGGACCGCCGAGTGATGTTACGGCCAGAATCCGGTTCCTCTTCCAAATCTGCTTTCGACGTGGCTCTGAAGAACGGCGGGGTTCCTTCCTCAGCCCCGACAACAACTGCACTCCCGGTTCCGTCACGAACGTACCCTTGTCGCCCACAACTACAGGCCCCCTCAAGACATGTCTGGAGTCATTGGATTCCCATCATGGGTTGGTCGAACAGACTGCTGCGGCCGTCGAAGAGGACGGGGCGGCATCCCGAAATCCGGGATCCACGCGGATCACCCAAACCGTCTACATGATGTGTGTGCTCTGCACCCCGCAGAGCTCGGGACAGCAGGGTGCCCGGGTCTGTTCATGAGCGGTGAATCCCAGTCGACATCGTCCCACGACTGAGAATCTACCGAATTGAACAACAACACTCGGTTTCGGTAGGAACTCCGCTTGACCTGGCCGGGTTCCGTGTCGGCTGCAGGTTCGCAAAGAGCCCACAACTAGCAAGCTCTTCATTCGCTCGGGCGGTCGCGGAGTTCCCACGTCCGGCTGACTGCTATCCCCACTCTCCCCAATGAATACAACAATCTCCCGGAGGTATGCAGCATGAAAATTATGACCGAACCGGCCGTTGCCCGGCCTGACAGGATCACACCGGAAGGCTGCGAATGCTCTTTGTCCGGCGGTCGGGCCGAGCTGGATTCACCGTGGGGCACTTCGGGCGGAGGTGGCAGGAAGTGAAGGCGATTCGAAGGTTTACGGTTCGAACGGTTCTGCCGGAAGCAATTGCTCCGTTGGCACGGTTGGCGAAGAACCTGCGCTGGTCGTGGCATTTGCCGACACGCGAACTGTTTGCCGCCCTGAACACCGAAGCATGGGAACAGAGCAAGCATGACCCGATGACCTTCCTGGGTCTGGTCAGCCGCGAAGAACTGCACGAACTCGCGGCGGATGCTGCAGTTGTTGAGCGGATCCAGTCCGCCGCCGCGGATCTGGACCGGTATCTGAGTGAGCCGCGCTGGTATCAGGGCCTGGGTGAGGAGGCGCCGGTGCGTATTGCGTATTTCTCTCCGGAATTCGGTATTACCGAGGTGCTTCCGCAGTACTCGGGCGGCCTGGGCATCCTGGCCGGGGACCATCTGAAGGCCGCTTCGGACCTCGGCGTGCCGCTCATCGGCGTCGGGCTGCTTTACCAGGCGGGCTACTTCAAGCAGTCGCTCTCCAGGGACGCCTGGCAGCAGGAAACGTACCCGGTGCTGGACCCGGACGGCCTGCCGCTGACGCTTCTGCGTGAAGAAGACGGGACGCCTGTTCTGATCACACTCCCGCTGTCCGGTGACCGCAAGCTGCGCGCGCACATCTGGCGGGCCGACGTCGGGCGTGTGCCGCTCCTGCTGCTCGACTCCAACGTGCCCGCCAACGACGACGCCGCCCGCGGCATTACCGACCGCCTTTATGGTGGCGGCGGCGACCACCGCCTGCAGCAGGAGCTCCTGCTGGGCATGGGCGGGGTGAAGGCGCTGCGCGCCTACCAGCGCCTCACGGGCACGCCGGCCCCGGAGGTGTTCCACACAAACGAGGGCCACGCCGGATTCCTGGGCATCGAACGCATCCAGGAGCTCATGTCCGCCGGGACCGATTCGCTGAGTTGGGAGGAGGCATTGGCCGCAGGCCGGGCTTCGACCGTGTTCACCACCCACACCCCAGTCCCTGCCGGGATCGACCGCTTCGAGGCCGTGCAGATCAGGCACTTCTTCGACGCCGGCCTGGCACCGGATGTTCCGGTGGAGAAAGTCCTGGAACTGGGCCGGGAGAACTACGACGGCGGCAACCCCGCGGTCTTCAACATGGCTGTCATGGGGCTGCGTCTGGCGCAGCGCGCCAACGGCGTGGCCAAACTGCACGGTGTGGTGTCCCGCGAGATGTTCTCCGGGCTGTGGCCAGGCTTCGACCATTCGGAAATTCCCATCACCTCGGTAACCAACGGCGTGCACGTCCCCACCTGGATAGACCCGAAGATGAGCATGCTGGCCGCAAAGTACTTTGGTGACAGCGATGTGGACGCCCGGGGGTGGGACAAGATTTACGACGTCAAGGACGAAGAACTCTGGGCCCTGCGTCGGGAACTCCGTGTGTCCCTCGTGGAAGACGTTCGACGCCGGCTCCGCGCCGCCTGGAAGAAGCGCGGCGCGGCCGACGCCGAACTGCGGTGGACCGACACCGTGCTGGACCCCGATGTCTTGACCATCGGCTTCGCCCGACGCGTGCCGACGTACAAGCGACTGACGCTCATGCTCCGCGACCCGGCACGGCTGAAGGCGCTGCTGCTGGACCCCAAGCACCCCATCCAGCTGGTCATCGCCGGCAAGTCCCACCCCGCGGACGATGCCGGCAAGAAGATGATCCAGGACCTGGTGAAGTTCACGGACGATCCCGCGGTGCGGCACCGGATCGTGTTCCTGCCGAACTACGACATCGCCATGGCGCGCACGCTCTTCCCGGGCTGTGATGTGTGGCTGAACAACCCGCTGCGTCCCCTGGAAGCCTGCGGTACGTCCGGCATGAAGGCGGCCATCAACGGTTCACTGAACCTGTCCGTCCTGGACGGCTGGTGGGACGAAATGTACGACGGCGAGAATGGCTGGGCGATCCCCACCGCCAACAACGACGCGTCCCCGGCCGAACGCGACCACATCGAGGCCGCAGCCCTCTACGAACTCCTGGAAACCCAGGTGGCCCCGCGCTTCTATGGTTCCACGCTCTCCGAAGGTGCCGGCGCCGCAGGTCCGTCCCAGTCCAGCCCTGAAGCCGTACCGACGCACTGGGTTTCCACGATCAAACACACCCTGGCCCACCTGGGCCCGGCGGTCTCGGCCGAGCGCATGCTTCAGGACTACGTCAACGTGCTCTACCGTCCGGCCGCCGTTGCGGGCAGGCAGGCGGTATCGGGTTCCTTCAAGGAAGCCAAGGAACTGGCCGCCTGGATCACCAAGACCCGCAACGCCTGGCCGCAGCTGACCGTGGAACACGTCGATTCCGTCGGCGTCTCCGAGGAGCCACAGATCGGCGACACCCTACAGGTCAGCGCCTACATCTCCCTCCACGACCTCACGCCCGAGGACGTCTCGGTCGAAGTGGCATATGGCCGGGCCCAGGACGGAAACGAACTCGAGGACGTGGCTCTGGTCGAACTGACCGAAACAGAGGACATCGGCAACAGGCGCCACCTGTTCACAGGGTCCATCCTGATCAACCGCTCTGGATCCTTCGGCTACACCGTCCGAGTGTTCCCGAAGCACCCCTCCCTGGCCTCGAAGGCCGAACTGGGCCTGATCGCCAATTCCTAAAAACGCTGCCACCCTCGCAGCCATATAGGCAGCGGGGGTGCCATCCATCCAAAGCATCCTCGCCAAACGCGCGGTGGGCCTAGCCAATGTCAACAGCAAAAGAACACAAGGGAGTGATGATGGCTTCGAAGAAGGTACTGGCGATTGTGCTGGCCGGCGGTGAAGGGAAACGGCTCATGCCGTTGACAGGGGACCGCGCCAAACCCGCGGGGACAGCGGCACCGCAGGGTTGCGGCCCACCCCGCACCCTCCCGATCCCCGGACTCCACCGGCGCGCAACCGCGATCCCCGGCATAGCCGCCACAACGCCGCCGCGCAAAAAAGAACCCCACAACCATGCACTACCCACAGAAAAGAGAACCGTGACAACAGACGAATACGTCCGCGACTGGACAAGGATCCGGACCCGCGACGAGATCAAGCTCAGCAAGGACAGCCAGGAAATCGCCCGCGGACTCGCCGACGGCGTCACCCACGACGGAAACACGCTCTGGCTGATCCAATTCGCCGGAAAGGGCCGGTCCATGTTCAACAACCAGGGCGGCATCCTCGCCTTCCGCACCAACACGTCAACACCGTCCCCGCAGATCTAACCCGCAGCTACGAAGCCCCACCCCAGACAAGGACACCCGCATGCACGAAACCGCCCCGTTCCGCCTCGACATCGCCGTCAGCGAGACCCACAGCAGAGACGACCAGCTCACCGACGCCGTCAACCGACTGATACCCGTTGCCCTGGAACACAGGCACGGAATACTCGTCACCCAACAAGACACTGCCAATTACACCCTCGAGGTACACCCTTCCGTCCCCTGCGGAACAATCCACGAAAAAATACGCTCGGAACCATAAAAACGAACCGAAATATATCCCCAGGGTGACAACAGGCCGGAGTTCACCGCCGCCGCACTGGTCAACTGATGCAACACCGCCGGCGAGGACACCGCATTCATCGACCCGGGATCACCTTGGCAACCGGCTTCATCGAATCCTTTCGGGAATCGGTCGCTGAAAGTGAACCCAGGTGCTCGGCCAATTCCTCCTCGATGGCCGACTCGATGACGGTCGTGGTCAGCTGCTTGAGCAGTCCGTCGGGCCCACCAGGGACAGGCCACGTTCCCTGGCCATCCTCACCAGCTCGCGGGCAGCCCCTAGCTAGGCCTCGGATTTCCCTGTCAGTTCTCAACGGACTTGATACTCGGCCGCCGCTGAGCTGGTGGGAGCCGGGGATGTGTCCGGCGGTGTGGTCGGCGCGGTTGCGGACATCCGGCACCATGGCCGCATCGAAACCGGCGAGCTCGGATGTCCGGATCAGCCTCGGCGTGAACGTGGGCAGGCCTTCAACGCCGGTGACGTGGCCGGCGACGTTGTCGATGCCGACGCGGACCACAGTGGAGCCAGGGCACACCGCCCTGCACTCGAGCAGGCATTGCGGGCCCTGCAAGAAGGCGACACCCTGGCCATCACAACGCTGGACCGGCTCGGGCGCTCCACAGCCAACATGCTCAGCCTCGCCACCGATCTGAGCCAGCGGCACATCAACCTGCGCGTCCTGAACCTTGGCGGCGGAGACGTCGATACAGGCACTCCCATGGGCGCCATGGTCTTCACTGTCATGGCTGCCCTGGCGCAGATGGAACTCGACATCAAACGTGAACGCATCACCGACAGTGTCAGCAAACGCCGCGCAGCTGGCAAAGACCTCGGCGGCCGACGAAATACCTTCACCACCAGTCAAATTGAAAACGCCCGCCGCCTTGTCGCCAGCGGCGAACCGGCAACCCAAGTCGCCAAAGACCTCGGCATGTCCAGGGCAACCCTCTACCGACGCATCGCAGGGATCGAAGCGCAACATTGGATCAACACCCAGGACGCGA
>DIZT01000083.1:4268-5587 GCA_002427975.1 Micrococcaceae bacterium UBA6021 | reverse complement strand
TTCTCCGAAGACTTCGTCGGGGTCGAGGCGGCGGAGTTCTTCGGCGAGGCAGTCCTTGAGGCTGCGGCGTGGCAGGGAGATGCGTTGGGCAGGCTGTCCGGGCTGGGTGAGTTCGGCGACGGAGAGTCCGGGGCGGAAGAGTTGGACGTCGCCGCGGGGCCGGGTGAGGCGGACGCGGCGGATGCCGGTGCCGGCGGGGTCCGCGACGATGGTCACCGGTGCGTCCAGGGCCAGGGTGAGCCAGGCGGCGAGGAGGATGGTGGACGGGGAATCCGAGGCGCCTTCCACTGCCACCGCGGTGACGGGGGAGGAGTCCACCTGGTCCAGGACGGCGGCGAGCTGGATCCGCCAGTTGGTCAGCCGGGTCCAGGCGAGGTCGGTGTCCCCGGCCTTGTAGGTGGCGCGGATGTTCTCCAGCGCCGCCTGTGGGTCCGCCTCGTTCGCGGAGTCGGTGATCCGGCGGTGCGCGATCCGTCCGACGGAGGTTTCGCAGGCGTTCTCCGGGGCCCCGTGCGGCCACCAGGCCACGATCGGGGCGTCGGGCAGCAGCAGGGCCGCGACGAGGGACTCGCTTTCGTGGGCGAGTTCGCCGTAGCCGCGGAGCACGATGACCTCGGACGCGCCGGCGTCCCCGCCGACACGGATCTGCGCGTCGAGCCGGTTCGGGGCGGTCGCCCCGGCGTCGGCGAGGACGATGATCCGGCAGGGGTGTTCGCGGCTGGCTTCGTTCGCGGCCTCGATGGCTTCTTCCTCGAGCCCGGAGCGGGTGACGACCACGAGGGTCAGGACCCGGCCCAGGGCGATCACGCCGCCCTGCTCGCGCAGGGAGGTGATCTTCTTGGAGACTTTCGAGGTGGTGGTGTCCGGCAAATCTACAATCATGGCCTTCTCCAGGTTCGTCCGTCGCGGGCCAGCAGCTCATCGGCCGAGGCGGGGCCCCAGCTGCCCGGGGCGTAAGGCTCCGGCTGCTCTTTCAGCCCTGCCCAGTAGTCTTCAAAAGGGTCAAGGATCTTCCAGGACAGCTCCACTTCGGCATGCCGGGGGAACAGCGGCGGCTCGCCCAGCAGTACATCGAGGATGAGCCGTTCGTAGGCTTCGGGGCTGGACTCCGTGAAGGAGTGCCCGTAGCCGAAGTCCATGGTGACGTCACGGACTTCCATCTGCGTGCCCGGGACCTTGGACCCGAACCGGATCGTCGCGCCCTCGTCGGGCTGGACCCGGATGACCACGGCGTTCTGGCCGAAGTCATCCTCGCCGTGGTCACGGAACAGCAGGTTCGGGGCCCGCTTGAACACCACCGCGATTTCGGTCACGCGCCG
>DIZT01000083.1:0-4190 GCA_002427975.1 Micrococcaceae bacterium UBA6021 | reverse complement strand
TGGATGTCCACCCGGATCGCGGCGAACGTCTCCGTGGTGGAATCGGCCGGGATGCCCTCTTCCTCCAGGTAGCCCTGGACCTGCTCCCCGCCCTGCCAGCCGCCGGCGAACTGCCCGCGGGCCGAATGGGTGGACAGGTCATCCGGGAGCTTGACCGCAGCGAGGACCTTTTCCTTCTCCGCGCGCAGATCATCGGCGTTGAAGGAAATGGGCTCCTCCATCGCGGTCAGCGCCAGCAACTGCAGCAGGTGGTTCTGGATGACGTCGCGGGCCGCGCCCACGCCGTCGTAATACCCGGCGCGGCCACCCGTACCGATGTCCTCGGCCATGGTGATCTGGACGTGGTCCACATAGTTCGCGTTCCACAACGGCTCGAACAGCTGGTTCGCGAAACGCAGCGCCAGGATGTTCTGGACCGTTTCCTTACCCAGGTAGTGGTCGATCCGGAACACCGCATCCGGCGGGAACACCGACTCCACAATGTCGTTCAGCTGCCGGGCGGACTCCAGGTCATGCCCGAACGGCTTCTCGATCACCACCCGCCGCCACTTCTCGCCCTCAGCCTGCGCCAGGCCGTGCTTGGACAGCTGCCGGCAGACCTGCTCAAACGCCTTCGGCGGAATGGACAGATAGAACGCGTGATTACCCCGCGTTCCGCGCTGCTCATCCAGCTCAGCGATCGTGTCACCCAACCGCTCAAAGGAATCATCGTCGTCGAACTCGCCCTGCACAAAGCGGACACCCTCGGCGAGCTGATTCCACACCGCCTCATCAAACGGCGTCCGCGAATACGCCCTCACGGAGGCCTTCACCTCGGCCGCGAACTCCTCGTGGTTCCAGGGGCGGCGGCCGAAACCCACCAACGCGAAACTCGGCGGCAACAGGCCCCGGTTCGCGAGGTCGTACACGGCCGGCATGAGCTTCTTGCGGGCAAGGTCACCGGTCACCCCGAAGAGCACCAGCGAGGACGGACCGGCGATCCGGTTCAGGCGGCGATCCCGCGGGTCCCGGAGCGGATTACGCCCTGAATTTCCCGAACGTGCCGCGGACTTCCTGCCGTTTTCAGTTTCTGGCATGTTTGCTGTTGAGCCTTAGTTTTCGGTGACGGATGCTGACCGGGCGGCAAGCGCTGCAACGATCTCCTGCAGCTGTGCAACTCCGGCGGCGCGGTCGGTCAGGTGCAGCCTCAGCACGGGGCGGCCGTGACCGGCCAGGACCTGGGCGTCGCCCGCAGCCTGGGCGGAAATCAGTTCCCCGAACGTGAACGGACGCTCCGGGATGGCCAGGTCCTCCGCAGGCGCGGCCGTCACCTGGAGGAAAACTCCGATCGCGGGGCCGCCCTTGTGGAACTGCCCGGTGGAGTGCAGGAACCGCGGGCCCCAGCCGAACGTGACGGGACGGCCGCTGACGCCGGCAAACTGGTCGCGGATGCCTTCCAGCTCCGCGAAGGCCAGCCGGTCAAAGTAAGCCTGGACACTGAGGTAGCTGTCCTCTACGAGGGTTCCCAGCAGTGCTTCCACGGCGTCCTGTGCGGACGCAGCATCGCCGAGCCAGTCACCACCGCGCACCTCGATGGGGCCGTCAACAAAAGCGGCCGGCGTGGGTTCTGGCTGCGCGTCCAGCAGGCCGCGGGCGGCAACCTTCGCTGCCTCCACGTCCGGCTGGTCAAACGGGTTGATGCCCAGCAGGCGCCCCGCCACGGCGGTGGCGAACTCCCACACCATCATCTGGGTGGCAAGGCCGCCCGCGATGGCCACTTCGTTGGCACCGAGTTCGACGTCGGCATCGGCGGCTACCAGCCGCACCACCAGAACGTCAGCGGCACCGGAGGTGACCTCCGGCGACGTGGGTCCGGCCACCACCGGCAGGACGCCGGTGCCGAGCTTGCCGGTGGATTCGGCGATGAGCTGTTCGGCCCAGTCCGCGAAGCCCACAATGCCGGAGCCGTCCTCGGCGATGACAATCTTGTTCCGCAGCGGGTTGGTTCCGCCGAGGGCCGTTCCAAGGGCCAGCCCGATGTTCTCGGGGGCGTCCTCGTTCAGGATCTCGGCGGCTTCCTCGGCCTCATCCAGGAACGCCTGGATGTCCACACCGGCCAGGCCCGAAGGGACCAGGCCGAACGCAGTGAGGGCTGAGTAGCGGCCGCCCACATTCGGATCGGCGTTGAAGACGGCGCGGTAGCCGGCTTCACGTGAGGCCTTATCCAGCGGGGAACCGGGATCGGTGACGATGATGATCCGGCTCTTCGCATCAATGCCGGCCTCGTTGAAGGCGTGTTCGAAGATCCGGCGCTGGGAGTCGGTCTCCAGGGTTGAACCGGACTTGGACGAAACCACAATCGCGGTTTCGGCCAGCCGGTCGGCGAGGGCAGCGCGGACCTGGTCGGGGTCGGTGCTGTCCAGCACAGTCAGCTCGACGCCAGCGGTGCCGGCGATGACCTCGGGAGCCAGCGAGGATCCGCCCATGCCGCAAAGCACGATGCGGGTCACGCCGTCCGCCTTGAGGGCGTCACGGAGCTCGAGGATGCCGGCCACGAGGGCCTGCGAGACGGTGGCCGCCTCAACCCAACCGAGGCGGACAGCGGACTCGGCTTCGGCGTCGGGACCCCACAGTGTGTGGTCCTTGGCGAAGATCCGGGTGGCGATTCGGTCCGCCACAAGGGTGGGCAGGTGCTGTTCGAGTGCCTGCTGTGCGGCACCGGTGGCGTCGTAGCTGAGAGTGCTCATAGTGGTTAGGAAGCCTTCCGTGCGGCGGCAAGGGCACCTTCGACGTCGCCCAGCAGTTCCTTCCAGCTGGCCACGAACTTGTCCAGGCCCTCGGATTCGAGGAGTGCGACAACCTCGTTGTAGGAGATGCCCAGTGCGTCCAGTGCGTCCAGCGTGGCGTTGGCCTCCGCGTAGGTACCGGAGATCGTGTCACCGGTGACGACGCCGTGGTCGAACGTGGCGTCGAGGGTCTTCTCGGGCATGGTGTTGACTACGCCGGGGGCTACCAGTTCGGTGACGTACAGGGTGTCGGGGTAGGCCGGGTCCTTGACGCCGGTGGAGGCCCACAGCGGACGCTGGGGGAGGGCACCGGCTTCGGCCAGCAGTGCCCAGCGCTCGGTGGCGAAGAGCTCCTCGTAGACCTGGTACGCCAGGCGTGCGTTGGCCACGCCTGCCTTGCCCTTGAGTGCCTTGGCCGCGTCTGTGCCGATGGTGTCAAGGCGCTTGTCGATTTCAGAGTCCACGCGGGAAACGAAGAACGATGCGACCGAGTGGATCGTGGACAGGTCGTGGCCGTTTTCCTTGGCCTGTTCCAGGCCGGACTGGAAAGCGTTGATGACGGCGCGGTAGCGCTCGAGCGAGAAGATCAGGGTCACGTTGACGCTGATGCCCTCGGCCAGGGTGGCGGTGATGGCTTCGAGGCCTTCAAGCGTTGCCGGGATCTTGATGTGGACGTTGTCCTTGTTGACCTTCTTGTACAGGTGCTTGGCTTCGGCAATAGTGCCGGCCGTGTCCCAGGCGAGGCGCGGGTCAACTTCGATGGACACGCGGCCGTCAACACCGTTGGACGCTGCCGCCACGGGGGCGAAGAGGTCGCAGGCGTCAGCGACGTCGGTGGTGGTGATTTCGAAGATGGTCTCCTCGACGCTGGCGCCGGCTGCTGCCTGGGCCGCGATGGTGGCGTCGTAGTCCGTGCCGGCCGTGATGGCGGCGTGGAAGATGGACGGGTTGGTGGTCACACCAACAACATTCTTCTCTTCGATCAGCTTCTGCAGCGTGCCGGTCTCAAGGCGGCTGCGGGAAAGGTCATCGAGCCAGATGGATACTCCGGCGTCGGAGAGCTGCTTGGTAGGGGTAGTCATAGTGATATCTCCTGGAATCTGGTTCAGGCCTGGAGGCCAGCGAGGGAGTCCTTGGCAGCGGCGGCGACAGCCTCCGCGGTGATGCCGAACTCCTGGAAAAGGCGCTTGTAGTCGGCGGAAGCGCCGTAGTGCTCGAGCGAGATGGAACGGCCGGCGTCGCCGACGAATTCCCTCCAGCCCAGGGCCAGTCCGGCCTCGACGGAGACGCGGGCCTTGACGGCGACGGGAAGCACGGACTCACGGTAGGCGGCGTTCTGCTTGTTGAACCACTCGACGCACGGCATGGAGACAACGCGGGCGGCGATGCCTTCGGCCTGGAGGGCTTCGCGGGCCTGGACGGCCA
>DIZT01000267.1:3494-3625 GCA_002427975.1 Micrococcaceae bacterium UBA6021 | reverse complement strand
ACGAAGGCGCGTTGGCTGACCAGTGAGGCATAGTAGCCCAGGCGGTAGCCCTCCCCGGTGGGATGGAAATTGGCGGGGTCCAGGATGTTGGTGGCGTTGAAGTTGATCCATGGCGCCGCGGAACCCACGCC
>DIZT01000267.1:0-3217 GCA_002427975.1 Micrococcaceae bacterium UBA6021 | reverse complement strand
TGCCGTCCGTCAGTTTTGCCTGCGCGCCAGCGAGGGCGCCTCCGCACTGTGGTGACGTTGGGTCAGGGAGGCAGGCCAGAAGTATGCCCGTGGTGCCGACGTCGTTTGCGCCGACCGTAATGGTGATGACCTCTGCGCCACTGACGCTGGCTGGCAGGTTCCCGGCGACTGCTCCAGCCGTATACCCAGAGCAGCCTGCATTCGCGTTCAGCTGGACACCCTTCAGGTTGTCCGCAATGACCGGATACCCCTTGCGGCTCACAAAGCACGTCGGGTCCGTGTAAGGTGCCGCTCCTTGCCCGGCGGCGTAGGAATCGCCCAGCGCCACATAGTCGGTTTGAGGCGGCGACGCCGCTTCGGCCGGAATGGCCGTGAATCCCAAGGCCAATGCCACCGTGGCGAGGCCGGCCGCAAAAGCCGCGCGCCGCCGTCGTACTGCTGAAATTGCCATCGAATTCCCCTTTTTGACTATCAATTGGACAAGTGACATAGGCACGTAACTGCCACCGTACGCCTCAGGCCGGTCACCGGCCTGTAGTGCTCGATTTTTCCTCCTCCGGCACCTGCCGCAGGCGGCGGCTTTTGTGGTTAGCTGTCCGGATGGAGAAAACAGTCGGTGCCGTGGACTGGGACGGAGCCGTGAACGCCTGGCACGTCGCGGGCCGCGTCTATCGGATAGGGCGCCGCGAATGGCTCACCGCCGAGGGCTGGCGGCAGGCGTACGACGACGGCGTCCGCACCGTGGTGGATCTCCGTAACTCCCGTGAAGCGCGGCGCCGGGACACCGACCCCGCTGTTGCCGAATCGGCCTGGTCCGGCGTCAGGATCATCTCGGCGCCCACTGAAGAGCCCGACGATTCACGGTTCACCGCTGTCTGCGGGCCGTACCTCAACGATCCTGCCCACTACCTGCACAACGTCCTGCTCTATCCAAAGAAGTTCGTGGACGTGTTCCGCGCTGTCGGGGCAGGCACGGGCGCCGTCGTCATCCATTGCGCGGCGGGCCGGGACCGCAGCGGGATGGTGGCGGCCATGCTGCAGGATCTTGCCGGCGACTCGGACCAACTCATTGCCGACGGCTACGCCAAGGGCGCCCGCGGCATCAACGAGCGTCACCGGACGCACGGGCCGCCGCACGCGCGGGAACGCTACCTCGACGACGCCGAACTGACACCCCTGCTGGAGCAACGCGGCCGGACCGTGGTGGAGTTTGTCCGGGAACTCGACACGCGCGCGTTCCTGCTGCGAAACGGGCTGTCCGCCGCCGACCTGGCCGCCGTCCTGAGCTTGCTCGGCAGCCGGGTGGCGCCATGAATTCGATGAAGTATGTGGCGGCGTCGCTGGCAGTGGCGGGGGTGGTGATGTTCGTGGCAGGGCCGTTCTGGGCAGTCCTCGCATCCGATGCCGGGCGCACGGAGGAAAACTTCGGGCTCGGCGACGGGACCGTCCACGGCGACTGGCTCCCGGGCCAGGTCTTCCTGATGGTGGGCGGGGCAGTTTTGTGCGTGGCTGCAGTGGTGGCCGGGTATTGGTCACGGCGGAGCGGCGCAGATGAATAGGACGAAAGCGAAGGTGGCCGGTTTGAAACGCTTATGTGCGGCAGCGACGGCCGCCGGGGTGGCCCTGGCCGTGGGATTCGGCGCCGTGCCGGCCTCCGCGGATTCTGTGTCGGGACCGGCGGTACCGCCAACGGGGCCGTCAGCCGGGCCGTCAACGGGGCCGTCAGCTGGGCCGGAAAGCCCGACGGCGGTCGGCCCCTCCGCTGCAGGCCTCTCCGACGCAGTACTGCGTGACCTCGGCATGAGCCTGGCGGAATTCAATGCAGCCGGGGAGCTTGGCCGGCGGGCAGCCGACGCTGCGGATTCCTTGCATGCGCTCCCGGGCTATGTGGGGATCACCCTGAAGGCCGGCAAAATCATGGTTGAAGGGGCCGGCTCCGCCCTGCAGGCCAGGGTGGATGAGCTGAACCAGCCCGGCCCGGCGGACTTCGTGCTGGTGTCCCCTCCACCGCCGGTTGCGGCAGCGCCCGTTCCCGAGACGGCGGCTGTTACGCCTCCCGTACCCACCGCAGTCCCGTCGGTTCCTGCTGCAGGGACGCCCGAGTTGGTCGCGGGGAATATTGATCAGCTGTTCCAGGCCTACGTTCGTGACGTGGGAACCCAAGGGCTCCAGGCAGTCGCCTACACGGACGGGCACTTTGTTATCCGTACAGGTTCTGTCAACACCCCGGAATCCGAGGTCCCCGCAACCCTGGACAGTCAGCCCGCCGCGGGGGCGTCCGCACCGGCGTCGGCCGCTCCCGGCAAGGTGACCCCCGCGCAATTCGTTGCACGCTACGCCAACGTGCAGCTGGAAAAGGGTGCCGCGATCAAGACGGAAGACGACGTCTTCGGCGGGCAGGGGTACTTCATCGATAACATGGCCCGGTGCTCGACGGGCTTCGGCGCGTTCGGCCCCACCGGGCTGCCACTGATCCTGACCGCCGGACATTGCGCCGAGGACGGCTTAGCCAAAGCTGCAGAAGTTGAACCCCTGGCTTGGGCTCCGGCAAGCGGATCCTATACTCCGACACCTCAACCGCTGCCCTCACTCTCCCCGCTCGGCAGTTTCGGGTTCAGCCAGTTTGGCGGTCCGAACAACTCGACGGCAACCGTTGGGGGATCCAGTGCGGGAACTGATATCGCCGTCATTCAGGCCATCACGCACGGGCTCAACCTTCAGCCGGCCGCCACCACGTGGGGCAACACCACCACCCCGGATCCGGTCCGGATCATCGGAACTACGGCGCCGTTCCAAGGCCAGCAGGTGTGCCGGTCCGGACGGACGACGGGGTGGAAGTGCGGCACCGTTGATTCAGTGGGCATCTGGATGATGCCGGGCGCCAAGAGCGTCTGGCCGAATTATGACAACGACCTCCGACCGGTCCGCGCCTTCGATTCGTCGTCAGTAAAGTCAGCAGGCGGCGACTCGGGCGGTCCGTGGATCAGCGGCAACTTTGCCGTGGGCACCCATACCGGAGCCGAAAGTGTTGGGGACGTTCAGACCTTGGCCATTGCCGCCACCCTTGAGGACTCCATCGCCACGATCCCTGGTGGAGTGCAGCTCCAACTGTTCCTCAACAAGCCTGAGCTCGTTGCGCCCGCGAACCCGACAGTCCCTGCCGGGTCAGACGTCACCGGGCGTGTTGCTGCCGCGCCGGCCTCGGCTGTCGCCGCAG
>DIZT01000275.1 GCA_002427975.1 Micrococcaceae bacterium UBA6021 | reverse complement strand
GGTTGTAGACGACGTCGAGGATCACCTCGATGCCGGCATCGTGCATCGATCGCACCATGCCCTTGAACTCCTGCACCTGCTGGCCCTCGTCGCCGGTCGACGAATAGCTGTTCTGGGGGGCGAAAAAGCCGATCGTGTTGTAGCCCCAGTAGTCGATCAGCCCGCGCGCGAGCAGGGTCGCGTCCTGAACGAACTGGTGCACCGGCATGAGCTCGAGGGTCGTGATTCCGAGTTTCTGCAGGTGTTCGATGATGGCAGGGTGGGCGAGTCCCGCGAACGTTCCTCGCTGCTCCTCCGGCACGTCCGGGTGCAGTTCGGTGAGTCCCTTGACGTCGGCCTCGTAGATGACCGACCGGTGGTAGGGCACCCGCAGGTTGTGGTCGCCGTCCCAGTCGAAGAACGGGTTGATGACCACGCCCATCATCATGTGCGGCGCGGAGTCGTCGTTATTGACGGAGTCCGGCTCGCCCAGGTTGTAGGAGAAGAGGGCGGGGTCCCAGTCCATCTGCCCGTGCACGGCTTTGGCGTACGGGTCCAGGAGCAGTTTGTTGGGATTGAAGCGGTTGCCGGAGTCGGGGTCGTAGGGCCCGTGGACGCGGTAGCCATATTTCTGGCCGGGCTGGACCTGCGGGATGTAGCCGTGCCACACGTAGCCGTCCACTTCGTCGAGCCTGAACCGGGCTTCCCCGCCGTCGTCATCGAAGAGGCACAGCTCCACCTTTTCGGCGTGTTCGCTGAACAGGGCAAAGTTCGTGCCGGTCCCGTCAAAAGTGGCGCCAAGCGGATAAGCCGTTCCGGGCCAGACTTCCATGCGTGCTCCTCATCGTTGTTCAACGGCGAGGGCGCGGAATAGCCGCCCGTGCCGATGCAGAACCTATGTCTACGGTAGCGGGTGGGTGTGACTGTTACGTATCCGGCCCGCCGGTTTACTAAGCAGGCTGACTTTAGCCCACACGTCTGGTACGACGTCCGCAATCCGGCCCGCCGTCAGCGGCCCGCCGCCGGAGGCTGCTGCCCCCGCCAGGCCGTGGAGACTGGCCCCGAGGGCGGCAATCGCCGCCCAGCGCTCGTCCGGATCGATGCCCGCATCACGGAAGCGCCCGACGTCGGACCCCAGTTGGGCGAGCAGCGCACCGATGATCCCGGCCAGGACGTCGCCGCTTCCGGCAGTGGCGAGCCACGCCGTGCCGTCCGCCTGGCTGTAGAAATCCTGGAAGGGCGAGGCCACCAGGGTGGTGGCGCCCTTCAGCAGGACGGTGGCCTCGGTCAGCACGGCGGCATGCCGGGCCGCGCCGAGGGTGGAGGCCTCGACGGCGGAACGGCCGGGGGCTGGATCAAAGTCCGGGCTGTCCGGGGACGACGCGAGCCGCTGCAGCAGGGACGCGAGCTCGCCGGCGTGCGGGGTGAGCACCACCTGCGGCCCCAAAACCGCGGGCAGGGCCGGCAGCGCGCCGGCGTCGGCGATCACGGGCAGGCCTGATTCCACGGCGTCCCGGGCGCGCTGGAGCTGCTCGGCGTCACCGGGGCCCATGCCCGAGCCCACCAGCCACGCCTGGACGTGCGTGTCCGCCACGGAGCCCGTGCTGCACACCACCTCGGGGCAGGTCTGCCGCACCAGGTCTGCCACCTCGGGCGGGCCCAGGTAGCGGACCATCCCGGCCCCGGCGGCGAGCGCACCCCGGCAAGCAAGCACGGCGGCGCCCGGATAGTCGGCTGAGCCTGCAACGACGCCCAGGACGCCGCGGGAATACTTGTGCGAGCGCCTCCCGGGCTGCGGCAGCAGCCGGGCCAGGTCCAGGGCCTCAAACCTGCGCAGCGCCGGCCAGGGCAGTTCCTCTTCGATGCCGATGGGCACCACGTGGACACGTCCGGCGTGATCTGCGCCCGGGTCCGCCAGCAGCCCCACTTTGGCTGCGCCGAAGGTCACGGTCAGGTCCGCGGACAACACTGGAGCATGGGCCTCGCCGGTGTCGGCGTCAACGCCGCTGGGGACATCGCAGGCCACCACGATCCCCAGTACCCCGGAGTTCCGCCGCGAATCCAAAAGGCCGCCCACCAGCTCGGCTGCCGCTCCGCGAAGGCCGCCGTGGGCCCCCGTCCCCAGGACAGCGTCAATCACGACGTCGGCACTCGCCACGTCTGCCGCCAGCTGGCTGGCGTTGGCGTCGGTAAGAAGATGCACGCGTCCGCCGGCGCGCTCAAAAGCGGCCATCGCCTCGGGGTGGGCCTCCCCGGCGGTGAGTACCGCCGTCGTACGCATTCCCCTGGCCGCCAGGAAGGAGGCGGCGAAGAGGCCGTCTCCGCCGTTGTTGCCTTTGCCGGCCAGGACGGCGACACTGGCGCCGTAGATGCGCCGGCCACGGGACTTCAGTTCGTGGACCACGGCGTTGGCGAGACCGTGGGAGGCCCGCTGCATGAGAACAGCGCCCATCCCGGCAGTCAGGAACGGCTGTTCGGCCGCCCTGATCTGGGTTCCGGTGTAGGCGCTGATCATGGTGTCAGGTCCGTCTGTGGGTTGAGCAGGCGGGTCAGCCTTCGGCCAGCACCGTGGCGGTGGCGATTCCGCCGTCGTGGCTTATGGAGACGTGCCAGCGCTTCACGCCCTTGGCCTCGGCCACCGCAAGCACCGTGCCTTTGACCTGGATGGTGGGCCCGTGCTGGTCCAGGCCGATCCAGCAGTCCTGCCAGTTCATGCCGGCCGGCGCGCCGAGGACCTTGGCCACGGCTTCCTTGGCGGCGAACCTTGCGGCCAGCGAACGGGTGTTCAGCTCGCGTTCCGCGGGTACGAAGAGCCGGTCCCGGAGCCCCGGGGTGCGCTCAAGCTGGCGGCCGAACCGCTCGATGTCTACAACGTCTACGCCAATGCCAACAATCATGGCGCTATTCTACGGGGACG
>DIZT01000157.1:37094-37291 GCA_002427975.1 Micrococcaceae bacterium UBA6021 | reverse complement strand
GACGGGCACGCCGATGGCTTCGCCGATGCTGTCCAGACGGACCGCGGCAACGGCGGTGGGCCTGAACCGGGCTGTCGCGGGTTCCCCTGCCGGCCCCGTATTGCTGCCTGCTGCGTTCTGCTCTGACAAGGGAATCTCCGATGGTGCTAGTGGATCATGCCCGCGGGAGACTGCTTCCCGTGCGGACGGTGTAGGAC
>DIZT01000157.1:1235-37029 GCA_002427975.1 Micrococcaceae bacterium UBA6021 | reverse complement strand
TCCCGTGCGGACGGTGTAGGACGGCTGCGGTGTTGCTTCCTGCGGGTGTGCTATTTCGCGTACTGCGGCAGCCTGGCTGGTTGGCCCGTGGACGGCTGGACGTTGTAGGTACGCAATACCTGGCTCATGACCGAACGGAACACCGGCCCCTGCGTGATGCCGAAGATATCGCCCTTGGGCCGCTGCAGTATCACCTCAACAATAAACCGAGGATCGTCCATCGGTGCCATGCCCACGATGGATGCGGTGAAGCCGCAGAACCCTGACTTGCCGTCGTCGCACGGCGATTCAGAGGTTCCGGTCTTGGCGCCCACCCGGTAACCATCAATAGCTGCGTCCTTGATTTCACCCTCAGTCACGGCGCTTTCCAGGATGTCCTGGACTTGCTGGGCAGTGTTGTCGGAGACCACCTGGCGGGAAGGCTGGGGCGCGACCTTCTCCTCTTTTCCGTCCGCTGAGACGTAGGAGTCAATAAGGCGCGGCTGCAGCATCACGCCGTTGTTGGCAATCGTCTGGTACGCACGAACCGTCTGCAACGTGGACTGCGACACGCCTTGGCCAAAGAGGACGGTGTACTGCTGACGGCTGTCCCACTGTTCGGCGGGAGTGAGGATGCCTGATGCTGCGGCGGGAAGCCCAATGTCCGGGGCTTCACCGATGCCGAACTTCTGCAGCCAGTCGTGCCGCTGATCCTTGGAAAGCCGCTGGCCCACCATCACGGTCCCGGTGTTCATGGAGTACCCGATGATGCCAGCCAGCGTGCGTTCCTCGGTCCCGTGGGTAAAGGCATCAGTGAAGGTCTGGTTCTCAACCGTGTACGACGGCGGGACGGTGAACCGGTCCAGGGGACTGGACGTACCCTCCTCGATCGCCGAAGCGGCCGTGATCATCTTTTCCACGGAACCTGGTTCATAGGCCGCGGTCACGGAGCGGACGCCCCGGTCCGTGGCGGCCACCCTGCCGGGGTCATTGGGATCCGGAGCGTTGGTATCGGCCATGGCAACCAGGTTTCCGGTCTTGGTGTCCATCACGATGATGGAACCCCACTCCGCCCCCAGCTTGTCCGACTGGCTCTGGATGGCCTGCTGGGCGAAGTATTGGAGGTCCGAATTGAGGGTGAGCCTGACGTCCCTGCCGTCCTCCGGCGGCGTCAGCTCATCCACGCCGACGGGAATCCTGAGGCCGTCGGCCCCGATCTCGAAGAGCCGTTTGCCGTCCTTCCCGCGCAACAGCCCATCCTGGGTCTGTTCAATACCTGCCTGGCCCGTGGTGCCGTCCTGCAGGAAGCCGATGATCCCGCCGGCCACCGATCCGTTCGGGTAGACGCGTTTGCTGACACCTTCGGTGCCGATGCCGGGGATCTGGAGGTTCGAAACCTTATCCTCGACGTCCGGTTTCAGGTCCTTGGCCACGATGTAGTAGCGCTGTTCGCCGGTGACGGCTGTGCGGACCGTGTCAAGGTCCATGCCGAGGGCGGCGGCAAGCTCGCGAAGTCCCTGGTCCCGTGAGATGTCCACGAGCTTGTCCTTGCCATCGACCTTGGCGAGCCGTTTGAAGGTCTCGGTTTTGGTGTTGACGGTTTGGTCCACCACCACGTTGTAGCGGATCACACTGTTTGCCAGGACTGTCCCATTGGCGTCCAGAATGCTGCCACGTTCGGCGGGCAGGGAAGTCTCCCGCATGCGGTAATCAAGCGCTGCAGCGGCCATCCCACCGACGTCGAGTCCTTGGACGAGGAAGAGTTTGCCGCCGACCACCAACAGCAATGTCAGCATGATCCCCAAGCCAAGGCGCAACCTCTTAGTGGCGTTAGGCACCTTATTGCTTTTTGCCTTGCCGGTCCTTTGCGCCACCGTGGATTCCTTGCTGCTCGCGTTGTTGCCTGCTTTGGGTGCCTGACCGGCTGCCTTTGCGCGGCTGTCAGTGACTTCCCGGTACCTTCTGTTTGGGCACCGGGACTGAGCCGCCGTGGAGGTCCACAGCGGGTACCGGCGGTGCCGGGGCCGGAACCTTGGCCGGGGCCGGCACTGGTGCAGCAGCGGCTGGCTGGTCGCTGGCCTGCTTGCGGTCCGCCACCGGGTCAGCCGTCTTTGCCGGCGGAACCACGGTCAGCATTCCCGCCACGGCCGGAGCAGGGATAACCGACCCGGCCGCGCCACCCTTCACAGCCGGCGTCGCCTTGCCCGTGACGGCGAGGGTGGAAAGGTCGATCTGGCCTTTGACCGGGGAAGGTACCATCCCCAAGTCTGCCGCCTTGGCTGCCAGATTCTGGGGAGCCTCGAAGTTTTGGACCTGCTGTGTCAGGTCCTGGTTCTGCTTGGTCAGGGTGCTTTGCTTGCTCCTCAGTTCCACGAGCTGGTACTGGGAGGTGGAGACCGAGATGTTCAGGACCAGCACGGCTACGAGCGCAACGGCGAGCAGGGCGAAGCACATGACTACAAAGGGGGCGCGACGCTTCTTGGGAGCGGAGCGCACCACGGATAAGGGGGTGCGCTCCTTGCGGCCGGCTCCGGAGGGGAGGGTCCCGATTGCCGGGGCGCTGCTGCCGGAGACAACCGGGAAGTTCTTGACGGCGGCGGTGCTCATGCTTCTCTCCTGGCTCTGATGCGTTCCACCGCGCGCAGCCTTGCAGAGGCTGCACGCGGGTTTTCTGCGATCTCGACGGCGGTGGGTACCTCGGTGCCCTTGGTCAGGGTCTTCAAGACAGCCTTGTGTTCCTCAAGCTCCACCGGGAACCCGAGCGGCGCAGACGATTTGGAGCCAGCCTGGAACACTGATTTGACGATTTTGTCCTCCAGGGAGTGGTAGGACATCACCACGATGCGACCGCCGAGGGCCGTTGCTGCCACGGCGGCGGGAACAGCGCGCTCGAGCACCTCAAGTTCCTCGTTCACCTCGATGCGCAAAGCCTGGAAAGTCCGCTTGGCAGGGTGGCCTCCCGACTTCGCGGCCGCCGCCGGAACCACCGAGCGGATCTGTTCCACGAGTTCGCCCGTGGTGGTGAAGGGCTTGACAGCCCTGGCCGCGACAATCCGGTTCGCGATCCGGCCGGCGAACTTCTCCTCGCCCCACTTCCGGATAATCCTGACGAGGTCTTCTTCGCTGTAGTTGTTGACCACATCTGCTGCAGTTTGCCCGCGGCTGGTGTCCATCCGCATGTCCAGCGGGGCGTCGAAGGAGTAGGCGAAGCCACGCTCACGCTCATCGAGCTGCAGCGATGAAACGCCCAGGTCCATGAGAATGCCGTGGACCTCTGCCACGCCCAGGTCTTCGAGGACCTCGGCGATTTCGTCGTAGATGGCGTGAACCAGGTCAGTCCGGGAAGCGAAGGACGCCAGCCGTTCCCCGGCCAGGGCCAGGGCTTCCTCGTCACGGTCGATGCCGATCAGATGCAGATCCGGGAAGCGCTCCAGCATGGCTTCGGAGTGGCCGCCCATGCCGAGCGTCGCATCAATGGCGATAGGGGTTTCGCCCCGGAGGCGTGCGGCTTCAAAACCGGGGGCCAACAAATTAATGCACCGGTCCTTCAGGACCGGCACGTGGCGTTCGGACGTTGGCTTCGGGTCATCACTCATGCCTTCGTCCTTTCCTGCCGTGGGTGTTGGTTTGTTGCTTCTTGAGCCAGATCCCCATCCGCGCCTATCGTCCTGCCCGCCTGACTCCGGGGAAGTGAGCCAGGTTGGCTGCCTGATGGGCGGCTGGAGATCTCGTTCAAGAAGCGGTATTCGGCGCCGTTCAGGTGATCACAGAATCCCCGGAATGGCGTCGTCGGTTTCAGAGAAGGCGGTTTCCTTCTCTGCCAGGTACTCGTTCCAGGCTTGGGCATCCCAGATCTCGGCGCGGGTTCCTGCTCCAATGACGGCCAGTTCCCTGCCGAGGCCCGCGTACTCCCGGAGCGCCGCCGGAATGGTTACGCGCCCCTGCTTGTCAGGTACCTCGTCCGAGGCTCCAGAGAGAAAAACACGGATGTAGTCCCGGGCCTGCTTGGAGGAGATGGGCGCCTCCCGCATTTGCTCGTGGACCCGTGCAAATTCCTGCTCACTGAAGACGTAGATGCAACGTTCCTGGCCCCTGGTGAGAACAAGCCCGCTGGCAAGCTCCTCACGGAACTTTGCGGGGAGGATAATCCGGCCCTTTTCGTCCAGACGTGGCGAGTGTGTGCCCAGAAACACTGGCCCACCGCCTGTCTGCCGTCAGGAACTGCACATCCCCCGTGTTGCAACTACCCTCTTATGCCCTCCACATTACTCCACTTTCCACCACAGTCAACGCAAAAGAGGGCAATATTCCCCCTTTTGGGCGGTTCGCCACCCAAAAGGTGCGGCACCGGGAGGTGGTTGAAAGTGGAGGGCCGCCACAGCGGTTCGCCGCCGGAACGCATCCGTGCCCGACGGCGGTGCGCCGCCGCCGTCGGGCGCTGTCCTGACGGAGGCGGCGCACCGGGTTCCCGGGGCGGTTAAACGCAGAAGACCCGCCGTGGCGGGTCTTCTGCTGCGGTCATCCAGACCGATGGGGAGCACAGTGGAGGGGGCATTGCGGACGTCAGCGCAGGGCGACGTGCGGCGGGACGCACCGCGAACCCAGGCTTATGGACGCTCCCTTAGGATTCGTCCCGGCGACGTTCGTCCCAGCGTTCTTCCAGACTGGCCATAAATGAACTCCGCGGCTTTCCGGACTTACCTGTTCCAGTGGCGGAACGCTTTTTGCCGCCGGCAGCGTTGCGCATTGTGGCGAAGTAGACACCGCCGCCCATAACCACGAAACCCAGGACACCCACAGGGATGATCTGGACAGTGACGCCGACCAGGAGCAGGGCAATCCCCGCGAGGGCGCAAAGCACGCCAATCACAATGTGACGGGTGGACCACGTGCGTCCCGGATCCGACCCCATCGAATTCGCGAATTTCGGATCGTCTTCGTGCAGCTGCTTCTCCAGCTGCTCCAGCAGCTTCTGTTCGTGCTCCGAGAGCGGCATCACGACCTCCTTAAGTAGGCCAACGTCCGGGCTGGTCCCATCCCGTGCTACTGCTCCGATAACGACCGACATGCCCGGGAGGTTCCCGCCCCGCCGACGATGGCGGAAAGCGAACACCGGCATGCGGGCCGTTGGAACTGCAGCATGTCCAAGAAGTCCGGCAATAACTGAAAACTATGTACATATAAGGATAGTTTGTCGGGGGCCGTTCTGAAAGACGGCCATGACCTCCCGCGACCAGCGTCTGCAAGGTGCCGGGGCCCCGTTAATTCCCGTTTTCGGAATCCAGGAGACTGGCCGGAAGGATGGACTTGTTTCCGAACTTCCGACTGACCTGGTCCAGCACCTGTTCTGCCGCCCGCCAGTTGTCATCACGGCGGTCAAGGCTCAGCTGCAGGGAGGTCCGGGCAGCCTCTTCAAGCTGTTCGGCACGGATGCCCACAAGGCGCACCGTCATGGGACGGTTCCCCAATGATTCCAGGAGCTGGAGGGCCACTGCGTGAATCAGCTGGGCACTGTCCACCGGCGTGTGCACGGTCCGGCTCCTGGTGATGGTGGAGAAGTCGGCATAGCGCAGTTTCAACGCCACGGTCCGGGCCACCATCCCCGAACTCCGCAGCCTGCCTGCGGTCCGATGGGCAAGCCGCAACAACTCGCGGCTGATGAGGGCGTCATCGCCGGTATCCACGGCGAACGTCTCTTCAGCCCCGATGCTCTTCTCCAGCCTTACGGGGGTCACGGTCCTCGGATCGATCCCCCACGACAGCCGGTAGACATGCTCGCCGGTAGCACCCAGCACCTTCTTAAGGGAGGACAACGGTGTGGCCGCCAGGTCCGCCACGGTCCTGATGCCCATCCGGGCAAGGACGTCCGTTGTCTTGGCGCCGATTCCCCACAACGCCCCCACGGGCAGGCTGTGAAGATAGGGCACTGTCTCGTCGGGACCAATCATCAGCAGTCCGTCAGGTTTGCAGCGCGTGGACGCTATTTTGGCAACGAACTTGCTGGCCGCAATTCCCACGGACGCTGTAATGCCCAGTTCAGCAGCCACCCGGCGCCGGATAAGTTCGCCGATTTCGCGCGGTGGCCCCAGACGCCGGATGGCGCCACTGACATCGAGGAAGGCTTCGTCGACGCTCAGCGGCTCCACCAGTTCGGTGATGGATTCGAAGATTTCCATCAGCTGGCCGGAGACTTCGTAGTACAGCTTGTGGCGCGGCTCAATGATGACGGCCTTGGGACACATCCGGGCCGCGACCACCATGGGCATGGCGGACTTCACCCCGAAGGCGCGGGCCTCATACGAGGCCGAGAGGACCACTGAGCGGTCCGCCGGAAATCCGACGATCACTGGCTTGCCGCGGAGCTCCGGACGTGTGCGCAGCTCCACGGAGACGAAGAAAGCGTCCATGTCCACATGCAAGATGCAGTTACGCCGGAGCTCACGAAGACCCGCTTCGGTGTACTGGTTGTTCCGGTCAGGCCCCACATCGGCAATTCTATCGGTTGGTACTGACTAAACTGGAGGCTGAATCCGGCATCAACACCAGGAGGACAGTCCCTGTGACGGTCATGAGAAGTCTTAAGCCAACAGGAGTGGCGGCACTTGCCGCTGGAGCCTTGCTGGCACTCGCCGCCTGCAGCCCTCCGGCCCCCGGAGCAGCCACACCGTCGGCACCGGCATCGAACCCCTCCAGCGTCACCGCGTCGGCGAGTCCGTCGGCGTCGCCCGGAACGACGGCTGCTGTCGGAACAATCGCGGCAGGTTTCCCGGCGGCGCTTATCCCGCTGATGCCCGGAGCTACCGTGCAATCGAGCAGCATCGATAAGGCGGCCACGCCCATCACCGTGGCACTGGTGGCCAGCATCACTGCCCCCACCGCGGCCGTCGTGGATTTCTACACAAAGCACCTGGAGGCGCAGGGCTTCAAAGCCGTACCCGGCGACGCCGTCGGCGCGGTGGCTTCGAAGGACTTCGTCCGGAACGATAGCGAGACCGTCAACGTCGCGGTGGTCGAAGCGGCCGGTGTTTCCACTTTCACCATCGGCGCCAACGTGGCAGTTGAGTCAGCCAAGTGACGGTCGCGGAGCAGCTGAGGCTTGAACAGACAGCATTCGTGGCCGCCGTCGCCGGTGAGCTGACGGACTTCCTCACCACACGGCAGGCCCTCATGGCTGCAATATCCCCCGATATTGATCCCATCATGGGCTCGATATCGAACCTGGTCACGGGCGGCAAAAGGCTCCGCGCCCTCATGTGCTATTGGGGTTGGCGGGGCGCCGGCGGCGAGGCGGCAGCCGCGCAGATCGTCACTGCAGGCTCTGCGCTGGAGCTTTTCCAGGCAGCAGCCCTGATCCACGACGACATCATTGACCGTTCGGACACCAGGCGGGGCGGGCCCAGCGTCCACCGCCGTTTCAGCCAGCTCCACCACGCCCAAGGCTGGGCGCTGGACAGCGAAAGGTTCGGCCATGCAGCCGCCATTCTCACGGGAGACCTGTGCCTATCCTTCAGCGAGGAGGCCTTTACCGACATTGGCGGACAGGCAGCTTCAGGCAGCCGGGCCAGGCTCATCTTCAACCTCATGCGTGCCGAGGTGATGGCGGGACAGTACCTGGACATCCTGGAGGAAGTGGCCGGCCCCGTCCGGGACCGGGCCGGCGCCGTCACGCGGGCCCAGTCCATCATCAGGTTCAAGTCCGCCAAGTACTCCACTGAGCATCCCCTCGCGCTTGGCGGCGCCTTGGCGGGCGCTCCGGATGAACTGCTCAGGGGCTACTCTGCTTTCGCGTTGCCGCTGGGCGAGGCATTCCAACTGCGCGACGACGTCCTGGGCGTTTTCGGGGACCCTGTCACCACCGGCAAGCCGGCCGGAGATGATCTCCGGGAGGGCAAGAGGACAGTGCTCATTGCCCTCGCGCTGGGCCAGGCCTCGGCCGCCGAGTCGGCCTTCGTCGATGCCAAACTCGGCAGTCCTGATCTGGGCGACGCGGACGTTGCCGAGATCCGCCGCATTATCAAGGAGTCCGGGGCCCTCCAGGCGACCGAGGTGCTGATCAGCGAATTCGGCGCCGCGGCATTTGACGCACTGGACCAGCTGCCCTTGGACGAGCTGCCCAAGACTGCCCTGCGGCGGCTGGCGGAAGCGACAGTCAGCCGCGCATCCTGATGAATTCCACCGGCCAGACCAGACCAGGGCCCGGACTCTCTGTGCCGCTTACCAGGCCAGAGTCTGGGCCCTGCGCCTGATTTCGGTCTTTCGGCCTTCCCGCAATGCGTCAATCGGCCGGCCGCGCAGCGATTCGTCGGCCGTGAACAGCCAGACGATCAGGTCCTCATCGGAATAGCCGGCGTCAGCCAAAACCACAATGGTGCCCTTCAGGCTGTCAACGACCTGGCCATCCTGGATAAACGCGGCCGGAACTGATCGTATGCGCCGGTCCCCGACCCGCAGGGCGGCCAGAGCACGTTCATCAATAAGGCCGTGGACTCTCGTAATCGAAACGTCCAACAACTGCGCGACATCCGGCAGGGGCAGCCACTCGCCCACAAGGCTTTCTACGTTACTCACGGATCAAGGTTGCCACGGCCAGAGCCCTGCCGCCTAGTCGGCCTTTGCTGCCGCCCGGGAAAACTGGTCGACACACCACGAAACTCTTCATGCCCAACCAAGGTGAATTCTTGTGCTAAGGGGAATTTCGTGAGAGATTCACATAGATCACATTTGCAACAGCAATAACTTAAGTAACACTAGTATCAATAGTCACACCGCATCACTCGCCCCGGCAGTTGAAGAAGAGGATTCCTTCCATGACGACGTCCCGCTCGCCAAAGCAGTCCCCCAGGCCGAGTCTGCCCATGCTTGCTGTCACCACAGCGGCGCTTCCTGCGGTTGTCCTGTCGTCCATGGCCCTTGCCCAGCCGGCCGTTGCACAGGCCCCTGCACGCCCCATTCCGGCAACGCTTGCCGCGGCGATGAAGGCCCAGGCAGTGGAAGCGAAGACAGCCCTCATCCCGGCGGCCTCGGTTTCCACCACCATTCCAGCGGCCTTCCAGCCTGCGCAGCCTGAAGCGCCGGCGGAATACACCATCGCCCGCGGAGATACCGTCAGTGGAATCGCCGGCAAGTTCGGGCTCAACACGAACGAAATCCTTAAGCTCAACAACCTCCAGCCGAACACCATCATTTACCCTGGCCAGAAGATCAAGCTGTCCGGCTCGCCATCCGCCCCCGCCCCGGCGCCGGCGGCCCCTGCCCCGGCCGCTCCGGCCAACGCGGGCGGCAGCTATACGGTAAAGGCCGGCGATACGCTCAGCGGCATAGCGGCCCGGCACAACGTCAGCCTGTCGGATGTTTTCAGCTGGAACGGCCTGAACATGCGCTCCATCATCTACCCAGGGCAGAAGGTCAAGGTCGGCGCGGGCGAAGCCGCTTCTCCGGCACCAGCTGCTCCGGCACCAGCTGCTCCAGCCGCACCGGCACTCGCCCTTCAGCCTGCCTCTGCTCCGGCAGCTCCAGCGCCCGCGCCCGCGCCCGCTGGCGCGTACACCATCAAGGCCGGCGATACCCTGTCCGCGATCGCCTCCAGGCACGGCGTCAAACTCTCGGATCTCCTGGCGGCAAACCAGCTCAGCATGACCGCCGTCATCTACCCGGGCAACAAGCTGGCTATTCCTGGCGCCTCGATTCAGCCTGCTGCCTCCACCCCGGCCGCAAACGTTGCGCCGCTGGTGCCAAGCTCCTTCCTGGGCTTCAGCTACCCTGCGGCAGTTGTCAGCTCCGCCAATGAGAACAAGGCCCTGCTCAACGCCTCGCCGGTGCCGTCCCGGGCCGAGATGCGCACCATCGTGGCTGACACAGCACGCCAGATGGGAGTGGAACCGTCCCTCGCCCTTGCCTTTGCGAATCAGGAATCAGGCTTTAACCAGCGCGCGGTTTCACCGGCCAACGCCATCGGAACCATGCAGGTAATCCCGTCCTCCGGCCAGTGGGCCTCTGACCTGGTGGGGCGGCAGTTGAACCTGCTCAACCCCTACGACAACGCAACCGCGGGCGTGGCCATCATCAAACGGCTGATTGCCACCAGCAAGGACGTGGACACCGCCATTGCCGGCTACTACCAGGGCCAGTACTCGGTCAGCAAGAACGGCATGTACGACGACACCAAGGCCTATGTCGCTGCCATCAAGGCGCAGCAGCAGAACTTCGGCTAGGTCACCGCGCACTGCCGCCCGGAGCTTGCTCAAGCCGGCCCGGGATAACGAAAGAGGGTCCGGACCGCACGTCGGTTCGGACCCTTTTCGTTGCGGCATTAGGATCGTAGGGTGCAGGAACACGTGTCAGACCGTCTTGTTGGAACGCTGGTGGATAACCGCTACGCCGTCCGCTCCAAACTCGCGCGCGGCGGCATGTCCACCGTATATCTGGCAACGGATCTCCGGCTGGAACGCGATGTTGCCCTCAAAGTACTTCATCCCCACCTCGCCACAGACGGAACCTTCCTTGACCGGCTGGGCCGCGAGGCGAAAGCCGCCGCGAAGCTTTCCCATGCCCACGTTGTGGGGGTCCTGGACCAGGGCAACGACGGCCATACGGCGTACCTGGTGATGGAATACATCAAGGGTCACACCCTCCGGGACGTCATCAGGTCCAAGGGTGCCCTGCCGCCCCGGCTGGCCCTGGCCCTCGTTGACCCTGTGGTGGAGGGTCTCGGCGCGGCCCATGCCGCCGGGCTGATCCACCGGGACGTCAAGCCCGAAAACGTCCTCATCGCCGACGACGGCCGCATCAAGATCGGTGACTTCGGACTGGCCCGTGCCGTAACGACGTCCACCAGCACGGGGACTCTGATCGGCACCGTGGGTTACCTCTCCCCCGAGCTCGTCCTGGGGAAGCAGGCTGACACCCGAAGTGATATCTACTCAGTGGGCATCATGCTGTATGAGATGCTGACGGGCCAGCAGCCGTACGACGGCGAGGTCCCCATCCAGGTAGCGTACAAGCACGTTAATGAAACGGTGGGTCCGCCGTCGGCCCTGGTGCCGGGCCTCGCCGCTGAGATGGACGAACTCGTCCAATGGTGCACCGCAAACGATCCCGAGAACCGGCCCGTGGATGGCCAGGCCCTGCTGCAGGAACTGCGCCACATCCGGACCAACCTGACAGACTCCGAACTGGACCTCCGGCCTCCGTCCGCCGTCCATGCAGGGCAGCAGAACCCCACCGAGATCATCGCCCGTACCAACAATCCCACTGCGGTATTGTCGTCCTCCTCGCGGCCGGAACTCCAGCGGCCCCCGTACCCTCCGCACGCCCTGTATCCTCCCGACGCCGGCTCCCGGCCGGAGACGCAGAACGCGCCGGAGGGGCAGTACCGGCCGGATGCTCAAGACACATCAGCCGCCGCCGTCCCCCTCAGCAAACGTGCCCAGCGCAGGCTCGACAGGGAGGACGAGAAGGCCAGGTCCCGGGCCGCGGCGACCCCTGTCCGGAATCTGCGCGAAGGCAACCCGCGGCGTCGGGGCCTCCTCTGGGTGATGGTCCTGGTCATCATCGCATTGCTGGCCACGGGAGCAGGCTGGTTTTTCGGCATGGGTCCAGGCTCGCCGGGCACCATTCCGGCCGTCGCCAACAAGTCAGTGGTCCAGGCCCAACAGCTGCTCAGTGAAGCAGGATTCCAGAGCCGGACAAACGAGGTCTTCGACGATGACGTCCCCTCGGGACTGGTGGTGGGTTCTGACCCGACTGCCGGCTCCGAGACCCGGAAGTTCCAGCCGGTGTCCCTGTTTGTTTCCAAAGGTCCGCAGCTGTTTGCGCTGCCGAAGCTGACCGGTGGAACGCTGGACGAATCGAAAAACGGACTTAATCAGGCCGAAATGGCGCTGGGTGCCGTCACTGAGCAATTTGATGACGCCGTTGCTGCCGGCGTCGTGCTGGCCCAGGATCCTGCCTCCGGGACTCCCGCGCGCCACGGCACGCCGGTAAGTCTCCTGGTCTCCAAGGGGCCACAGCCGATCCCCGTGCCGGCCGTGGTCGGCCAGGACAAGGATGCTGCGGTCAAGGCGATTCAGGCAGCCGGCCTCAAGGCGGACGTCGCGAAGGACAGGGTCAACGACGCTAAGGTGCCCAAGGGCGCGGTTGCCAGCCAGTCGCCGTCGTCCGGGACACTGACCAAAGGCGGCACGGTGTCGCTGACCATCTCCGACGGGCCCAGGATGGTCAAGGTGCCCAGCTACATCGGCAAGCAGGCCACCGAAGCCCGCAAAGCACTGGAAAGCCTAGGCTTTCAAGTACAGGTCAATAACATCCTCGGAGGCTTCTTTGGCACCGTCCGGGATCAGGACCCCGTGAACACCGACGTCCCTGAAGGCTCCGTCATTACCCTCACTGTGGTGTAACAGGCGGCTGCCGGCCACACCACAGTGCCGGATTGGCTCTCCAGGCCCGGAGATTAGTGCTTTGTCAGCGCCCCGGCCACCAGGAAGGCCATTTCGAGGGACTGCATGTGGTTCAGGCGGGGATCGCAGACGGATTCGTACTTGTCGAGGAAGGCTTCCTGATCCACCGGATCGGCACCGCCCAGGCATTCGGCGACGTCGTCACCGGTCATCTCCACGTGCAGGCCACCGGGAACCGTGCCCAGCGCGTGATGCACTTCGAAGAACCCGCGCACTTCGTCAATGACGTCGTCGAAATTGCGGGTCTTGTAGCCGTTGGGCGAGGTGACGGTGTTGCCATGCATCGGGTCCGTGACCCAAAGGACCTTGGCGCCGGAGGCGGTGACCTTCTCCACGATGGCCGGGAGCTTCTCGCGGATGTTGCCCGCGCCCATACGCGTGATGAATGTCAGCCGGCCCGGCTCACGCTCGGGGTCCAGTTTGTCGATAAGGCGAAGTGCGTCGTCGCCCGTGGTCGACGGGCCCAGCTTCACGCCGATCGGGTTCCGGACCCGGGAAAGGAAGTCGACGTGGGCGTGGTCAAGTTCGCGCGTGCGCTCCCCGATCCAGAGGAAATGCGCCGAGGTGTCATACGGGAAACCGGTCCGGGAATCGATGCGGGTCAGTGCGCGCTCGTAGTCCAACAGCAGGGCTTCGTGGCTGGCGAAGAATTCCACCCGCTTGAGTGCCTCGAAATCAGCGCCGCAGGAGGCCATGAACTTGATGGCGCGGTCGATGTCACGGGCCAGGGACTCGTAGCGGGCGTGCGCCGGGTTTTCGGTGAAGCCCTTGTTCCAGTGGTGTACCAGGCGCAGATCGGCGAAGCCGCCCTGCGTGAAGGCCCGGATGAGGTTCAACGTGGAGGCGGAGGTGTGGTAAGCCTTGAGCATCCGGGCGGCGTCGTGGCCGCGGGACTCAGGACTGAACTCGTAGCCGTTGACGATGTCGCCACGGTACGCCGGAAGGGTCACGCCGTCGCGGGTCTCGTCGTTGGAGGAGCGCGGCTTGGCGAACTGGCCGGCCATCCGGCCCATCTTGATGACGGGCATGGCGGCACCGTAGGTGAGCACCACAGCCATCTGGAGGATGGTCCTGACCCGGGCGCTGATCTTGTCCGCCGTTGCTGCTTCAAACGTCTCCGCGCAGTCGCCGCCCTGCAGCAGGAAGGCTTTGCCCTCCGCAGCAGCCGCCAGCCGCTCCCGGAGAACGTCCACTTCGCCGGCGAAAACCAGCGGCGGAAGCACAGAGAGTTCCCCGACCGAGGCAGCAAAGACGTCCTTGTCCTGCCAGCTGGGCTGCTGGGAAACCGGGAGGTCCCGCCAGTCATCAAGGCCAGGATAATTGGCTGCTCCGCTCTGGGCAGTGCTGGACAGCGAAAAGGCAGGTTTTGCAGATAGCTCAGTCACCATCTAAGACTAATGTGCACGGCTCGCTCCAGGACACCTGACCGTCACGCGTCCGGAGAGCGGCGTCACAGTCCGCCGGCTGCAGGGCCCTTGCTGTCGCCATCGGCGCCCTTCGAACCGGTCGTCGCTCCCCCGGCGAGCCGAAGCTTCACCACGGCAGCGTACTCGTCCACATACTCCTGGCCGGAGAGGCGCATCAGTTCGAACATGATTTCGTCGGTGACCTTGCGCTGCACCAACCGGTCATCGGCCTGGTCTGCATACTGGCTGAAATCCAGTGGCGCACCAAAAATCATGCCGATCCGCCGGATATTCGGCATCCGTTTACCGATGGGCTGAACCTTGTCCGTCCCAATCATCGCCACGGGAATCACGGGCACACCGGCGTGCAGGGCGAGCTTCGCAACCCCGACTTTGCCCCGGTAGAGGCGCGCGTCCGGGCTGCGGGTTCCTTCAGGGTAGATCCCCAGCAGGCCGCCGCTGGTCAGGACATCCATGCCGGCGCTCAGCGAAACGGCCGAGGCCGCCCCGCCGGACCTGTCCATGGGCAACTGGTTGGTGAGCCTGAAAAACAGGGCCGTCAGCCGGCCTTTGACACCGGTTCCCGTGAAGTATTCGGACTTGGCGAGGAAAACCACAGGCCTGCGAACCGTCAGCGGCATAAAGATGGAGTCGGAGAAAGACAGGTGGTTCGAGGCGATGATGGCCGCGCCCTGCGCCGGAACGTTGTCCAGGCCCTTGACCCACGGGCGGAAGAGAAGCCGCAGCACCGGTCCCAGGAAGATCCTCTTCATGACCCAATAGAACACGTGACGAACCTCTCCGGAAGCCGGGGCCGGCCGGCCCTTCGTCGGGTCAGGCCGGCACTCGAATGCAACCCTACTCTAGTGAGATTTGTCCCGAACAGTGACACGATGGTGTCATGACAGAAAGCAGCATCCCGCCCCGGCCTGCCGCTTTCAGCTACCCCGGCCACGGCCCCAACGCCACGACCGGGATCGCTCTCTGCCACGGCTTTACCGGCAGCCCCCTCACCGTCCAACCCTGGGCAGAGGACCTCGCCGACCAAGGATTCGCCATGTCGGTTCCGCTCCTGCCAGGTCACGGGACCAACTGGAGGCAGCTCGCACGCTCCAACTGGGGCGACTGGTACGGGACGTTTGAGGCTGCGTACCTGGAGCTTGCCGCCCGGACGGACCAGTGTTTTGTGGCCGGCCTCTCGATGGGCGGCGCCATCGCACTGCTGACGGCCGCCAGGCATCCGGTGGCCGGCGTCTCCGTGGTCAATCCCGGTCTCAGCTTCTACGACCGGCGCGTGCGTGTGATCGGAGTGCTCAAGTACTTCCAGCGCACCACGTTGCCAATCCAGGAGGAACAGCCGACGGCGGCAGTCACCAATGACGGTGACTACTCCCGGACTCCATTGGCGGCCGTGCACGAACTGAAGAAACTCTTCGGCACAGCCACCCGGGAGCTTCACCAGGTGAACGCACCGGTGCAGGTCTTCAAGTCCCGGTCGGACGCCGTGGTTCCACCAACGTCCCTCGCGACGCTGCGCCAGCGGCTGGGCCCACGGCTGGTGGACGTCGTGGACCTGCACAACAGTGGCCATGTAGCCACGCTGGATGTCGACGCCCCCGAGATATTTGCCCGTTCCAGTGCGTTCTTTCTTGATCATTCAGCCCGTGTGCCGTCAGCCCGTCCTGCCGGCACACCCCACACCACCTCGGAGACTTCATGACCGGCCTTCCGGACCACAGCCCGTTCAGCAGCGCCGCCATCGGTGACGGCGCCAGGATCGGCGTGGTCCTCTCGCACGGATTCACGGGCAGCCCGCACGGCCTCCGCGCCTGGGCACAGTCGCTCGCCGACGCCGGCTTCGCCGTGCGCATGCCGCTGCTGCCAGGCCACGGCACCAGTTGGCAGGACCTTGCGCGGACGCGCTGGACGCAGTGGCATGGCGCGCTGGACGACGCCTATCTGGACCTCGATGCCCACTGTGACCATGTCTTCGTCGCGGGCCTGAGCATGGGCGGTGCACTGGCCCTGAGAATTGCCGCCACGCGGCCCGTTGCCGGGGTGATCGTGGTGAACCCCGGCCTGGTCATCGATGATCCCCGTGCCCCCTTGGCCGGCATCCTGAAGCTGGTACTGAAGAGCACCCCCGCGATCGCCAACGACATCCTCAAACCTGGGATGGACGAGGGCGCCTACCCGCGAACGCCCGTGGCGGCAGCCCATGAACTGAACAAGATGTTCAAGGACACCATCCGGCTGCTCCCCCGGATCACCGCACCGGTACGCGTCTTCCGCTCCACCGTGGACCATGTGGTCTCGGACACCAGCATCGCAGCTTTGCGCCGAGGCCTGACCAACGCGCCGCTGACGCTGACCGCGCTGGAGAACAGCTACCACGTGGCAACACTTGATAATGACGCCGAGGAAATCTTCCGCGGGTCCGCCGACTTCATCCGGGCGGTGGTTGCCGGCACGGCAGCAGCCCAGGTCCAGGAGGGCACCGCCCATGACTAGGCCCGACTCCGGCTCGCCGGACCAGAGCGCAAACCAGGACGACGCCGTGTGGCTGGACCTGGTGGCCCGGCTCGAGGCAACGCCCGCGGCCGGGCCCGGCGCCGCGGATGCCGGCCATGCCGCCGTTCCCGGCGCCGATTCCACCGGTGCCGATTCCTCGGGGCCTGTTGCCGCGGGTCCGGACGCCGCGGTGGACGCGCCGGGCAGGGCGGCATCGTTCCGCGACTTCGATCCGCTGGGCCTGGCCGGTACAGTCCCCACCGAACTGTCCGCAGCCGACCGGCAGGCTGCGGCGCCGCGGGCCGGGGACCGCGGGCAGGCCGGCGCCATGGGCCCGCGTGATTTTGGTGTGGAGGACGACGGCGGGGAGTTCGTTCCTGAAGAACCGCCCAGCCTGGCCGGGACGGATCCACTGACCATGCTTGCCTGGCTCGGCGCAATCGGTGCGCCCGTGGCCTTGCTCCTGGCCGCCATGTTCTGGCGATCCGCACCGCTGTTGGCGATAGTGGGCATGGTGGCAGCGTTTATCCTGGCGGTGGTCTACCTGATCATGAAGCTGCCGCAGGAAAAGGACGAAAACGACGACGGCGCCCGCGTCTGAGCCGCGTCCGTCACCGCAAGCGGCTGCTCACGCGGGACAGATCCGCCGCCCCGATGAGCCCCGCATTTGGCCCCAGCGCTGCCAGTTCAATCCCGGCCGCGGGCCGGAAGCCACGGCCGGTAAGGTTCCTGGCGAACGCCTTGCGGGCCGGCGCCACCAGGAGGTCTCCTGCCGAGCAGAGCCCCCCGCCGATGACAAACAGTCCCGGATCCAACGATGCCGCCAGATTCGCCAGCCCCAGGCCCAGCCACTCGCCCACTTCATCCAGGAGTTCGCGGCACGCCGCGTCGCCGGCGAGTGCCAGGTCGGTGACAATCGCCCCGGTGATCCGGTCGGCGTTACCGCCCACGGTGGCAAGCAGTTCCTGGGCCACCGGCGAATTGGCCCGTGCCAGGACCCGCGCCTCCCGCCCGAGGGCGTTGCCTGAGGCGTACTGCTCCCAGCAGCCGCGGTTGCCGCACTCGCAACGGTGACCTCCAGGCATGATGATCTGATGGCCGAATTCGCCGGCGACACCAAACCGGCCGCGTTCCACCCGGCCGTCCATCACCATGGCGCCGCCGATGCCGGTGCCGAGCGTGATGCACACGAGCCTATCCTCGCCCTGACCCGCACCAAAGCGCCATTCCGCCCAGGCCGCGGCGTCGGCGTCGTTCGTCAGCAGCACGGGCCGGCGCAGCAGGCGCTGCAGGTTTTCCCGCAACGGCTCATTGCGCCAGGCGAGGTGCGGGCTAAAAAGCACGGTTCCGCCGTCGAGATCCATCCAACCGGCCGCGCCAATGCCTACTGACCACACGCGGTGGCCGGCTCCGAGTTCGTCCACGAGCTCCACGATGACCTGCTCCACCGCACGCGGGTCGCTGCCGGGGGTGGACCGCCGGGCTTCGCTCAGGATCCTGCCGTCGGCGTCCACTACTCCGGCGGCGACTTTCGTGCCGCCGATGTCGATACCGATTGCCAGCCCCTTGCGCCCAAGCCGCAGGTGCTCACGGAACCTTTCCACCTGCCGGGGCCGGGCCCGCAAGGCCAGCGGCCGCCGCCGCCAGGGCGCTGGACGTCGGAGCGGACCGGCAGGACCGGCGGGGGGCATTGAATTCATAGTGCTTCATTCTAGGCGTGCCGGGGGCGCAGCACGGGAAGGCGGCCGAATGGCTGCCACTCCGCCTCTTTGACTCCAATGTTACTGGCCAGTAGGTTTGTTACTGCACGGCCCAGTTACAGGCGTATTAGTCTTTAGGCATACCCCTGTGCGGGTCTATGGATATCAAAGGAGCTATAGTGCGCGAATTCAGTGTTCCGCCCCTGGTTGTAGTCCCACCGGAAACCAACATCACCGACCTGGTCCTGCGGCAGGCCGCCAAGCCCAGCAATCCGGCGCTGTTCTCGCGGCTGGACTCAGCAGGCGCCTGGCAGGACATCTCCGCCACAGACTTCCTGGCTGACGTCTCCGCGCTGGCGAAGGGTCTGATGGCCACCGGCGTCGGAGCCGGCGACCGGGTGGGCATCATGTCCCGCACACGCTACGAATGGGCACTTATCGACTTCGCCATCTGGTTCGCCGGCGCTGTCTCCGTGCCCATTTACGAAACCTCATCGCCGTCGCAGGTGGCCTGGAACCTCGGTGACTCGGGGGCCGTGGCAGCCTTCGGCGAGGCCGCCCACCACGAGGACATCATCCGGCAGGCCGCGACCTCAGAAGGCCTCACCGCCCTCCAGCACGTCTGGCAGCTCGAGGGCGGCGGGCTGGACCCGGTCCGTGAGGCCGGGCGCGGCGTCAGCGACGCCGACCTTGAGGCACGCCGCGCGTCCGCCCGGCTCAGTGACGTTGCCACCATCATCTACACCTCCGGCACCACCGGACGGCCCAAGGGCTGCGAACTGACCCACGGCAACTTCGTTGAACTTTCCGATAACGCCCTGGCGCTCCTTGGGGACGTGGTCAACGAGCAGGCCACGACCATCATGTTCCTGCCGCTGGCACACGTGTTTGCGCGCTTCATTTCCGTTCTGGCCGTTGCCGCCGGGGCAACGGTGGCGCATACGCCGGACATCAAGAACCTACTGCCGGACCTGCAGAGTTTCCAGCCCACGTTCATCCTCGCCGTTCCGCGTGTTTTCGAGAAGGTATACAACTCGGCGCTTACCAAGGCGGAGGACGGCGGCAAGGGCGCAATTTTCCACCGGGCCACCGAGACCGCCATCGCCTTCTCCAAGGCACGTCAGGCCGGGCACGTCGGCCTGGGACTGAAGCTCAAGCACACAATCTTCGACAAACTCGTGTACGGAAAGCTGCGCGCAGCCATGGGCGGCAACGTGGCCCACGCGGTGTCCGGCGGCGGTCCCCTCGGCGAACGGCTGGGCCACTTCTTCCAAGGCATCGGCCTGCAGATCCTGGAAGGTTACGGCCTCACCGAGACCACTGCCCCGATTTCCGTGAACACGCCTGCCTTGATCAAGATCGGCTCAGTTGGCAAGCCCCTGCCGGGCAACTCCGTCAGGATCGCCGACGACGGCGAAATCCTGGCCAAGGGCGTCTGCGTGATGCGCGGCTATTACAAGCGCGAGGACCTGATGGCGGATACGTTCGCCGATGGCTGGTTCCGCACCGGCGACATCGGCAAACTCGATGACAGCGGCTTCCTTTGGATCACCGGGCGCAAAAAGGAAATCATCGTCACGGCCGGTGGCAAGAACGTGGTCCCGGCCCTGCTGGAGGACCAGATCAGGGCAGATGCTCTCGTTTCCCAGGTCCTGGTGGTGGGCGACAACCGGCCGTTCATCGGCGCACTGGTGACCCTGGACCAGGAGGCCCTCCCGGGCTGGCTCCAGCGCCACGGACTCCCTGGCAACAGCACGCTCGGCGAAGCCGTGGAGAACCCGGTGGTCAAGGCCGCCGTGCAGGACCTCATCACGCAGGCGAACGCCTCGGTGTCGCAGGCGGAGGCCATCAAGTCATTCCGGATCGTCGCGTCCGACTTCACGGAAGCCTCCGGCCACCTGACGCCGTCCATGAAGGTCAAGCGGGCCCAGGTGATGAAGGACTTCGAGGCAGTCATCGAGGAAATGTACGGCGCGAAGCGCCCCGCAGCCAAGCAGTAACCGGCAACATAAAAGGAAGGGGCCTCCCGGCTTCAGAACTGCCGGGAGGACCCTTCCTTTTGTGGCCGGGAGCCTTAGCCCTGTTCTACCACCAGAAGGAGGTCCCCGCCCTGGACCTGCTCCACCGCTGAAATGGCGAGCCGCGAAACCTTGCCGGCTACCGGCGTCGTGATGGAAGCTTCCATCTTCATCGCCTCGATGGTGGCGACGGTGTCACCGGCGTTGACCGGGTCGCCGGGCTTGACGGTCACGGTGACGGCGCCGGCGAACGGGGCGGCGACGTGCCCCTGCTGGGCCGGGTCTGCCTTCTCGGCGGCCTTGACGTTGCTCACCACGGAGCGGTCACGGACGACGACGGGCCGTGACTGGCCGTTCAGCGTGCACATCACGGTGCGCATGCCCTTTTCGTCCGGCTCGGAGACGGCTTCCAGCGAGGCGATCAGCCGGACACCCTTTTCCAGCTGGATCTCGTGCTCCGCTCCACGCTGCAGGCCGTAGAGGTAATCGCGGGTGTCGAGCACGGAAATGTTGCCGTACGTCTCCACGCTCTTGAGGTAATCCTTGGTGGGACCTTCAAAGAGCAGGCGGTTCAGTGCGCCCTGGCGGGTCTTGGAGTCACCCTGGAGCGCGGCGCTGTCCTCGGGGCTGAGGTCAACGTCGCGGACCTTGATGGTCCGGCCTTGCAGTGCCTTGGTGCGGAAGGGCTCCGGCCATCCTCCGGGCGGGTCGCCGAGTTCGCCGGACAGGAAGCCGATGACGGAGTCGGGGATGTCGTAGTTCTGCGGGTTCTCGTTGAAGTCCGCGGGATCCGCATTGAGGCCTACTAGGTGCAGGGCGAGGTCGCCCACCACCTTCGAGGACGGGGTGACCTTCACCAGGCGGCCCAGGATCCGGTCCGCGGCGGTGTACATGTCCTCGATCGCTTCGAAGCGCTCCCCCAGTCCCAGCGCCATGGCCTGCTGGCGCAGGTTGGACAGCTGGCCGCCCGGGATTTCGTGCTGGTAGACACGGCCGGTGGGGCCCGGGAGTCCTGATTCGAACGGGGCGTAGACGCGGCGCACCGCTTCCCAGTACGGCTCCAGGGAGCTGACTGCGTCAAGGCTCAGGCCGGTGTCCCGCGGGGTGTGTGCAAGCGCCGCCACAAGGGCGGAGGCGGACGGTTGGCTGGTGGTTCCGGCGAGTGAGGCGGAGGCAACGTCAACGGCGTCCACACCGGCGTCAACTGCCGCCAGCAGGGTGGCCAGCTGGCCGCCGGCGGTGTCGTGGGTGTGGAGGTGGACCGGAAGGTCGAAGCGTTCCCGCAGTGCGGCCACCAGCTTGGCGGCCGCTGCCGGGCGGAGCAGTCCGGCCATGTCCTTGATGGCCAGGATGTGGGCGCCGGCGTCCACGATCCGCTGCGCCAGTTCCAGGTAGTAGTCCAGCGTGTAGAGCTTCTCATCCGGGTTCAGCAGGTCACCGGTGTAGCACAGCGCTACTTCGGCTACTGCTGTGCCCGTGGCCCGGACGGCGCGGATGGCGGGTGCCATCTGGTTCACGTCGTTCAGGGCATCGAAGATGCGGAATATGTCGATACCGGTGGCGGCGGCCTCGTTGACGAAAGCCTCCGTCACCTCTTCCGGGTACGGCGTGTAGCCGACCGTGTTCCGGCCACGCAGCAGCATCTGCAGGCAGACATTGGGCAGCGCCTTCCGCAGAGCGGCCAGGCGGTCCCAGGGGTCCTCGCCGAGGAAGCGCAGTGCCACATCGTAGGTGGCGCCGCCCCATGCTTCCACGGACAGGAGTTCCGGCAGCAGCGCGGTGACCGCGGGACCGGCTGCCACGAGGTCACGGGTGCGCACCCGGGTGGCCAGCAGCGACTGGTGGGCGTCGCGGAAGGTCGTATCGGTGACGGCCACGGCGGCCTGCTCACGCAGGGCCTTGGCGAAGCCCTCGGGGCCAAGCTCCAGGAGGCGCTGGCGCGATCCGGGTGCCGGCTGCTGAGCCCCAACAGCGGGGAGCTTGGCGGCCGGATCCGAGTGCACGGTCAGCTCGCCGTTGGGCTTGTTGACAGTCACTTCGGCCAGCCAGGTCAGGAGTTTGGTGCCACGGTCGGCGGAGACCCGGGCCTTCAGAAGCTGCGGGCGCTCGTCGATGAAGTTCGTGGCCACGTTGCCGGCAATGAAGTCGGCGTCATCCAGCACTGCCTGAAGGAAGGAAATATTGGTGGATACACCGCGGATGCGGAACTCGGCAAGGGCCCGGCGTGCGCGGGCCACTGCCGCCGGGTAGTCGCGGCCGCGGCAGGTCAGCTTCACCAGCAGGGAGTCGAAGTGCGGGCTGATTTCGGCACCCGAGTACACGGTGCCGCCGTCGAGCCTTACACCGGCGCCGCCGGCGGAACGGTAACCGGTGATCTTCCCGACGTCGGGCCGGAACCCGTTGGCCGGGTCCTCGGTGGTGATGCGGCACTGCAGCGCTGCGCCCTTAAGCTGGACCGTTTCCTGGGAGAGACCCAGGTCCGCGAGCGTTTCGCCGGAAGCGATCCGCAGCTGTGCCTGTACCAGGTCAACATCGGTCACTTCCTCAGTGACGGTGTGCTCCACCTGGATGCGGGGGTTCATTTCGATGAAGACGTGCTGCCCGGCGCGTTCGCCGACGGTGTCCACCAGGAATTCGACGGTTCCGGCGTTGACGTAGTTCAGGGCCTTGGCGAACTTCACGGCGTCACGGTACAGGGCCTGACGGATGCCTTCGTCCAGGTTGGGCGCGGGGGCGATCTCAATGACCTTCTGGTGGCGTCGCTGGATGGAACAGTCACGTTCGAACAGGTGGATGACGTTGCCCTCGGCGTCGGCCAGGATCTGAACCTCGATGTGGCGCGGGCGGAGCACTGCCTGCTCCAGGAACATGGTGGCGTCACCGAAGGCAGCCTCGGCTTCGCGCATGGCAGCCTGCAGCGCTTCGGGAAGGGCCTCGCGGGTGTCGACGCGGCGCATGCCACGCCCGCCACCGCCGGCCACAGCCTTGGCGAAGATGGGGAAACCGATCTCGTCGGCTGCAGCGATCAGTTCATCCAGGTCCTTCGAGGGTTCACTGGATTTCAGGACCGGAACGCCGGCCGCGCGGGCAGCCTTCAGCGCTGCAACCTTGTTGCCGGCGAGTTCAAGCACCTCTGCCGGTGGGCCCACAAAGGTGATGCCCGCTTCCTGTGCTGCGCGGGCCAGGTCCGGGTTTTCCGACAGGAAGCCGTAGCCGGGGTAGATGGCGTCGGCTCCGGACTCCTTTGCGACGCGGACCACTTCGGCGACGTCCAGGTAGGCCCGGACGGGGTGTCCTTCTTCGCCGATCAGATATGCCTCATCGGCCTTCTGGCGGTGGATCGAGTTTCGGTCCTCATTGGGGAAGACAGCAACGGTCTTGGCGCCCAGCTCGTAGCTGGCGCGGAAGGCCCTGATCGCGATTTCGCCGCGGTTGGCCACCAGAATCTTGGAAAACATACTTCTCCTGCATCCTTGCGGGTGTGTCGGTAGGTGGTCACAGTGTCCAAGACCTGTGCAGGCAAACACAAATCATTGTGGCCACGGTCACAGAAACTTCCGTCATTTCCCGCGTGCATAGACGGAGGCTGGCAGAACCGGACGCATATACCACCGCAGTGCCATGCCGCGTTCCCATAAGGCGGGATTCACCGGCGCAGCCACATATGATGAGTAAGGCGGCTTGGGCCGCCTGCTTCGGCAGTGCCGGAGCAAACATTACCCCCAACACGGCAGCCGGCGTTAGGTTTTGGTCTCACAAGTGCAAGTAGTCAGCATCAGCAGCCTCAAGGGCGGAGTCGGCAAGACGTCCGTCACCACAGGATTGGCGTCTGCGGCGCTTGCCGCGGGCATCCCCACACTGGTGGTGGACCTCGATCCCCATGCGGACGCGACCACGGCCCTGGGGGTCCAACCCGGCGACCAGCTGGATATCGGCAGGATGCTCAAGAGCCCCCGCCGGGCCAAACTGGCAGAGAACGTTGCGGGCAGCAGCTGGACGGCCCGGTCCAACTCGAACGGCTCCGGACCGGCCGTGCTGGACGTCGCAGTCGGCTCGGCCTACACCGGCATCTACGACCGTCCTGACCTTGGCCGCCGCGATCTCCGCAGGCTTTCCGCGGTCCTGGCCGGCGCTGACCGCTACGAGCTGGTCCTCATTGACTGCCCGCCCTCGCTGAACGGCCTGACCCGGATGGCCTGGTCGGCCAGCGACAAAGTGGCACTGGTGGCCGAGCCCGGCCTCTTCTCGGTGGCCGGAACGGAACGGACCATGCGCGCCATCCAGCTCTTCAAGCAGGAATTCGCCCCGAACCTCACACCCGCAGGCATTGTGGCCAACCGCGTCCGTACGGGCTCCTCCGAGCACGCCTACCGGCTGGCAGAAATGGAATCAATGTTCGGTGACCTTCTGCTGAGCCCGCGCATCCCCGAACAGGCCAACTGGCAGCAGATCCAGGGTGCGGCCCACCCGGTGCACCATTGGCCCGGCGAATCCGCCAAGACCTCCGCTGCATTGTTCGACGCCCTGCTGGCCAACCTCCTGGCGTCCCGAAGCGGCTTGCGCAACCGTACCCAGCGGTAGTCCCGCGGCAGCAGGGCCCTGAAAACAACAGGGGCTCCGTCGAGAACAAAGAAGAGGCCACCCCCAACGCCGGGAGTGGCCTCTTCACTTGGTCTTGTATCAGCCGATCTTGCGGGCAGCGCGCCGCTTGCTCAGCTCGTCGTCGGGAAAGGACTGTTCTGCGGCGTGTTCGCTCGGCAGGGACGCAAGGCTGCCCTCCACTTCGCGCCAGACCCGGCCCACGGCGATGCCGAAAACGCCCTGGCCGCCCTGGACAAGGTCAATGACCTCGTCAGCGGACGTGCATTCGTAGACGCTCGCGCCGTCGCTCATCAGGGTGATCTGTGCCAGATCCTCCACGCCGCGTTCGCGCAGGTGCTCCACTGCGGTGCGGATCTGCTGAAGGGAAACACCGGTGTCCAGGAGCCGCTTGACTACCTTGAGGACGAGGATGTCCCGGAAGCCGTAGAGCCGCTGTGAGCCGGAGCCGGCGGCGCCGCGGACCGCGGGCTCCACCAGCCCGGTGCGTGCCCAGTAGTCCAGCTGGCGGTAGGTGATGCCGGCCGCCTTGCAGGCCGTGGGGCCGCGGTAACCGGCGTCCTCGTCAAGGACGGGGAGGTCTTCGGTAAACAGGAGGCCCTGGGCACCGCTCGCGGGCACAGCCACACCAGCCGTTGTGGGCTGTTTCAGCCCGCCTGCTTCGCCTTTGGGACTCACCTGGATCCTCCTTGTCATAAGCTCCCGGGGAACACTGCATCAGCCGGGGCACGCATGAAGTCCATGCATGTAATTTCGCGGGGGTCGTACTTTTACAGTGTGACTTGCGCGGGTGCTGTAAGCAATGGGAGCTTGATACCTTCGACGTTAGGCCCGCCGCGCCCCAAGGTCAAAGATCTAGGGCGCTTGGTGAGGGCGTGTCGGAACTTTCAGCCTCGACTTTAACCTTAGCGTGACCTCAGCCGTCGAAGTCCTCGGGCTCCACATCGTCCAGGAACTCACGGAATCGCCGCAGTTCCCGCTCCTCGTCCACGGTGGGGCCGGGGGCCGTGTCCTCACCCTCATCATGTTCGGTAATACGTACTCCCGCTTCGTCCATCACGGAGTCCGCACACCAGATGCGGCATTTGGCCCGCAACGCAATCGCGAGGGCATCCGATGCGCGTGAGCTCACAGTGGTGCCGTTCTCGAACTGGAGCTGGCCGTAAAAGATGTTGTCCTCAACGGCCACAATGTTGACGCTGACGATCGAGTGGCCCAGTGATTCCACAACGTCCACCAGGAGGTCGTGGGTCATCGGGCGCGGAGGCACCACCCCCTGCTGGGCAAGGGCGATGGCACTCGCTTCCGGAGTCCCGATCCAGATGGGAACATGACGCTCGCCGTGGATCTCCCGCAGGAGGACCAGCGGCTGGTTGGACGGCAGTTCGATCCGAACGCCCACGATCTCCACTTCGATCATCAGATGTCCATACGTGAGATACGGTCCTGGACCAAGGCCCGGTGCAGGACCTGGCAGAGGTCGCTGATTTCGCGGGCCGCTTCCGCAGCCCGCGCCTGTGACGCGGAATCGCGACGGGACGCGAGGGGGGCAACTGCCCGCTCCACGAGTCCGAATTCACGTTCCGCGGCGGCCTGGAGCGGACGCAGGTGGCGCGGTTCCAGGCCGTGGCTCTCCAGCTGCACGCAGGCGCGGGCCACCTGGAGGGCGTGCTCATCGAAGTTGCCGCTGCTGTGGCTGATCAAGCCGAAGCTCAGCAGGGATTGGAGCAGCGGGACGCTCGCGCCGGATTCTGTCCGCAGCTGCTCCTCGCTGAATTTCCGGCCACGGTTCTGGAGCTCCACGGCCAGTTCGTCCGAGACGATCCGCGGCGAAACCACGACCCCGGGCGGCAGGTTCTCCGGGCGCTCTCCCCTGTCGATGGCGTCAAGGTAGTCCTTGATGACTTTCAGTGGAAGGTACTGGTCCCGCTGCAGGGCCAGCACGAAGCGGAGCCGCTCAACATCGCCCTCGGAGTACTGCCGGTAGCCGGCCGGGGTACGGCGAGGATTAATCAGCCCCTTTTCCTCAAGAAACCTGATTTTCGACGCAGTCATTCCCGGAAAGTCGCCGCTGAGCTGCGCGAGGACTTCCCCGATGTTCAGAACTTGGGGGCCCCGGCGTTCCGGTTGTGCCATTGCCACAGGCAAGTGTCCCGGGATCAGGCGCGGCCTGCTGCGCGGGCAGGGCTCAGGTAGAAGGTGAGTCGGAACTTGCCGATCTGGACTTCGTTTCCGGACTTGAGCTCAACGCTGTCCACGCGGTCGTGGTTGACGTATGTGCCGTTGAGGCTGCCGGTATCCACCACTTCAAAACTCCGGGCAGTACGGCGGAACTCGACGTGGCGCCGCGAGACGGTGACGTCATCGAGGAAGATGTCGGCGTCCGGATGACGGCCGGCCGTCGTAGTGTCTGAGTCCAGCAGGAAGCGGGCACCGGCGTTCGGACCGCTGTGGGCGACCAGGAGCGCGGAGCCGGCCGGCAGTGCCTCCACGGATGAACGTTCTCCCGTGGACAGCTGGTGGGCGATCGTGGGCTCGTCAGTGACGGGAGTGAGATGGATCGAGGTAGTCTCCGAAGCCTTGGCCGCACCTGAGCCGTAGTCGCCTTCGGCAGGGTCCTGTTCGTGGCCAGCCATGGATTCCTCCTCTTTCGCTGCAGCTCTCACGCCTGCAATCAACATTTGCCCTGACGGATACGCCGCGCGGATCCGTTGCCGGGCCCCAATCCGGCCGCTGACGTGCGAAGACGCCTCATTGGCCGGACCGGATGATCCCGTTAGCTTCAGCCTACCTGCTGTTCGTACTCGGATGCACTGAGCAAGGATTCCACGGCGTCAGCTTCGGCGAGCCGGATCTCGATCAGCCAGCCATCGCCGTACGGATCAGAGTTGATCAAGGCCGAATCGGTGTCGAGGGATTCGTTCCGTGAGACGACTTCGCCGCTCACCGGAGCGTAGATGTCGCTGACGCTCTTGGTGGATTCGACCTCGCCCACCACTTCGTTCGCGGCGACTTTGGTGCCGGCTTCGGGCAGCTGGGCGTAGACAACATCTCCGAGTGCGTCCTGCGCGAAGTCGGTGATGCCCACCCGGACCACGCCGTCGTTGGGTGCGGATACCCACTCGTGCTCTGCGGTGTAGGACAGGTCTTCGGGAATGTTGCTCATCAGGGGCCTTTCATCGGGTCAATCACCAATGTCAACGGGGCCTGGTAAACAAGCCGCCGCTGAAAGTATAGGCACAACTCCACGGGCGTTCGAGGAGGATTCTGCAATGATGGGACGCATGAGAACACACGCACAGGAAGGGCCCGGGGAAAAGGCAAACTGGGCGGCGCGGATCATCCTTGTTGTCGTGGCGCTGCTGGTCCTTGTCATCGCCTGCTTTGCCCTGGCGGCCGTCCTGCCGGTCTGGTGGGCCAATGCGATCCGCAACCAGGTCCAGGGCAACCTTGGGGCTGGGATCCTCGTGGGGATGTTCTACGGGTTCGTTTTCACGTTCGTCCCCCTTCTGGTGGCCTGGCAGGCAACGCGCAAGGCCGTGACGTGGCCGTTGAAGCTCGCCATCGTGCTTGTCGCTGTTGCCCTCGCCACACCCAACCTCCTGACCGCGGGGATTATGTTCGGCAGCTCCGAAGCGGCCCACAACGGCCAGCGGATCCTGGGCACCGAGGCCACCTGGTTCCCGCTGTGGACGCAGATCTCAGCCATCGCCGCCGTCGTCATCTTTGTGGTGGGCCTGGTCCTGTGGAGGATCTGGCGGCAGCGCGGCGAGAAGATGAAGGGATTCAAGAAGGCCGACGCAGAGCGCTCCCTGGCCGCAAAGGCGGCCAAGGACTCCACCGCCACCCCACCTGTTCCTGACACGCCGGCCGCAACCGACGGCCGGGCTGACCGCAGGTAAAGCAATGCCGGAGCTTCCCGAGGTTGCAGGCCTGGCCGGTTTCCTGGACAAGCACCTGCTCGGCTTGGTGGTGCGGAACGTCCAGATCGTCTCGTTTGCCGTGCTGAAGACTGCGGATCCGCCCTACACGGCATTGGAGAACTGCACCGTCGCCGGCGTGCGGCGGTTCGGAAAGTTCGTCAGCATCGACACCGACGGGCCGTCGTTTGTCTTCCACCTCGCCCGGGCGGGGTGGGTCAGTTTCACGGACTCCCCCACCGACACCCAGCTCCGGATGGGAAAGGGCTACATCGCCGCACGGCTGGCGTTCACAGGGCCGGACGGTGCCCATGGCATGGACCTCACCGAGGCGGGGACCAAAAAGAGCCTGGCGGTGTACGTGGTGCGCGGCCCCCAGGATGTGCCGGGCATCGCGGCCCTCGGGCCGGATCCGTTCAGCGCGGCGTTTGACGCCGACATGCTGGCGGAAATCCTCGGATCGACGTCCCAGCAGATCAAGGGGGTCCTGCGGAGCCAAAGCGTGATCGCGGGGATCGGCAACGCCTACAGCGACGAGATCCTGCATGCTGCCAGAATTTCCCCCTTTGCCACCGCCAAGTCCTTGGACCGCGGCACGGTGCAGGTCCTGTACGACGCTATCCACAGCGTCCTGGGAACTGCCCTGGCTGAAGCCGAGGGCAAGCCGCCCAGCGAGCTCAAGGACGTCAAGCGCAGCCACATGAGGGTCCATGCCCGCACCGGCCAGGCGTGCCCCGTGTGTGGTGACACGGTCCGGGAAGTGTCCTTCGCCGATACGGCCCTGCAGTATTGCCCCACCTGCCAGACCAAGGGAAAAATCCTGGCGGACCGCCGGACATCCAGGTTTCTGAAATAGGTCCGTTTCCGAACTGGTTCCCCAGGATCCGAAACGGACGGCACAAAGCAGAAGCGCCCCGGAGAAGATTCTCCGGGGCGCTTCCGCTTTGGTCGGGCTGACAGGATTTGAACCTGCGACCCCCTGACCCCCAGTCAGGTGCGCTACCAAGCTGCGCTACAGCCCGTCAGTTCCGCCGTTCTCCGCTGCGTTTACTCCTGATGTTAACCAGGATTTCAACTCAGCAGTCCGGCCGAACCACCTTGAAAAGCTTACACGATTCCGGAGGGTGCGAGTGACACTTTGCCGCCTGCACGCCCCCGGTGTGTCGGAATTAACGCTTCTTGCCGCGCTTTTCGCGGACGCGCATGTTGACCTCGATGGGCGTGCCCTCGAATCCGAACGTTTCGCGGAGCCTGCGGGTGATGAAGCGGCGGTAGCCCGGGTCCAGGAATCCGGTGGTGAACAGCACGAACTTCGGCGGCCGGCTGGACGCCTGCGTGCCGTACAGGATGCGTGGCTGCTTTCCGCCGCGGACCGGGTGCGGGTGCGCCGCTACAAGCTCGCCGAGGAAGGCATTGAGTTTGCCGGTGGCGATGCGCCTGTCCCAGTTCTCCAGGGCCAGGTCCAGGGCGGGAACCAAGCGGTCCTTGTGCCAGCCGGTCAGGGCAGAAATGTTTACCCGGGGCGCCCAGGCCACGTGGGCCAGGTCCTGTTCGATTTCGCGCTCCAGGTAGGTGCGGCGTTCGTCGTCGAGCAGGTCCCATTTGTTGAAGGCCAGCACCAGGGCGCGGCCCGACTCGATGGCCAGCTGCAGGATGCGGACGTCCTGCTCGCTGAGGACTTCATCAACGGCGAGAAGAACGACGGCGACCTCCGCTTTCTCGAGCGCGGCCTGCGTCCGGAGGGAGGCGTAGTAGTCGGCGCCCTGCGCCATGTGCTGGCGGCGGCGGATGCCTGCCGTGTCCACAAAGCGCCACGTGCGGTCGCCGAGTTCAATAAACTCATCCACCGGGTCACGCGTGGTGCCGGCGGTGTTGTCCACTACCACACGCTCGGACCCTGCCAGCTTGTTAAGCAGCGAAGACTTGCCCACATTCGGGCGGCCGATCAGTGCGATGCGGCGCGGTCCGCCGGAGCGTTCCAAACCTTCGATCGTGGAGAACTCCGGCAGGGTGTCCATGACGTGGTCCAGGAGGTCGGCCACGCCGCGTCCGTGCAGGGCGGAAACGGGGTAGGGCTCACCGAAGCCGAGGCCCCACAGGGTGGCGGAGTCCGCCTCCTGGGCGAAGTCGTCCACCTTGTTGGCCACCATGATGACCGGCTTCTTGCTGCGGCGGAGCATCTTCATGACGCCCTCGTCCGTCGCGGTGGCGCCCACCGCGGAGTCAACGACGAAGAGCACGGCGTCGGCCAGTTCCACGGCCATTTCGGCCTGTTCGGCCACCCGGGCGTGGATGCCGCGGGCATCGTGCTCCCAGCCGCCGGTGTCCACCACGGTGAAGTTGCGGCCGTTCCAGTGCGCCGAGTACATCACGCGGTCCCTGGTGACCCCAGGGGTATCCTCGACCACGGCTTCGCGGCGGCCCAGGATGCGGTTCACAAGGGTGGACTTGCCCACGTTGGGACGGCCGATGATGGCCAGCACGGGATCGAGCTTGACCGGACCGTCAAAGTCCTCGTCGTCGTAGTCCCCGCTGAGGAGGGCGGCGTCTTCCTCGTCGAGGTCGTAGTCGGCCAGGCCGGCGAGGAGCGACGCGGCACGCATCTCCGCTTCGTCGTCGTCCATGGCGGCCAGCCGCTCGGCCACCTGGTCCGTGCCGGTGGGCGTGTATTCGTCTTCGCCGGCGCCGGAGTGGCCGGAGGTTTGAGTCGTATCGCTCATTGCACTTTCCTTAGTGGTCATCTGCCGGCGTCCCGGCTACTGCTGTGAAGTTCGTGCGGAAATCCGCGTGGGGCAAAGGCTGCCCACTGTGTTGGATGGTCTCCTGGACGTGCCCCGCAAGCGCAGTGCGGATTTCCATTGCCGCCCTGTCCATTGAAGCACGGCCGGTTTCGCCGGGGTTGCGGCTGAGGGTCAGTGCGTTGCCGAAGCTGACGTGGAACCGCCGCCCCGGCCTGGGGACCGTGTCGAGGTGTTCGTTGCCTGTCCTGGTGCCCAGGATCGCCACTGGAACAACAGGCGCTCCTGAGTTCAGCGCCAGCCAGGCGACCCCGCTGTTGATGTCCGTTGCCGCACCGCTCCCCCGCGTACCTTCCGGGAGAATCCCGATGCAGCGGCCGGCGTCGAGCATGTCCTTGCCCAGCAGCAGCGCTGCCCGGTCCCCGGAACGGTCCACCGGCAACTGGCCGGAGGCCCGCAGGACCCGGCCAAGGAACCCCTTGAACATCTCCTTCTTAACCAGGATGTGCATGGGGCGCGGCGACGCGCCGAACATCACCGGCCCGTCCAGGAAGCTGATGTGGTTGCCGGCAAAAATCACCGGCCCGCCTGTGGGGACGTTGTCCTTGCCAGTGACGGACGTCCGGTACACCACATGGTCCAGCAGCCAGCCGACGGGCCGGCTCCAGGTCATGGTCCAGCCGGAGGGAAGCCGCACGCGGTCAGTCACGGTTAAGCACCTTCGTGACGATGACGAGCGCGGCATCCACGGTTTCGGCGAAGTCCAGCTCGGACGAATCCAAGGTGACCACACCGTCGGCAGCCTGGGTGAAGTTCACCACCGTCGAATCCTTGGCGTCGCGCTGGGTAACCTGGGCGGCGAGCTGCTCCGCATTCTGCGTGCCGCCCAGCTGGATGCCGCGGCGGCGAAGCCGGGCTTCCTCGCTGGCCGTCAGCAGCATCCGGACTTCCGCGCCGGGCGCGACGACGGTGGTAATGTCCCTGCCCTCCACCACTATGCGGCGGTGGTGCTTTTCAATGAGCTCACGCTGCCGGCGGATCAGTTCGGTCCGGGCACCGAGCGTGGTGGCCACAGCACTGACTGCCGACGAAATAGCGGGCTCACGGATGGCGTCCGTGACATCGGTCCCGTCCACCCGGACATATTCCTCCCGCGGTGTGGTGCTCAGGTCCAGGACCAGGTCCCGGGAAGCCTGCTCCACGGCGGCGGCGTCGCTGAGTTCAATGCCGCTGGTGACGCAGAACCAGGTCAGGGCCCGGTACATGGCTCCGGTGTCGAGATAGGCAAGGTGCAGCCGGCGGGCCACTTCCTTGCTCACGCTGGACTTGCCGGAGCCCGACGGCCCGTCGATTGCCACCACCAGGGGCCTGCCGACGCGCAAGGCCGGAAGGGTGTCAAGAAGTTCCTGTGTCATTACTGCAATACCCGCCATCCGCGGTCGTTGAGTGCTTCGATCAGATGGTCATGCATGTTCGGCAGCACGGAGAGTTCCACCATGCCCACGTTCTGGCCCGAGGAATGGTCCAGCCTCAGGTCCTCCACGTTCACGCCGATCTCACCGATTTCGGTGAGGAGCTTCGCGATCTGGCCCGGCCGGTCGTCCACGAGGACCGTCAGCCAGGCGTAGGCCTGCTGCGGGCCGCCGTGCTTGCCCGGAATGCGGGCCTGCCCGGCATTGCCTTCGCTGATCAGCTGGGCCAGGTCAAGCCTGGCACCCGGCGCGAGGGGTTCTTCCAACGTGCCGATGAGCCGGTTCAGGTCCTCGCGGACACCGTAAAGGATCTCCACAACTTTCCCCGCATTGCCGCCCAGGATCTGGACCCACAGCGTGGGATCGCTGGCGGCGATCCGGGTGACATCCCGCAGGCCGTTACCGGCGAGGGAGAGAGCATGAAGCGGCGTCCCCTGCAGCCGGCTGGCCAGCAATGAGGACATCACCTGCGGCAGGTGCGACACCAGGGCCACTGCTTCGTCGTGTTCGTCGGCCGTGAACTGGGAAACCACAGCTCCCAGGTCGGTGGCCAGGGAACGTGCAATCTGCACGGCAGCCGGGGATGACTCCGGGCCGGGGCAGACCACCCACGGCATGGACGTAAAAAGCTCGCCGCGGGCAGCAACCGGACCGGACTTCTCCCGTCCGGCCATCGGATGGGTGCCCACATAGCGGGCCAGGTCCGCGCCGCGGCCGTGCAACTCCGCCAGGATGGCTGCTTTGACGCTGGCGATGTCAACCACCACGGAATCCGGGTAGTCAGCAAGCGCACCGGCGACGACGTCGGCGGTCACATCCGGCGGTGCTGCCACCACCACAAGCTCCGGCGCCTCGTCCCCGAGCTGCCTCAGGGGCTGGCCGGCGCCGATGTCGACGGCCACCGCCTGGTTGGTGGGCGAGGGATCAGACAGGAACACGGGCACGCCGCGTCCGCGCAGGCCCAGCCCGATGCTGGCGCCGAGCAGGCCGGTGCCGATCACCACCACCGGCCCGTTGAGGTGTCCCCGCCCGTGCGAGCGAAATACGGACATGCCTCAGAGTCCTACGGATGCCAGCAGGTGGCCGACTTCCTGCTTGCCAAGGTTGCGGATGCTGCCCTGGCGCTGGTCGCCCAGGCCGATGGGACCCACCTTGACGCGCACCAGGCGCAGGACCGGGAAACCAACGGCGTCAAACAGGCGCCGGACGATCCGGTTCTTGCCGGAGTGCAGGATTACTTCGATCAGCACGTGGCCCGGAGTGGAGTCCACCAGCTTGAAGGAGTCCACGGAGGCAAAACCGTCCTCGAGTTCCACGCCTTCCCTGAGCTGGGCGCCGATTCCCTGCGGGAACGGGCCGCGGACCTGGACCAGGTAGGTCTTGGGGACCTCGTAGGACGGGTGGGTCAGCCGGTTGGCCAGTTCGCCGTCGTTCGTCAGGAGCAGCATGCCTTCGGTGGCGACGTCCAGCCGGCCCACGTGGAACAGGCGTTCACCCTGGTGGGTCTTCCGTACGAAATCGCTGATGCAGGGCCGGCCATCGGGGTCCTCCATGGTGGACACCACGCCCTTGGGCTTGTTGAAGACCATGTACACGAGGTTTTCATCCAGCTGGATGCGCAGGCCGTCCACGTGGATGACTGCTGTCTTGGGGTCCACGCGGACACCAAGCTCAGTCACCACCTGGCCGTCCACTTCCACCCGGCCCTCGGCGATCATTTCTTCACAGACGCGGCGCGAAGCCACGCCGGCCTGGGCCATGACCTTCTGCAGGCGGGTGCCGTCGGCGTCGTGCATTTCAGACTGCGGAACGGCACCGCGGGGTCCGCGCTTGCGGGAAGGCTTGCGCACGGGGCCCAGGTTCTGGCCGAACCGTTCGCTGCCGAAGGCGCGTGACGCCGCTGCCCCGGGCTTGCCGGTGCGTGGTTTGGGCTTGAGTGCGCCCGGGGTGCCGGGAGCCTTCTTGGCGCCCGGTTTGCGGGCGGCAGGCTTGCGCGCCGGGCTGGCGGCAGGCTTCCAATCGGAGGCGCCGCGGCCGGCCGGAGATTCGGGGGCATCGCCGGGATCGACGAACGGCTCCTCGCGCGGCCTCGGTGCCTTGTACGGGCGGTCGCCGCCGCCAAAACCGGCGTTGCGCTTGCCGGCGCCGGCGCGGAATCCGGCGCCCGATGCGCTTGGGCGGCCGCTGCCGCCCTGCGCCGGATTACGGCTTGCGCCGCCTTGTCCGGCATTGCGTTCTGAACTGTTGCGTCCCGAACTGTTACGTGGTGAACCCTGGCGTCCCGCCTGTGTCATGACCCGTCCTTCGATATATTGGCCGGCAAGTTGTCCAAGAACAACCCTAGCCAGCCATGCAGAAATTATCTGCCCTTATGAATACTCTTGTGCGCAGGCGGGATTCCCCGCCTACATTCTGTCGGCGTCGTAGAACTCTGCGATTCCCTCAAGCCCCGGAAGATGGGGTGAGAGCTGGGGCAGTTCCGCCACGGAGCCGATTCCCATCCGTTCCAGGAAATACGACGTGGTCCGGTAGAGGATGGCTCCCGACTCAGGATCATTTCCCGAATCTTCGATCAGCCCGCGTTGGGTCAATGTCCGTACGACAGAATCGACATTGACTCCTCGAATTGCAGATACCCTGGCCCTGGCGACAGGCTGGCGGTACGCGATGACAGCCAGTGTTTCCAGCGCCGCCTGCGTGAGCCTGGCCGTTTGACCTTCCAGCACAAACCGTCCGACGATCTCGGCGAAGTCTGCGCGGGAGTAGATCCGCCAGCCACCGGCGATGTTCCGCAATTCAAAACCCCGGGGGGTGGCGCTGAAACCAGCATCGCTGGCACGGTCCATGTCCGGGGCTTTAACAGTATAGCCGCTATACTCCCGCTGCAGTTCCGCCAGCAACTGCTCGACGACGGCGACAGTCAGGTTCAGGCCGGTGGCCAGTTCCGTGGCGGTGGCCGGCTGGTCCAGGACCATGAGGACCGCCTCGAGCGCTGC
>DIZT01000157.1:0-925 GCA_002427975.1 Micrococcaceae bacterium UBA6021 | reverse complement strand
CTGAAGCCGGAGCCCCAGGATCTCGGCCTGTTCTTTCACGCTGACGGTACTGACGTGCAGGTGGGCCAGGCCCACCTCGGTGGGCCGTGGGGTCCTGGGTTTCAGCGCGGCCTCGGCCAGGCGGGCGAACTGGTCCGGAGTGTGCTTCCACACCAGTTCCGGGAGCATGGCAGCGAAGTGCTCTTCCAGGGCGACCTGGCGCGGAAACCGCCTGGCCTCCTGCTCCAAGGTGCCTGCCATCAGGGCGGCCACCTGCTTAAACGCCTTATATTGGAGCAGCCGGGCAAAGAGGAGGTCCCGGGCTTCGAGCAGCGCGATGTCTTCATCGTCCTCGACCTCGCCGGCTGGCAGGAGCCTGGCTGCTTTGAGGTCCAGGAGGGTGGCGGCGATGACCAGGAACTCGCTGGCTTCATCCAGGGCCCACTCCTCGCCGTGCTTCTGGAGCTTCCTGATGTATTTGATGAACTCATCAGTGACCGTGGCGATGGCCACTTCGGTAATATCCAGCTGGTGCTTGGCGATCAGGCCGAGCAGGAGGTCGAACGGACCCGTGAAGTTGGCCAGACGCACCTCAAAGCCGGGTTTGGACTCGGCCACGGCGTGGTTAGGGTGCGCCGCCGCGCGAAATCAGCTCTTTGGCCAGGCGGCGGTAGGCATCGGCGCCGGTGTGGTTGCCTGCGTAGATGGTGATCGGCTCCGCGGCCACCGTGGCATCGGCGAACTTGATGGAGCGCTTGATGACGGTCTCGAATACTTTGTCGCCGAAGGCTTCCACCAGGCGCGTGATAACTTCGCGGCTGTGGAGAGTCCGGGCGTCGTACATCGTGGCCAGGACACCGTCCACCTGAAGGCCGGGGTTGAGCCTGTCCTGGACTTTGTCGATGGTCTCCACCAGGAGGGCTACTGCGCGGAGGGCGAAAAACTC
>DIZT01000235.1:7286-18426 GCA_002427975.1 Micrococcaceae bacterium UBA6021 | reverse complement strand
ATGGTGACGCCGTCGTTGGTGATGGTGGGTGCCCCCCACTTTTTGTCGAGGACAACGTTGCGGCCGCGGGGGCCGAGCGTCACCTTGACAGTGTTGGCGAGCTTATCGATGCCGGCTTCAAGCGACCGGCGTGCAGCGTCGTTAAACGCAAGCTGCTTTGCCATGGTTTTGTCCTTTCAAGACAGAACCCCGCGCAGCTGACCCGTCTGAGAAGGATCGGCGGCGCGGGGGTCCAAGTGAGTTACTTTACGACGATCGCCAGAACGTCGCGGGCGGACAGCACGAGGTACTCGGTGCCACCGGTCTTGACTTCAGTTCCGCCGTACTTGGAGTAGATAACGACGTCGCCAACGGCTACGTCGATCGGAACGCGGTTGCCGTTGTCATCGAAGCGGCCGGGGCCTACTGCAACAACTTCGCCTTCCTGCGGCTTCTCCTGCGCGGAGTCCGGGATAACCAGGCCGGAAGCCGTGGTCTGCTCGGCTTCGAGCGGGCGGACAACAATACGATCCTCAAGAGGCTTAATAGAGACCGACACTCGGACCTCTCCTTCTACGTCAGCAAATTCATGGACAGTTGAGCCGCTTCGCCGTGGCTGGCAAACCGTCGTCGCGGTGCCGGCAGCAGCCTGGCTGGCAGCTCTTCGTGTGTTAGCACCCTCCTAGGGAGAGTGCTAATGATGACTCTATGTATTGGTTAGCACTCGGTCAAGGCGAGTGCCAGAATTATGTCTCCGGCGAACATCCGTTTACTGGCCGGTGAGGTCTTCAAGATCGACGTCCTCGTCGCCGTCGTCCCCTTCAGCGAGGGTGCCCCGGCGCAGGTACAGCACCACGGCACCGCCCACGGCAGCCAGCAGCGAGACCACCAGCATGATGATGCCGCCCACGCGCGCCCCGGTGTAGAGGCCGCGGATGTCCCGTGCCTCGTCGGTGACGTCCTGGATGTCCTTGCCGCCCACGGAGTAGACAGTGGCGTTGAAAGTGTCCAGGAAGAAGATGATCACGAGCAGCGCGATGCAGACCACGGCCACTGCGGATCCTGCTATCAGCGCGGGTCGGGCGAACTTCACCAGGTCCGTGTTGCTGGCTCGGGGCGGTCCGGACGGCTGGGTGCCTGCGCTGTCTTCCATGCCTTCAACCCTAGCGGGAACTGGCCGCGCAGCCACCTCCACTAGGCTTGAACCCATGGCTCAAGCACCGCAGGACCAGATCGCCCCACTGCTCACGAGCGAAGGCTGGGAGCTGCTGGCGTCCCTGGGACCCTACCGCGAGGACAAGGCCTTTGAGCTGAATTCAGCCCTCCGCAAGGCCGGGCACTCCCCTGCGCTGGTCTCCGCCGTCCTCACCCAGTCCCGGCTCCGCACCAAGGCCGAGCTCAAGTTCGGCGAGTTCGCCCGGAGCATGCTCTTCACGCAGGCGGGCCTTGAACAGGCCACCCGGCTCAGTGTTGCCGCCCGGCATGCCGAGCGCTTTGCGGAGGCCGGTGTTCGCCACGTGGCGGACCTCGGCTGCGGCCTCGCCGCGGACTCCCTGGCCCTCGCATCGATGGACATCACGGTCACCGCTGTGGAAATGGACGAAACCACGGCCGCCTGCGCCACGGTCAACCTCATTCCCTTTCCCAACGCCACCGTGGTGCATTCGGACGCCACCACCGTTTCCCTGGACGGGGTCGACGGCGTCTGGCTGGATCCCGCACGCCGGGTCACCTCCACCTCGGGTACCAAACGGATCTGGGATCCTGAGGCGTTTTCGCCGCCGCTGTCCTTTGTGGAATCGCTCGCCGCCACCGGGCGGGCCGTCGGGGTCAAAATGGGACCCGGCATGCCGCACGAGTCAGTGCCCGCCGGCTGCGAGGCGCAGTGGGTATCGGTGGGCGGCGACGTCACGGAGGTGGCCCTGTGGTTCAACTCCGTGCGCCGGCCCGGAATCCGCCGGGCCGCGCTGCTGCTCGGTCCTCAGGGTGCCGCCGAGCTCACAAGTGCAGAAGATTTCGACGGCGGTCCGGCCGCGCCGGTGGGTCCGGCAGAGGGCTACCTGTATGAGCCCGATGGTGCGGTGATCCGCGCCGGTCTGGTGGCCGACGTCGCACTTCAACTGGGCGGGCACCTGCTGGACGAGCACATCGCCTACATCTGCGCCCCGGAACTGGTGGACACGCCGTTCGCCCGGGCCTATAAGGTGCTGGAAGTGATGCCGTACAACGTCAAGGCGCTCAAGGCCTGGGTGAAGGACAACGGCATCACCGTGCTGGACATCAAAAAGCGCGGCACTGCGGTGACCCCGGAGGAACTGCGCAAGCAGCTGTTTGCCGGTGGCAGGGGCACGGCCAAGGGTGCCGGCAAGAAGGCCGCACACAAAACAGCCACCCTGGTCCTGACCCGCATCGGGGAGGACCGGGTGGCCCTCTCGGTGGAACCCGTTACTGCGCCCGCATAAAGTCCTCGGCCGCCTGGACCTGCTCATCAGTGGGCCGGACGCCGGTGTACAGCACAAACTGCTCCAGTGCCTGGATGGTGGCCACCTCGGCGCCCGTGATCACCTGTTTGCCGGCAGCGCGGGCCGCCTCGATCAGCGGTGTCTCCGCAGGCAGCGCCACAACGTCGAACACCACTTTGGCTGCCGCGATCGCATCTTCCGGGAAGGACAATGAGTCGGCTTCCGGGCCTCCTGCCATGCCGATAGGCGTGACGTTGATGATCAGGTCCGCCGTGCCGCCGTCGAGCGTTGCCCGCCATGCGAACCCGTACTGCTCAGCGAGCGCCCGTCCGGTGTCTTCGTTCCGGGCGACGACGGTGACATCCGTGAAGCCGGCGTCGCGCAGGGCCGCGACGGTGGCCTTGGCCATGCCGCCGGCCCCCTGGACCAGCACGGAGTAGTCGGCCGGCACGGCGTTGCTGGCCAGGAGCTGTTCGATGGCGGTGTAGTCGGTGTTGTAGGCCAACAGACGCCCGTTGGTGTTCACGATCGTGTTGACCGAATCGATGGCTTTGGCGGAGGGATCCAGCTCATCCACGAGGGCCATCACGTCTTCCTTGTACGGCATGGATACGGCGCAGCCGCGGATGCCCAGGCCCCTGACGCCGGCAATCGCCTGGGCCAGGTCTGTGGGGGCAAAGGCCTTGTAGATCCAGTTCAGGTCCAGCTGTTCGTAGAGGTGGTTGTGGAACCGGGTCCCGTTGTTGCTGGGCCGGGCCGACAGCGAAATACACAAGGTCATGTCTTTATTCAGAATGGGCACCCGTCCATTAAACCCGTTTCCCTCCAAACTGACTGACAGATAACGCACTGAAATGCGCGAATGACGACGTTAAGTGCCAGTCAGTTGGGTGGGGCGGTCCGTTACGGGCAGCCCGTTCCGGCAGGGTAGCTTCCGACGGCGGCGGGCAGCTTTCCAGGGGCCCTCGCCTTGCCTGCCAGCACGGCAACCAGGGCGTCAAAGGCACCCGGGGTCCGGCCGTAGAGGGCAATTTTCACCGGCGTGCTGGAATCCTGCAGCGGCCACGGCGCATCCAGGGTCACGGCGATGTCGCCGCCGGCCGGCCGCCCGGCGTAGCCGATGAGGCTGACCAGCGGACCGGCCCCTGTGCCGAGCCCGGCCTTCGCTGCGGCAGCTTCGAACCGTGCCCTGTCCTGCGGGGATCCGCCGGCAATCCGGATGCTTCCTTGGACAATCGGCCCGCCGCAGGGTCCGGACAGGACCGTGACGGCGGCGGCGGAGACGCGCGCCGAGATATCGCCGCCGCTGCCCGGCGCGGCCCCCGACGGAGCGGAGGTGCGGCCGCGCCAGGTCATCATCGTGGCCACACGCCGGGCCGCTTCGTCCAGGCGTGCCGCGGGCAGGGTTCCGGCGGCCACAGCAGCGACGATGGCCGCATGGGCCTGCCCGACGTCCGTAGGCATCAGGAGCAGGTCCGCGCCGGCGGCGAGCGCCGTCGGCGCCGCCGAGCCGCCCGGATATTGCTTCTGGACTGCGGCCATGTTGAGGGCATCTGTCACCGCCACGCCGTTGAAGCCCATGCCGCGCAGTGCGGCATAAGCGGGGCCGGACAACGACGCCGGGACGCCGGGTTCCAGGGCCGGCACGGCGATGTGCCCGGTCATGACCATGGGCGCGCCGGCGGCGATGGCGGCCCTGAACGGCTTCCAGTCGCGGGCTTCGAGGTCCGCGATGGTGGCCGGCTGCACCGGAAGGTCCAGGTGCGAGTCCACGGTAACGGAACCATGGCCAGGGAAATGCTTGACGGCGGGCAGCACGCCGGCCTCCTGCATCCCCTGCGAAAACGCCGCTGCCAACGCCCCCGCCTGGTCCGGGTTTCCGGACATCGACCGTGCTCCGATGGTCGGGTCCGCGGGGCCGATGGTTACGTCTGCATCAGGCGCGAAGTCCACGGTAAAGCCCAGCGACGCGATCTCGGCGGCCAAGGCGCGGCCGGCATTCTTGGTGAGCGGCACATCGCCGGCTGCCCCGTAGCTCAGGGCTGTTGGCCATTCGGTCAGCGGCGCTCCCAGCCGGGCCACGATTCCGCCCTCCTGGTCCACGCCGATGAGCCCGGGCCACGGCCTGCCGTCAGCCCTGGTGGCCTGGGCCAGCCGGGCATTGACCGCCGTCATGGCTGCCACGTCCGCCTGACCGCGCGCGTCCAGCGGGATGTTGTCGCCCATGATGATGGAGCCGGCCAGGTGGAGGCGTTCAATGGTGGCGGCTTGGGCTTCGGGATCGGTTCCGCTGTACACGGGCATCAGCACCTGCCCTGCCTTCTCCTCCACCGACATCGCTGCCACTGCTGCCGCGGCAGCATCCTGGTCCCGCTGTTCGGGACCCCAGCCCAGCGGCCGCAACCCGGGGTCAGGCGAGGGTGAAGCGGACGGAGGCGCCGCCGTCGGACGCTCTGATTCCGGCATGGAGGCCGGCGCGGATCCGTCCGTGGCCGGTTCAGTTGCGGGAATCGGCGTGCAGGCAGTCATCGCGGCCACGGCGGCAGCCGCGAGGATGAGGCTGGTTTTGTGAATACTGTCACGGGTCCACAGGAACAAGGCCATTAAGACGATGCTACCCCTGCACTAGACTTGAACGCGGCGCGTGCCCGAGGATATCAGAACAGTTAGGGGAACGCATGAAGATTGATTTCGCTTCATCGAAGCAATCAACTCTTGGTGTGGAATGGGAGCTGGCCCTCGTGGACGGCGGGACGGGCGAACTGGCATCGGTGGCCAACGAAGTACTCCGCGGCGTGGTTGCCAAGCATCCCGAGCTCAACGAAGACGACGAACACCCGCACATCAAGCAGGAACTCCTGCTGAACACGGTGGAACTGGTCACCGGGATCTGCCAGACCGTCGGCGAAGCCAAGGAAGATCTCAGCCGGTCCCTGGCAGCGGTCCGCGAAATCACCGACCCCATGGGCGTTGAGGTCTTCTGCGCTGGCAGCCACCCGTTCAGCCCGCCGCAACTGCAGCCCGTGACGGACAAGGCCCGGTATGCCAAGCTGATCGACCGGACCCAATGGTGGGGCCGGCAGATGGTCATCTACGGTGTTCACGTCCATGTGGGCCTGGACCGGCGCGAAAAGGCACTTCCTGTGCTGGACGGCCTGGTCAACTACTTCCCGCACTTCCAGGCGCTCTCGGCGTCGAGCCCGTTCTGGGGCGGCGAGGACACCGGCTACGCGTCGCACCGTGCCCTGATGTTCCAGCAACTCCCGACGGCGGGCCTGCCCTTCCAGTTCCAGTCCTGGGACGAATACGAGTCCTACGTCCAGGACATGTTCACCACCGGCGTGATCGACACCCTCTCGGAGATCCGCTGGGACATCCGGCCCGTTCCCAATCTCGGCACCATCGAAATGCGGATCTGCGACGGCCTGGCCACCCTCGAAGAAGTGGGCGCGATTGCAGCCCTCACCCAGTGCCTGGTTGACGAGTTCTCCACCACGCTGGACAACGGCGGCACCATCCCCACCATGCCGCCCTGGCACATCCAGGAGAACAAGTGGCGGGCCGCCCGCTACGGCATGGAGGCCATCATCATCCTCGACGCCGCCGGCAACGAACAGCTGGTCACCGACCACCTGTTGGAGACCCTTAACCGGCTTGAGCCGGTGGCTGCGAAGCTGGGCTGCCCCGACGAACTGGCCGACGTCGAGAAAATCATCCGCCGCGGCGCCGGGTACCAGCGGCAGCGCCGCGTCGCTGCCGAGCACGGCGGCGACCTGCAGGCCGTGGTGCTCGACCTGGTCAAGCAGATGCGGAACGGCCCGACGGGCTGACTCTCCCCCATCCATCCCACCCCCTGTTGCTCTATCAGTTGTGGTCCCTAAATCGGGGGTTTGGGGACCACAACTGATAGAGCAAGTGGGTTGATGGGGGGTGTTTCAGGCGGGGAGGGACACCGAGGTAACCGGCATCGAGGAGTCCGGGGCGAAGCGGATGCCGCTGGGCCCGATCCCTGCCATCACCAGCTGCGCGCCCAGGGCCGCCACCATGGCTCCGTTATCCGTGCACAGGTCCAGCGGCGGCACGTGGAGTTTGATTCCGGCGGACGCACAGCGCTGGGCGGTGAGTTCGCGAAGCCTGGAGTTGGCCGCCACTCCCCCGCCCAGCAGCACGTCCTTGATGCCGTGCTCCCGGCAGGCCAGGACGGCCTTGGAGGTGATCACATCAACCACAGCTTCCTGGAAGGCTGCGGCGATGTCGGCCACCGGCACGTCTTCGCCGCGGGCCTCGAACTGCTCCACGCACCGCGCCACTGCCGTCTTCAGGCCGCTGAAGGACCAGTCGTAGCGGTGTTTTCCCGGCTCCTCGGCAGTGCCCATGTACTTGGGCTGGCTGAGGCCGCGCGGGAACCGGATGGCTTTGGGGTTGCCGGTGCGGGCCAGCCTGTCGATGGCCGGGCCGCCCGGGTAGCCAAGGCCCAGGATGCGGGCCACCTTGTCATAGGCTTCACCGGCGGCGTCGTCGATAGTGGAGCCGAGGAGCCGGACGTCGCTGGTGATGCTGTTGATCTTCAGGATCTCGGTGTGCCCGCCGGAGACCAGCAGGGCGCCGAGGTTTTCCGGGAGTCTGCCGCCGTGGCCGAGCCCGGCGGCGAGGCCGGCCCCACTCCCAGCGGCAGCACCGCCGTCGTGCTTCCCGTCAAGCAGCCCGACGCCGACATGCGCCACCAGGTGGTTGATGGCATACAGCGGCTTTCCGGTAGCAACGGCCAATGCCTTCGCGGCGCAAACCCCCACCATCAGGGCGCCCGCAAGCCCCGGCCCGGACGTGACGGCAATGGCGTCCACGTCCTCCAGCGACACGCCGGCGTCGGCCAGGGCCTGGCGCAGCGTGGGCACAAAGGCGTCAAGGTGCGCGCGGGAGGCGATCTCCGGGATCACTCCGCCGAAGCGGACGTGCTCGTCCATCGAGGAGGACACCGTGTTGGTGAGCAGTGTGGTGCCGCGGACTATGCCGACGCCGGTTTCGTCGCAGGAGGATTCGATGCCCAGCACCAGGGGCTGCGAGCGGTTCATGCCTGTCCTGCTTCCGTTGCCGGGTCTGTGGATGGTGTGGGTTCGGGGGTTTCGGTGACGAGTTGCAGCCGCATGATGAGGGCGTCAACACCGTCGCGGTAGTACCGGCGGCGGACGTGGATCTGCTCGAACCCGAACCGCACGTACAACTGCTGCGCCCGCGGATTGTCCGCGCGGACCTCCAGGAGGACGTCCGCCGCCCCACCGAGCCGGGCCTCCTCGATCAGCCGGGTCAGGAGGGCTGAGCCGATCCCCCGGCCTTCGAATTCAGGCATGACGGCGATGGTCTGGACGTCCGCGACGGGCTCGATGCACATCAGGCCGGCGTAGCCCACAATGCCGCCCCCGCTTTCGGCCACCAGGTACCGGCGCGTTTCCGGCTGGGACAGTTCGGCCAGGAACATGTGCAGCGGCCACGCATCCGCCGGAAACAGCCGGTGTTCCAGGGCGTCCACCGCGGGCACATCCTCCAGGGTCATGTCCCGGAAGACCACTCCGGCAGCGTCGGACGGCGTGCTCACAGGGCCCGCTTCCGCGGGCCGGGGACCTGGGCGTCGGATTCCCGGAGATACAGGGGCGTGGAGTCGAGCAATTGCCCGCCCGCGGCCAGCCGGGCCAACGCGAACTGTCCGAGGTAGAGCGCGTCGGGCTGCTCGTTGCTGAAGCCAGGGTCTGCGCGCAGCACATCACTGTAGAGTCCGGCGCCGGCCCCGTAGGCAGGGAGGTCCGGCAGGTCGGCGGCGAAGCTCACGTGCGGGCCGTCCTCAAGCTGCGGCAACTGGCCCTCGGCGAGGCTGTACCGCGCCCTCTACACCTCTTTGCGCCGGGCGTCCGTGACCACCAGGAACTCGGCCGCGGCATCGGTGGACTCCGCCACTTCCAGCGCCACGGCGTCCAGGCTAATCAGCCCGTACAGCGGCTTGTCCCAGACGAAGGCCAGCGTCCGGGCGGTCGCAATCCCAGAGCGCAGGCCGGTGAACGGGCCGGGGCCCACGCCTGTCACGATCGCGTCAATGTCCCGGCCCGTGACCCCGGCCGAGGCCAGCAGGTCCTCGATGCCGGGGGCCAGGACTTCGGCGTGGCTGCGGGTGTCCTCCGTGGAGAAGCTGGCCACCACGCCTTCGAGTGCGTCGTCTGAAACCAGGGCCGCACTTGCCACGGCGGAGGTGTCGATGGCGAGAATAAGCATCAGAGTGTCCCTTCGATGGCGCCGCCCAGGGCCGGCCTTGCAGGCCAGCGGGGACCAAACCCGCGGAGCACAATGGTGCGGGGCTCGTCGAGGTCCTCCGTGTCAAAGTCCAGGGTTTCGGTGTGGCCGGGGATCGTTTCACCGGCGCCCCCCGCGTCCAGCCCGATCGCGCGGTGCAGGTCCACCTCCAGCCGGCTCTCGCTCAGGTGCTCCACCCGGCCGCGTCCCCACTCCACCACTGTGACAGACGAGTCCAGGGTGTTTTCCAGGTCAATGTCGTCAATTTCCGACGCCGATCCCAGCCGGTACGCGTCCACGTGCACCAGATCCGGGCCACCGGGCCGCGGGCCGTCGGGCAGGTTCGGATGGATGCGGACCAGGACAAAGGTGGGCGAGATGATGCCCGCGCGCACGCCCAGGCCTTCGCCGAGCCCCTGCGTGAACGTGGTTTTCCCGGCACCCAGCTCGCCGGTCAGCACCAACAGGTCCCCGGCCTGAAGCTCCGACCCCAAAGCGGCCCCGAGCGCATGGGTCTGGTCCGCCGTCGTAACTCTCAGCGTCAGTTCCCAGGCGGGCAGCTCTGCGGGAGTCACGCTCACGGCGCTGCCTGCCCGGCGTCGGGATGCTCGACGGAAGGGTGCCCGGCAGGACGCTCGACGGCGGGGCTGTCGTTAATGAACCGGCGCGGCACCCGCGGGCTGATCCGGGTGACAATCTCGTAGTTGTTGGTGCCGGCGGCGACCGCCCATTCGTCTGCCGTGGGCCCGCCGTCGTCCCCGTTGCCGAACAGTACCGCTTCGGCGCCGAAGAGGTCCGCGCCGGCAGGGCCGATGTTGCCGAGGTCGATGACCATCTGGTCCATGGCGATCCGGCCAACCACGGGGTACGTCCGGCCGGCCACCCGGACGGGACCGCCGGTAGCCACCCGGGGCACGCCGTCGGCATAGCCCAGCGGGATCAGCGCAAGGGTGCTGCGGCCCCTGGTGCGGTAGTTCAGGCCGTAGGAAACACCCTGGCCGTCGGGGACGTCCTTGCACTGGGACACCAGGGTGCGCAGCGTCATCGCGGGGCGGAGGCCCAGTTCGGCGGACGTCTGGCCCTCAAACGGCGAGAGGCCGTAGATGCCGAGCCCCACCCGCACCAGGTCAAAGTGCGTATCGGGACGGGACAGCGTGGCGGGGGTGTTGGCCAGGTGGCGGACTTCGGGGTCCACGCCGGCGTCCTGGGCCACGGCGAGCACCTCGCGGAAGGCCGCCAGCTGCTCATCGGTTTCCGGCCGTTCGGGTTCATCCGCCACGGACAGGTGCGAGAAGATGCCCACCACCCGCAGAAGGCCCTGGTCCTGGTACTCCATGGCCTCGCCCACCAGCTGGTCCCAGGCTTCGATCGTTGCGCCGTTCCGGCCCAGGCCCGTGTCCACTTTCAGGTGGATCCGTGCGGGACGTTCCTGGTCACGCGCGGCGGCCACGATCCGGTCCAGTTCCCAGCCGGAGCAGCCGATGTCGACGCCGGCAGCCACAGCCGCGGCGAAGTTGCTTTCCGCCGTGTGCAGCCAGGCCAGCAGCGGCGCCTCGATGCCCGCGGCCCGCAGCGCCAGTGCCTCGGAGATATGTGCAACGCCCAGCCAGGACGCGCCGGCTTCGAGGGCGGCGCGGGCCACCGGAACGGCGCCGTGGCCGTACGCGTCGGCCTTCACCACGGCCATGACCTTGGCGGGTGAGGCCGCATCCGCCAGCCGCCGCACGTTATGGCGGATGGCGTCCAGGTCGATGACGGCGGACCGCTCGTACAGAGGATCAGTTCCTGAGGCCGCGCGGAAGTCACCGGTTGTTACGGGATTAGTCACGCTAGTGATTCTAGTGCGGGCGCTCAGGGCCGGATAATCGTGCCGGCTCTACCGCGGGCTTGGCATCCTGACCGATAGCCATCCGCCGGTCATTGTCTGGCCGTTGGGAGCCTCCAGTGTCAGGCCGGCCAGGCTGGGACCTGTCACCCCGGCAATCCGCACGCGTGGTGATCGAGTCGAAGACGGCCTCGTTCAGCGAGCCATCGTAGACGTTGAATCCGCGGGACGCCTATGCGTCGGACAGGTGGGCGATGGTTGCGGTGGCCCTGCGCTGCGCCGCCAGCGGGACGTCACTGACAATGTCGGCGAGGAAACCGAAGCGGCGGAGCCACTGGCTGCTCTGGCGTTCCGGCCGGGAGTTGGCCCGCTTCCACCAGTCGGCGATGTCGCCCCAGCCGGGCGCCGCGAGCGAACCGCCCACCTCCTGCACGGCCAGGGAGGCGCACAGGTTGGCGAAGCGGAGCCGGTTTCCCAACGGCCAGCCGGCCAGGCTGCCCACGATGAATGCTGCGTCAAAGCAGTCGCCGGCCCCGGTGGGATCAAAGGCAGTCACCGGCAGAGACGGCACCCACTCCTCCTCCCCCGTCTCCGA
>DIZT01000235.1:3789-7224 GCA_002427975.1 Micrococcaceae bacterium UBA6021 | reverse complement strand
CGGTCCGCGAGCGCGTAGAGGGCGGACCACGGGTTGTCCTTCCCTGTGAAGGCCATGGCCTCGCGCTGGTTGGGCAGGAAGGCATGGAAATACTTCAGGTTCTCAAGCCGGACCGGGGACCACTTGCCGCTGGGATCCCAGCCCACATCCCCGAACAGCTTGACGCCGGCCTGGTGCGCGGCCACAGCCCACGGCTCGATCTCATCGTCCAGCTCGGCAATGCCGGCGAGCGCAGTGGGCGGCGCTCCGATCAGTTGGGACGATGTTACGGGGGCCGGGTGGCCATGCGTCACCAGGGAACGGTCGTGCTGGACGCTGAGCGAGACCGTGACCGGCGAATGCCACCCCGGAATGCGGCGCGACAGGCTCAGGTCCACGTGTTCCTGCCCGGCCAGGATTTTCCAGTTGTAGTCCCCGTAGCCGTCGTCCCCGAAGGCGGCTGCCAGCCCGGTGCGGAGGCCCAGCCTCGCCGCGGCAATGGCCTGGTTCGCGACGCCGCCGGGGCAACTGCCCATGCCTTCGCTCCAGATTTCCGTGCCCGGCTCCGGGGCATGCGGCAGGCCTGTGAAGATGATGTCCTGGAAGACAGTGCCTGCCAGGATCAGGTCGAACCCGCCGTCGGACGGTTTCCGGAGGGCAGAGAGCGGGTCGAAGCGGCGGTCCGGGATCGCGTCCATGTCCGGCACACTACGCCCTGCCGCCGCCCGGCGGTAGGGGCGCGCCCGGCGCCCGCCTAGACTGCTGACTATGCGGCTTATGATTGCCGGCGGCGGCGGATTCCGTGTGCCGCTTGTGTACCGGGCGCTGTCCTCCGGCGCGTTTGCGGGGCTGGTCAGCGAACTGGTGCTGTTCGACGTCGATCCCGCCCGCCTCAGTGCCATCGCCGCGGTGTTGCGCGCCATGCCGGCGTCCGACGGCGGCCCCGGCGCGGGTGCGCGCGCGCCGGCCGTGCGCACCACCACGTCGCTGCCGGAGGCCCTGGCGGAGACAGACCTGGTGTTCGCGGCGATCCGCCCCGGCGGCACGGCCGGCCGGATCAAAGACGAACGCGTGGCCCAGGACCTCGGCCTGCTCGGCCAGGAAACCACCGGCGCGGGCGGCATCTCCTACGCCCTGCGCACCATCCCGGAGATGCTGCACCTGGCGCGGCAGATGCGGGAGCTTTGCCCGGACGCGTGGCTGATCAACTTCACCAACCCGGCCGGCATGGTCACCGAAGCCCTGCTGCCTGCCCTCGGCCGGAGGGTCATCGGGATCTGCGATTCCGCGGGCGGGCTGGTGCACCGGGCGGCCAGGGCGGCCGGCACGCCGCTGCCGGATGGAAGGCTCGACGGCGTGGGCTACTACGGGCTCAACCACCTGGGCTGGCTCTACCGGCTGGAGTCCGGCGGACAGGATCTGCTGCCCGGCCTGCTGTCGGACCCGGCTGCCCTCAGCACCTTTGAGGAAGGCCGGCTCTTTCCGCAGCATTTCCTGGCGGAACTCGGCGCCCTGCCCAACGAATACCTCTATTACTACTACCAGCGGGACAGTGCGGCCGCGGCCATGCGCGCCATGTCCCTTACCCGCGGGGAGTCCATCCACCACCAGCAGGCCGAGCTGTACCCGAGGCTCGCCTCTGCCGGGGCGGACGCGTACAAACTGTGGGACGCTGCCCGCCGCTCACGGGAGGAGGGCTACCTCGCCGAGGCACGGACCCACGGCGAGCAGCGCGATGAGGACGACCTCGCCGGCGGCGGGTACGAACGCGTGGCCTTGGCCGTGATGCGGGCGTTGGCGGGGGCCGGGGACGCCGAGTTGATCCTCAACACGCCCAACACGCTGACCGGCCCCGGGGGAACCCCGACGGAACCGGCCATTCCGGGATTGCCCGCGGACGCCGTCGTCGAGGTCCCCTGCACGGTAACGCCCGACGGCGCGGTGCCGCTTCCCCAGTCAGCTCCGGGAGCGGAGCAACTCACCCTCCTCCGGCGGGTCAAGGAGGTGGAACGGCTCACCGTCCGGGCCGCGACCCACGGAGACCGGCCGGCCGCCGTCGGCGCTTTCAGCCGGCATCCCCTGGTGGACTCCCCCGCTCTCGGCGCCGAGCTGCTGGCCGGATACGAGCGCGCGTTCCCTGCGCTGCGGGACCTGTGGCGCAGCTAAAGCTTCCGGTACATGACGTGCAGCCCCACGTAGCCCAGCGTGGGGTGGTTGAACGCTTCCGGGATGGTGCCGACAACCTCAAATCCCATGCCCTGCCAGGCAGCCACCGCCCGGACGTTGCTCTCCACCACGGCGTTGAACTGCATGGCCCGGAAGCCCGCATCCCGGGCTGCTTCCAGGGAGTAAGCGCAGAGTGCACGCGCCACGCCCTTGCCGCCATGTCCGCTGTGGACCATGTAGCCTGCGTTGGCCACATGACTACCGGCGCCGCCCTGGTTGGGGTGCAGTTCGCCGGTGCCGATCACGCCGCCGTCGGCCGTCACGGCCACAAAAGCCTGGCCGGGGGCGTCCTTGAACCAGCGTGTGCGGGCTTCCGCCTCTGTTGTATCGCGGTCCCAGGTGAACGTCTCGCCGGCCCTGATCACCGGCTCCAGGACGGCCCACATGCCTGGCCAGTCGGCGGCCGTAGCGGGGCGGATCGAGAATTCTGCGGACCTGGACGGAGTTGTGGCTGCATTCACACGCGCCACGTTAGCAGCCGGTCACCTGCCGGGAGGCCGCCCGGGAGGGGCAGGAGTAGTGTTTTACCGAGTGGGCAACAGCGGTGCCCACGCCGCGCCAGAGGTGGGAAGGAGAAGCCATGACATTGATCCGCAGGGTCGCGTTGCTCTCCCTCCACACCTCCCCGATGGAGCAGCCAGGCTCCGGCGATGCCGGCGGGATGAACGTCTATATCCGGGAGCTGGCCTCTGCGCTGGCCGAGACCGGCGTGGAAGTGGAGATCTTTACGCGCTCCACCTCAGCCACGCAGGCCGCCGTCGAACATCCGGACCCCGGCGTGTGCGTCCACAACGTCCTGGCAGGGCCGCCACGGAAGATCCCCAAGGAAGAACTGCCGGGGCTGCTGCACAGCATGGTGGCCGAGATCGAGCAGATCCGCCAGCGCCAGCCACACGGCCGCTACGACGTCATCCATTCGCACTATTGGGTGTCCGGGATCGCGGGCCTGGAGCTCTCGCAGCTCTGGGGTGTGCCGCTCGTCCACACCATGCACACCATGGCCAAGGTCAAGAACCTCCTGCTGGAGTCCGGCGAACAGCCCGAGCCGCGTCGGCGCGAAGAGGGCGAGCACCGGATCGTCGACGGCGCCGCCCGCCTGATCGCCAATACCAGCGCTGAAGCCGCCGAACTGGTGTCCCACTACGGTGCCGATTACGACCGCATCGACGTGGCGCCGCCGGGCGTGGACCTCAGCACGTTCACTCCCGCGTTCCGGGCGCGGTCCCGGGC
>DIZT01000235.1:0-3779 GCA_002427975.1 Micrococcaceae bacterium UBA6021 | reverse complement strand
CTGAAGGGCCCGCAGGTCCTGCTCAAGGCCGCCGCCCTGCTGCGGACCCGCCGCCCCGAGATCGATCTCCGGCTCACCATCCTGGGTGCCCTCAGCGGCAACAAGGACTTCAATCTCCGGCAGCTGATCGCCGACGCTGGACTGGACGACGTCGTCACGCACCTTCCCCCGGTCAGCGCGGCGGAGCTGGCGTCCTGGTTCCGGGCGGCCGACGTTGTGGTGATGCCTTCCTACAGCGAGTCGTTCGGACTGGTGGCCATCGAAGCGCAGGCCTGCGGAACCCCCGTGGTGGGGACCCGGGTGGGCGGACTGTCCCGCGCCATCTGCCACGGCCGGACCGGGCTGCTGGTGGACGGACACCACGCCTCGGACTGGGCGGATGCGCTCGAAGCCATGTACGACGATCCGGACACCCGGGCGGACATGGGGCGGGCGGCGGCCATCCGCGCCGAGAACCTGGGCTGGAACCGCACTGCTGCGATTACGCTGGAAACGTACCACGCCGCCGTCGAACAGCATCTGGGCCACCTGGTCCCGGCGGTCCCGGCACCGTGAGCCCAACCTAAGGACAAGGATGTCTGAACGGAATTCCCTGAGCGACCTCGAGATCGCCCGGCAGGCCACCATGAGGCCCATTGAAGAGATCGCGGCAGCCGCGGGCATCAACGCCGACGCGCTGGAACTGTTCGGGCGGTACAAGGCGAAGGTTGATCCGGCCCGGCTGACTGCTCCTGCTCCGGCAGGGAAAGTGGTGCTGGTGTCCGCCATGTCGCCCACGCCGGCTGGGGAGGGGAAGTCCACCACCACGGTGGGGCTCGCCGATTCGCTGGCCCGTGCCGGGCACAAGGTGATGATCGCGTTGCGGGAACCGTCGCTGGGTCCCATCCTCGGCATGAAGGGCGGCGCCACCGGCGGCGGCTACTCCCAGGTGCTGCCCATGGACGAGATCAACCTGCACTTCACCGGCGATTTCCATGCCGTGACGTCTGCGAACAACGCCCTGATGGCGCTCGTGGACAACCACATCTACCAGGGCAACGAGCTGAACATCGACCCGCGGCGCATGACGTTCAAGCGCGTCCTGGACATGAACGACCGCTCACTGCGCGAGGTGATCATCGGCTTGGGCGGGCCCACCCAGGGCGTCCCCCGGCAGGACGGCTTCGACATCACCGTGGCCTCCGAGATCATGGCTGTTTTCTGCCTGGCAACCAGCCTGGCCGACCTGCGCGAGCGCTTGGGGCGGATCACGTTCGGCTACACCTACGCCCGGGTTCCGGTCACCGTGGCGGACCTCGGCGTCCAGGGCGCCCTGACCCTGCTCCTGAAGGAAGCGATTAAACCCAACCTGGTGCAGACCATCGCCGGGACGCCCGCGCTGGTCCACGGCGGGCCGTTCGCCAACATCGCGCACGGCTGCAATTCGCTGATCGCCACCCAGACGGCGCGGCGGCTCGCGGACATCGTGGTCACCGAGGCCGGCTTCGGCGCCGACCTGGGGGCGGAGAAGTACATGGACATCAAGGCCCGGATCGCTGACGTGGCGCCCTCCGCCGTCGTCGTTGTGGCCACTGTCCGCGCGCTCAAGATGCACGGCGGCGTGCCCAAGGACCGGCTCACCCAACCGGACCTTGAGGCGCTGCAGGCCGGCGTCGCGAATCTGCGGCGGCACGTGCACAACGTGGAGAAGTTCGGGGTGACGCCGGTGGTGGCGATCAACAGGTTTTCATCCGACACCGCAGAGGAGCTGGACTGGCTGCTGGAGTGGTGCGCGGCGGAGGGCGTCCAGGCCGCGGTTGCTGACGTGTGGGGCCGTGGCGGCGGCGGGGATGGCGGCGACGAGCTGGCTGCGAAGGTCGCGGCGGCGGTTGCGGCGCCGAACAGCTTCCACCATCTGTATCCACTGGAGCTGCCTGTGGAGGAGAAGATCCGGACCATTGCGCAGGAGATCTACGGGGCCGACGGCGTGGACTTCTCCGTGCCTGCCCTGAAGCGGCTGGCCGACATCGAAAAGAACGGCTGGTCCGGGCTGCCCGTCTGCATGGCCAAGACCCAATATTCCTTTACGGACGACGCCTCCCGGTTCGGGGCTCCGAAGGGCTTCACCATCCACGTCCGCGACCTCATCCCGAAGACCGGCGCGGGCTTCATCGTGGCCCTGACCGGTGCCGTGATGACCATGCCGGGCCTCCCCGCAGCACCCGCCGCGATGCGCATGGACGTGGACGACGCCGGCAACCCAGTAGGCCTCTCCTAACCCCGACCTCCCCTCCCCCTCCTCTTCCGTTGCTCTATCACTTTTCGCTCTCATTCCGCCGGTTTAGCGACCAAAACTGATAGCGCAACAGGGGGTGTGGATAACTTCTGCGGGCGGCAGCTGCTTCGGGCAACAATGGTGCACATGCGCCCATCCTCGCCCCTGCCGACTCATCTTTCTTCCGTCCCGTTCACTGTCCATGAGGCGCGGGCCGCTGGTCTCAGCAACGGCAGGCTCCGCTCGTCAGACCTTGCCTCGGAGGGACGGCTGCTTTACCTGCCGGCTGGCTGGGACTTTGAAATTCGGGAGTTGGCCAGAGCGCTCTCGGCAGCCACCCCGGGTGCATGGATCTCGCACCTGACCGCCGCAGTTTTGCTCGGACTCTGGCTTCCTACCTGGTTCCGCGACTGCCGCGAACTCCATCTGAGCAAGCCCAGGACATTACCGCCCGTACGGCGCAAGGGCGTAGTGGGCCACACTGTCTTGGCCTTTGAGCAGGAGGTCATGGAGCTGGACGGAATTCGTATATCCACGCCGGCACGGACCTGGCTTGACCTTGCTGGCATCCTTCCTTTGGAGGATCTGGTAGCTGTGGGTGACCAGTTGGTCCGGCAGCCGCGGCCAGGCCTCGAGGACCGCATTGAGCCGTGGTCGACGCTTCCCCAGCTGAACGAAATGATGCAGCGGCACCCGAAGCTGAAGGGAATCGTGAAGGCCAGGGAGGCGGCAGAGCTCGTCCGCCACGGCTCAGATTCTGCACCGGAGACTTTCCTGCGTCTGGCCCTGACTGCTGCAGGTCTGCCCGAACCGGAGCTGCAGTTGCGGATTGTGCCGAACGACCCGTACTCGCCGGCGGCTGACCTGGGATACCGCGCACAACGGATCGCCATCCAGTATGACGGCGGCCATCACCTGACCCGCGAGCAGCAGTCGCGCGACAATCGCCGCGACGAATCATTCAATGCTGCCGGCTGGAGGTACTTCAAATTCAACGCGGACGACCTGGCGCACGACTTCCGCCGAGCCGTCAACCAGGTCCGGATTGCGCTCCAGTCCCGTTAAAAGCCAGTTGCCCTATCACTTTTGGTCGCCAAACCCGAGGTTTGGGGACCAAAAGTGATAGAGCAACCAGAAAGGAAGAGGGTTAGCGTTCGAGGTCGCCGCGGATGAAGGCCTCTACCTTGTCACGGGCGAGGTCGTCGTTGAACTGCTCCGGCGGGGACTTCATGAAGTAGCTCGAGGCCGAGAGCAGCGGGCCGCCGATGCCGCGGTCCAGGCCGATTTTGGCGGCACGGATGGCGTCGATGATCACGCCGGCGGAGTTGGGTGAGTCCCAGACTTCGAGCTTGTATTCCAGCGACACGGGGGCGTCACCGAAGTTGCGGCCCTCAAGGCGGACGAAGGCCCACTTGCGGTCGTCGAGCCACTGGACGTAGTCCGAGGGGCCGATGTGGACGTTGCGCGGCGCGATGTCGGCTTCAACGTTGGACGTCACAGCCTGGGTCTTGGAGATCTTCTTGGA
>DIZT01000031.1:2425-2582 GCA_002427975.1 Micrococcaceae bacterium UBA6021 | reverse complement strand
TGAGTTGAGGCGGAAGTGAACGTCAGGCGAAGTTTCAGGCACCGGCCGGGCGAACTAAGATGAAGCAGATAACCTCCGATCGGACACGGCACCCCCGTGGCCAGCTGAAAGTAGCGCGCACCATGCCATCCCAACCGGACGAGAGTGCGGCACTGGC
>DIZT01000031.1:1970-2196 GCA_002427975.1 Micrococcaceae bacterium UBA6021 | reverse complement strand
CAGCCGGGTTTCCGGGATTTCGTTCGACGCCGCCACCGGGCTGATGCTGGGCAAGGTCCGGGGAGGCGCCGATGTGCCTTACTCCACCACGGCCAAACTGGTCCGGAAAACGGGCGGCTGGAGCTGCACCGTGGGCGTCTGCAGCTGCCCTGTCCGCAAGGACTGCAAGCACGTGGCTGCGCTGCTTTTCGCCGCCGAGGACAACCCCGCCATCCGCGTCCAGCTT
>DIZT01000031.1:0-1828 GCA_002427975.1 Micrococcaceae bacterium UBA6021 | reverse complement strand
TCCTGGCCCCGGCTGAAGTTTCCCGGCTTTCCCGCCAGCCCGCCAGCCCGGACCTGGCCGACTGGGAGCAGGCACTGGGCCCGCTCATTTCGCAGCCCGGCATCACGCAGTCCAGCAACGGCATCCCGCTGGCCCTCCAGTTCGAGATCGAGGAGCCGGCCCCGCACTTCTCCTACACAGGCCGCCGCGACCCGCTCCGCAGCGTGCGCCAGCTCAAGGCCCGGCCCGTGATCATGGGCACCAAGGGCAAGTGGATCCGCGGCGACGTCTCCTGGAACACCCTGAGCTACCTGAACTTCCGCCGCGAATGCAACGAGATGCATGTCGAGTGGATGCAGGCGTTCCTGGCCGCCCACACTGCCGCCGCAAACCGGATCCATAACTCCTCCGCGCTATGGCTGGGCCTGAACACCTTCGCCGGGAAAAACATGTGGAGCCTGCTCACCGACGCCAAAAAGATCGGCCTCGCCCTGGTTCACAGCCGCGGCACCGAACCGGTGCGGCTCGCGGAGTCTCCCGCCGCCGTCGGGCTTAATCTGAGCCGTTACGGCTCCCCCGCGGGTGAGCCTGTGGGTGGGCCTGCCGGTGATCCCGCCGTGTCTGCTCCGGAGGCCGCCGCGAAAACAGGCGACGACGGCGGGCTGGAGCTCACGCCCACCATCACCGTCGAGGGGGAAGTGGTTGATCCGGCGTCGGTGGGGACCATTGGCCGCCCGGCGCACGGCATTTTCCTGACCACCGGCGGGGAAGCGCTGCCCGGTGTCTCCGCGGACAGTGTGATCACGCTGGCTCCGCTGGAAAGCGGTCTGAGCGAGGAGCTGCTGACCTTCGTCACGGCCGGCAGCACCCTGCACATCCCGGCGAAAGACGAGACCCGCTTCCTCACCGGCTTCTATCCGAAGCTCAAGCAGGCCGCCCGCGTCACGGCCACGGACGAGTCGGTGGCGCTGCCCGCCCTGGCCCTTCCTACCCTCTCGCTCCTGGCCAACTACGGCGCGGACCACCGCGTGCGGCTGCACTGGGAATGGCACTACAAGTCCGGAAACCTGGTCACGGCCCAACCGCTGTGGCGGCACCCGGGCGACCACGGCTACCGCGACGACGCCGCCGAAGCCCGCATCCTGGAAGGCATCGGCCAGCCGTGGAACGTTGTCCCCGGCCTGGGCGAATCCGCCACCGGCGGCTGGGGCACGCCGCGCCTGTCCGCGTCCGCGGAGCTCAGTGGCCTGGATACATTGGCCTTCACGGAAGAAGTTCTCCCCGCGCTCCGGGATGCGCCGGACGTGGCGGTGGACACTGCGGGAGACATCGCGGACTACCGCGAGGCCGAGGAAGCGCCGGTGGTCTCCATCTCCACCAAGGCCACCGAGCAGCGAGACTGGTTCGACCTTGGCATCCAAATCACTTTGGAGGGCCAGCCGGTTTCCTTCGCGGCCGTGTTCTCCGCGCTGGCCGCGGGCCAGACCAAGATGCTCCTGCCCAGCGGCGCCTACTTCTCCCTGGACCTGCCCGAGCTGCACCAGCTGCGCGCCCTCATCGAAGAGGCCCGCTCGCTGCAGGACAACAAGGACGCGCCGCTGCAGATCAGCCGATTCCAGGCCGGGCTTTGGGACGAGCTCGCGCAGCTTGGCATCGTGGACGAGCAGGCCGCTGCCTGGCGCGAGGCCGTGGGCGGACTGCTTGAAGGCGGGATCAACGGGCTGCCGCTGCCTGCCTCTCTTAATGCGGAGCTGAGGCCGTACCAGCTGGAGGGTTTCAACTGGCTCAGCTTCCTGTACCGGCACAGCCTGGGCGGGATCCTCGCGGACGACATGGGCCTGGGCAAGAC
>DIZT01000033.1:5738-5926 GCA_002427975.1 Micrococcaceae bacterium UBA6021 | reverse complement strand
GACTTGTCGAAACTAGGCCGTCCTGCTGCTGCAGGGGCTGGCGCTAAGGGTTGTGGCCGGGCGGGAGGCCCGGCCACAACCCCGCGAGGTGGCTACTTGACGTCGGCCGCGGTGTAGTAACCGGAGTCGATGAGTTCCTTCTGGTAGTTGTCCTTGGTGATGATCACGGACTTGAGCAGGTAAGCCGG
>DIZT01000033.1:5159-5541 GCA_002427975.1 Micrococcaceae bacterium UBA6021 | reverse complement strand
AGCAGGGCGTCCACCATCTTCACGGCCTGGGCCCCGAGCTGGCGCGTGTCCTTGAAGATCGACGAGTACTGCTCACCGGCGATGATCGACTTCACGGAGCCCTTCTCCGAATCCTGGCCCGTGACGATGGGCAGGGTTCCCTTGGCGTAGCCGCCGGTGCTGGTCAGCGCCGAGATGATGCCGATGGACAGGCCGTCATACGGGGAAAGCACGCCGTTGAGCTTGGTGCCGGAGCTGTAAGCGGCTGTCAGGATGTCCTCCATGCGCTTCTGCGCCACGGGGGCCTGCCAGCGCAGGATGGCCGCCTGCTCGAACTTGGTCTGGCCGCTGGGCACCTTCAGGGTTCCGGCGTCCAGGTACGGCTTGAGGGTGTCCATGGCGC
>DIZT01000033.1:3827-5109 GCA_002427975.1 Micrococcaceae bacterium UBA6021 | reverse complement strand
CGTCAGATGTGTATAAGAGACAGGCTTGAGGGTGTCCATGGCGCCGGTCCAGAAGAAGTTGGCATTGTTGTCATCGGGACTGCCGGCAAACAGCTCCACATTGAACGGGCCCTTACCCTCCACCTTCTTGCCGCTGGCATCAACCAGGCCCAGGCCGGTCAGCAGCGACGTCGCCTGCTGCACGCCCACCGTGTAGTTATCGAAAGTGGTGTAGTAATCGACGTTGGGCGTGCCGTTGATCAGGCGGTCGTAGGCGATGACCTTGACGCCCTGTTCCTTCGCCTTGGCGAGCACGTCGGTCAACGTGGTGCCGTCGATGGCCGCGATGATCAGGGACTTGGCACCCTTCGTCAGCATGTTCTCGATCTGCGCCACCTGCGTGGGAATGTCATCATTGGCGTACTGGAGGTCGGTCTTGTAGCCCAGCTTCGTCAGGGAGTCCGAGACGTTCTTGCCGTCCGCGATCCACCGTTCCGAGGTCTGCGTGGGCATTGAGATACCTACCAGTGCGCCGGCATTGTCGGCACTGACGGACGGGCTGGCGGCACCGCCGCGGCTGCCGCAACCGGTGGCCCCCGCTGTGATTGCCAGGACGACGGCGAACGCGCCCAGGAGTTTCTTGATTCTCACTTGTTCTCCTTCCGCGGACAGCTCAGTCCGCGAACTGATACTGGCTTGAGTAGCATCTGTGCTATCCGGCGGCTCAGTATTATTTAGGTCCGGTTAGCCAGTTCTCGACGAGCCTAAACGACGCCCGCTTGTGTTAGCGCTAACAAGTTTGTCAAAATGAACCTAACACCGGCCGGGCCTGTGAGTCAAGTCACTTGGATCTGGCCGGGTCATGACGCCGTCGCGGCCAGCCGTAGGATATTGAACAGTACGTTGATTCGGGACGAAAGGTGCGTCATATGGGGAACGTTAGCGATAGACGTCCGCCGCGCCTTGAAGACGTTGCCTTGCGTGCCAGTGTCTCGCACCAGACGGTCTCCCGGGTGGTGAACAACCACCCCAATGTCAGTAAAGCCACCCGCCTACGCGTCGAAGCGGCAATTGCCGAACTCGGCTACCGGCGCAATACCGCCGCCCGGTCTCTGGTGACCGGGCGGTCCCGGATCATCGGCGTCCTGGGGACGGAACTCGCCCAGTATGGCCCGGCCAACACCCTTCTCGGAGTGCAGCAGGCCGCCCGCGAAGCCGGCTACTTTGTCAGCATCGCGGCCTTGAAGGAGTCGGGAGCGGACTCCCTTGCAGATGCCGTCCGCTACTTCACGGACCAGGGTGC
>DIZT01000033.1:1759-3702 GCA_002427975.1 Micrococcaceae bacterium UBA6021 | reverse complement strand
GGCCACAGGCGGATCGGCCACATTTCGGGGCCGCGGGACTGGATTGACGCCGCGGCGAGGGCTGAGGGCTGGCGTGAGGAGTTGGCGGCGGCGGGCCTGGCTGACGACCTTCTGCTGGAAGGCGACTGGAGCGCCGGCAGCGGCTACCGGATGGGCCAGAAGCTTGCCGCAAAGCGTACGGTCACGGCGGTGTTTGTGGGAAACGACCAGATGGCGCTTGGCTTGCTGCGCGCCTTCAGCGAGGCCGGCGTCCGGGTACCCCAGGACGTGTCACTGGTTGGCTTCGACGACCAGCCGGAAGCCGCCTACTTCACCCCGCCGCTCACCACTGTGCGGCAGGACTTTGAGGAGCTCGGGAGGCGCTGCATGGACATGATGCGGACGCAGATCGAGGACGGCGCGGCAAGCAGCACCATCGTGGTTGATCCCGAGCTTGTCGTCCGGGCCAGTACCTCGCCCCTTCCCTAGCCCCTGCCTCCTGGCAGCCGATCGCTGACCCCTCGCTTTATGGATGGTTGTACCCGGGTTCCTTGACAGGCTTCTTGTTAGCGCTCACAATTAACGCAGCCCGCTAAGCAGCCGGCACGCTATCGGAGGACTTTCATGGACGTCACAGCAGACGGCACAGAAAATTTTGTTATCGGGGTGGACTACGGCACCCTTTCGGGCCGGGCCGTGGTGGTGCGCGTCCGCGACGGCAAGGAACTCGGCAGCGCCGTTTTTGACTACCCGCACGCCGTCGTGACCGGCGCCCTGCCGGCCGATCTGGCGGGCGACGGCGCGGCCAGGCTTCCCGGCGAATGGGCACTCCAGGTGCCCAACGACTACCGGGACGTGCTCCGGCACGCGGTGCCCGCAGCGGTCGCGGAGGCAGGGATCGACCCGGCCGCCGTCGTCGGGATCGCCACCGACTTCACGGCCTGCACGATGGTGCCGGCCAAGGCTGACGGCACCCCGCTGAACGAGCTGAAGGAATTCGCGAACCGGCCCCACGCCTACGTGAAACTGTGGAGGCACCATGCTGCGCAGCCGCAGGCGGACCGCATCAACATACTGGCCCGTGAACGGGGCGAAACCTGGCTGCCTCGGTACGGCGGGCTGATCTCCTCCGAATGGGAGTTCGCCAAGGGACTCCAGCTGCTCGAGGAGGATCCGGAAGCGTACGCGGCGATGGACCACTGGGTCGAAGCTGCGGACTGGATCGTCTGGCAACTCTGCGGAAACTACGTCCGGAACGCCTGCACTGCCGGTTACAAGGGCATCTACCAGGACGGAGGATACCCTTCCGAGGAGTTCCTCGCCGCCCTGAACCCGGAGTTCAAGGATTTCGTGGGAAGCAAGCTGGAGCACACGATCGGCCGGCTGGGAGACGCCGCCGGATACCTCACGGCCGAGGCCGCTGCCTGGACCGGGCTGCCCGAGGGCATCGCCGTCGCGGTGGGCAACGTGGACGCCCACGTCACCGGACCCGCAGCCAGGGCCGTGGAACCGGGACAGCTCGTTGCCATCATGGGAACCTCCACCTGCCACGTCATGAACGGAACCGAACTGCACGAGGTGCCCGGCATGTGCGGCGTGGTCGACGGCGGAATCGTGGACGGGCTGTGGGGCTACGAGGCAGGCCAGAGTGGGGTGGGGGACATCTTCGGCTGGTTCACCAAGTACGGTGTTCCACCGGAATACCACGAGGCTGCGGCCGCCCGTGGTGTGGGCATCCATGAGTACCTCACGGAGCTCGCCTCCCGCCAGGCGATCGGCCAGCACGGGCTTATCGCCCTGGACTGGCACTCGGGCAACCGCTCGGTCCTGGTGGACCACGAGCTGTCCGGCATTATCGTGGGGCAGACCCTGGCCACCCGGCCCGAAGACACTTACCGGGCCCTGCTGGAATCCACGGCCTTCGGTACGCGGACCATCGTGGACGCCTTCAGGGACTCCGGCGT
>DIZT01000033.1:0-1683 GCA_002427975.1 Micrococcaceae bacterium UBA6021 | reverse complement strand
TGTCCACCATCGGCTCCACCCAGGGCCCCGCGCTCGGCTCAGCCATCCACGCCGCGGTGGCGGCCGGAAAGTACCCGGACATCAGGGCCGCGGCGGCTTCCATGGGATCAGAACCGGGGGCCGTCTACACGCCCATCCCGGACAACGTCGCCGCCTACGAGGAACTGTTCCGGGAATACCGGACGCTCCACGACTACTTCGGCAGAGGCGCCAACGAGGTCATGCACCGGCTCAAGGCAATCCAACGGAACGCCACCAGGCCGCTCCTCACCGCCGGAGTCCCCGCATGAGCGCGCTGCCGGACACGATTGCCCGGATCCGCCGCGAAGTGTGCGGGCTGCACGCCGAACTGACGCGATACGAGCTGGTGGTCTGGACCGCCGGAAACGTCTCCGCGAGGGTCCCCGGCTACGACCTCATGGTCATCAAACCCTCGGGGGTCTCCTACGACGATCTGACCCCGGAGCTCATGGTGGTCACGGACCTCTACGGCACCCCGGTGACGGGAATTTCCGCCGATGCCGACGGCGCCGCGGCCACGTGGGAAAACCCTGAACTGATGCCGTCCTCGGACACCGCCGCGCACGCCTACGTGTACCGGCACATGCCTGAGGTGGGGGGAGTGGTCCACACCCACTCCACCTACGCCACGGCCTGGGCGGCCCGGGGCGAGGCGATCCCGTGCGTGCTGACCATGATGGGCGACGAATTCGGCGGCACCATCCCGGTGGGCCCGTTCGCACTGATCGGGGACGACTCGATCGGCCGCGGCATCGTGGAGACCCTGCAGGCCTCCCACTCCCCGGCAGTCCTGATGCAGAACCACGGCCCGTTCACCATCGGCAAGGATGCCCGCTCTGCTGTCAAGGCCGCGGTCATGTGCGAGGAAGTGGCCAAGACGGTCCATATTTCCCGGCAGCTCGGCGAGCCGTTGCCGATCGACGAGGCGAAGATCGAGGCCCTCTACGCCCGCTACCAGAACGTCTACGGCCGCTAGGCCGCCCTCAACATCCCCAGAATTTCCAGGAGAAAACCCATGTCAAAGGCCAACAACACCTCCCTCGAACCTTACGAGGTCTGGTTCCTCACCGGCAGCCAGCACCTCTACGGCGAAGACGTCCTCAAGCAGGTCGCCGCGCAGTCACAGGAGATCGCAAACCAGCTCAACGAGTCTTCCGACGTCCCGGTCAGGATCGTCTGGAAGCCGGTACTGACGGACTCGGACGCCATCCGCCGCACCGCGCTCGAAGCGAACTCCGACGACGCCGTAATCGGCGTGACCGCCTGGATGCACACGTTCTCGCCCGCCAAGATGTGGATCCAGGGCCTGGACCTGCTCCGGAAGCCCCTGCTGCACCTGCACACCCAGGCCAACGTGGAACTGCCGTGGGCGGACATCGACTTCGACTTCATGAACCTCAACCAGGCCGCCCACGGCGACCGCGAGTTCGGCTACATCCAGTCCCGCCTCGGCATCCCGCGCAAAACCGTGGTGGGTCACGTTTCCAATCCCGAGGTTTCCCGCCAGGTGGGCGTGTGGCAGCGCGCCTCCGCCGGCTGGGCGGCCGTGCGCACCCTGCGGCTGACCCGCTTCGGGGACAACATGCGCAACGTCGCCGTCACCGAAGGGGACAAGACCGAGGCCGAGCTGCGCTTCGGCGTCTCCGTGAACACCTGGTCCGT
>DIZT01000136.1:15088-15248 GCA_002427975.1 Micrococcaceae bacterium UBA6021 | reverse complement strand
CGCGCCCAGGTGGACGTGTACACCCTTGCCGAGCAGGTCACGGCAGGGCTGGAAGGCATGGAGATTCCGCTGCGAGTGGCCGTCATGGGCTGTGTCGTCAACGGGCCGGGCGAAGCCCGCGAAGCCGATCTCGGGGTGGCGTCCGGCAACGGCAAGGGCC
>DIZT01000136.1:14505-14832 GCA_002427975.1 Micrococcaceae bacterium UBA6021 | reverse complement strand
ATTGTTGAGACACTGATCGAAGAGGCCATGCGCATAGCTGAAGAGATGGGGGAGGCCGATGGCGAAGATGCTGTCAAGGGTAGCCCCGTGGTTAGCGTCTCATAAGGAAGGCACCGCGCCCGCAGGGATGTCCGTCAGGACCCTCTCCGGGGCGGACACCGCTGCCCTGCGGCACCTTGCGTCGCAGGACCCTGTGGCCAATGTGTTCATCCTGGCCCACCTCCGGGCCGTGGGCTCCGCGGCTCCAACCGCGGGTGGTGCCGCAGTTTTGGGCGTGTTCGACGACGGCATCCTGGTGGGTGCGTGCTGGGCGGGAGCCAATCTGGT
>DIZT01000136.1:13166-14479 GCA_002427975.1 Micrococcaceae bacterium UBA6021 | reverse complement strand
ATCTGGTCCCGGTCCAGCTTGACGCCGGCCTTGCCGGCCTTGTGGCGGCTGCGGCAAGCACCTCCGGCCGCCGTTTCGCCTCGGCCTTCGGCCCGGCAGAGGCCGTACTCGCCCTCCATGCTGAGCTGGCTGAACTGGGGCATGCGGCCCACGAGGTGCGTGATGAGCAGCCGCTCATGACCCTGTGCGGGCCGCCGTCGGTGGAGCCAAACGCGGACCTGGGGTTGGGCCAACTGGCCGATTTTGACCGGATCCTTCCGGCGTGCGCCGCCATGTTCGAAGAGGAAGTGGGCTACTCGCCGTTCCTCGGGGGCAAGGAGTTCTACAGCCGCCGCGTGGAAGGACTCATCCGGCAAGGCCATTCGTTGGCGCACGTCAATGAATCCGGCGATGTTGTGTTCAAGGCCGAGCTGGGAGCTGTGACAGCCGACGTCACGCAGATCCAGGGCGTCTGGATGAACCCCGGCTACCGCGGACAAGGTCTGAGCGCCGGCTACATGGCTGCCGTCGTGGAGAAGGCCCGCAAGCTTGCCCCGGTCACCAGCCTGTACGTCAACGGCTTCAACCTGCGGGCCAGGTCGACTTACGAGCGCGTGGGCTTCCGCCAGGTTGGCACCTTCGCTACGGTGCTGTTCTAGCAACTGAGCTGTTCTAACGCCAGGCCACCGCCATCCTTCAGATCACCCGGCCCGTCAGATCACCCGTCAGGAAGTGCTGGACGTTCGGAGCCACGAGCCGTACAACGTCGTCGGGGGAGGCGGACGCCAGCGGCTCCAGCCGCACCACGTACCGGACCAGCATCACTCCCACCATCTGCGTGGCCACCAGGTTTCCGCGCATGGCCACCTCTGCGGGCGGTCCGGGGACTCCTGCCATGATCCGGCTGAGGATGGTGGGCTGCACCAGTTCCCGGAGCAACATCGTCTTGGCTTTGGACCCGATGGTTCCCCTGAGGAAGGCCACCAGGCTGTGCTGTGCCGGGCTCTCCCACAAGCGCAGCACCGCCCGCACGATCGCCGCGGCACGATCCTCCGGCGAGTAGCCGTCGACGCCCGCCAGGACTTTTTCCGGGTCGGCCGGCAGCGCCACGCTCAGCGCAAAAAGCTCGTCCTTGCCTTTGAAGAAGTGGTGAACCATGGCGGGGTCCACTCCGGTTTCCCGGGCGATCTGGCGCAGACTGGTCCCCTCGAAGCCGTGTTCGGCGAATAGCCGCCGGGCAGTGTCCAGGATCTGGTCCCTTGATTCTGTTGTCCCGCCCCGCCGGCCCCGCCGGCCGGGACCAACCATGTCACCGGGACCAGCCGTGCTTCCGG
>DIZT01000136.1:283-13100 GCA_002427975.1 Micrococcaceae bacterium UBA6021 | reverse complement strand
AGCCGTGCTTCCGGGACCAGCCCTGCCTGCTGGACCCGAGGCGCCCGCGGGATCATGCTGTCCGTTCACGCGGTCCGCCGCCGCAGGGTCAACGATGCGAGCACCAGGACGGCCAGGACAATGGCCACGATGACGCCGGCGTCCATCCACAGCTCATCTGTGGGCTCGGTGTTGGTGGCGACCTGCTGCAGCGCATCCACCGAAAAGGTCAGCGGAAGGACATTCGACACGGCCTCCAGGACTTCGTTCATCCTGTCGCGGGCCACAAAGAGGCCGCAGAGCAGGATCTGCGGGACCACTACCACCGGCATGAACTGCACGGCCTGGAATTCCGTCCGGGCGAAGGCCGAACAGAGCAGCCCTAACGCGACACCAAGAACCGCATTGATCACCGCAATCATGACCACCAGTCCCGGGCTTCCTTGGATGTCGAGCCCGAAAATCCAGTACGCGACCGCGGTGGCCACCAGCGACTGCAGGGCGGCCATGATGGAAAATGCCAGCCCGTAGCCGAACAGCAGGTCGGCCTTGTGGATGGGAGTGGTCAGGAGCCGCTCCAAGGTTCCGGAGGTGCGTTCGCGCAGCATCGTGATGGACGTCACCAGGAACATAACCACAAACGGGAAGATCGCCAGCATCATCAGGCCAACGCGGTCAAAAGTCCTGGGCACGCCTGGCAGCAGCGTTTCATTCTCGTAAAGGAAGTACACCGCGGTGAGCAGCAGGGCAGGGACCACCAGGATCAGTGCGACGCTGCGGTGGTCGTGTCGGAGCTGGTCCAGGACGCGCCGCGTAGTGGCCAGCATCATCATCAGGTTCAAGACCGCACCGCCCTCTCAGGGGAGGTGCCGGGCGTTTCGGCGGCGTTCCGGATGAGGTGCAGGAAGGCCTGCTCAAGATCGGCGCTTTGCCCGCGTTGGCTCAACTCCGCCGGTGTCAGCTGCGCCAGGAGCTTCCCCTCCCGCAACAGGAGGAGCGATCCGCAATGGCTGGCTTCCTCCATCACATGGCTGGAAACCAGCAGCGTGGTCCCGGACTCGGCCATGGACCGGAACCGGCCCCACAGGTCAGCCCGGAGCACCGGATCAAGACCCACGGTCGGTTCATCCAGGACCAGCAGGCTGGGGCGCGCCACAAGGGCGCAGGCCAACGACACCCTGCTGAGCTGTCCGCCGGAGAGGTCCCCGGTTTTTTGCCGCGCCTGCGGTTCAAGGCCGACGGCGGCGATCGCCTCTGCTGCTTCGGCCCGGCCCTTGCGGTGCATGGCGCCGAAGTAGCGGACGTTGGCTTCAACAGTGAGGTCCGGATACACGCTGGGGGACTGGGTCACGTAGCCCACCCGGTGACGAAGCTCAGGGTGCCCGGCGGGAAGCCCCAGCACCTGAACGGAGCCGGATGTGAGCACCTGGACGCCCATGATGGCCCGCATCAGCGTGGTCTTCCCGCTGCCTGATGGACCCAGCAGGCCGGTGATCCGGCCTGCCTCGATGGCGAAGTCCAGGCCGCGCAGGACGGGAACCTTTCCCCGGATGACGTGCAGGGCGCTGGCGGACACCGCCACCCCGGACTCCGGGCCGGCCGGGGCCGCTGCTGCTAAGTGGGACATTGCTGCCTCCGAATTCCGGGAGTTTGTGCATAATTCACCAGATGATGAATTAAAACTAAACCTGCCGAAAGGCGGCCGTCAACAACTTCGAATGGAAATACCCTTGTCAACGTGTCGGCTATCACATAGGTTCAATCTAGCTGCGCTGGAGTGGGTGGGCGGTCTCACCAGTCCTCACCAGTACCTAGGCGTCAACGGCCATGGAGCCACGTCCGGCATGTAATGACCAGCCGTTTACGGCCAGGGGCTTTGCAATGCCGGGCGTGGCTCTATTGCGTCCGGGCCCGCGTCCGGATCGGGTTCCGCCGACGGGCGTGGCGTGGATTGCCGGTAGATTAGTACCCAGACGATTTGCCCGGCTCTGCTTTTCCAGCAGCTATTCCCCAGAAATGGATACCGACCCGTGGTCACAAGAATGTCCCAGCTTTTCCTGCGCACCTTGCGTGAAGATCCCGCCGATGCCGAGGTGGCCAGCCACCGGCTACTGGTCCGCGCCGGCTACATCCGCCGCGCCGCGCCCGGCATCTACACCTGGCTGCCGCTGGGGCTCAGCGTGCTGCGCAAAGTGGAGCAGGTCATCCGCGAGGAAATGGCAGCCATCGGTGCCCAGGAAGTCCACTTCCCGGCGCTGCTGCCCAAGGAGCCCTACGAGGCCACCAACCGCTGGACGGAATACGGCGAGGGCATCTTCCGCCTCAAGGACCGCAAGGGTAATGACTACCTGCTGGCGCCCACGCACGAGGAAATGTTCACCCTGCTGGTCAAGGACCTGTACTCGTCCTACAAGGACCTGCCGCTGAGCATTTACCAGATCCAGAACAAATACCGCGACGAGGCACGCCCCCGGGCAGGACTGCTGCGCGGCCGCGAATTCATCATGAAGGATTCCTACTCCTTCGACGTGGACGACGCCGGACTGGACGCCAGCTACGCCGCCCACCGCGGCGCCTACCTGAAGATTTTCGAGCGCCTGGGCCTGGAAGTTGTTCCGGTTGCGGCCACCGCTGGTGCGATGGGCGGGTCCAAGAGCGAGGAATTCCTGCACCCCACCGAGATCGGCGAGGACACGTTTGTGCGCTCCGCCGGAGGCTACGCAGCCAACGTTGAGGCCGTCACCACGGTGGTTCCCGCGGACATCGATTACAGCGGCGCCCCCGCCGCAGAGGTGCGCGAAACCCCCGACACCCCCACCATCGATACTCTCGTGGCGGCCGCCAACCAGCTCGCTCCACGGACAGAGGCCGACGGCGGCGCCTGGACTGCCGCCGACACCCTCAAGAATGTGGTGCTCGCCGTGTCGCTGCCCACCGGGGAGCGCCAGATCGTGGTCATCGGCCTGCCGGGTGACCGCGGTGTTGACCTCAAGCGCGTCGAAGCCAACATCGGGTCCTTCCTGCCGATCGGCGGGGAGATCGGGCTGGAAGCAGCCAACGACGACGACCTCAAGAAGCAGCCCCTCATCGTCAAGGGCTACCTTGGCCCGGGCCTGTCCGTGGACGCGCCCCTGCTGGGTACTGAAGGCTCGTCCAAGCTCCTGTACCTCGTGGATCCCCGCGTTGTCAGCGGCTCGGCCTGGGTTACCGGCGCCAACGAAGCCGGCAAGCATGTCTTTGGCCTGGTCGCCGGCCGCGACTTCGGCTGGGACGGCGTCATCGAGGCCACCGAAGTGCGTGCCGGCGACCAGGCTCCGGACGGCTCCGGCCCGCTGGAGACCGCCCGCGGCATCGAAATGGGCCACATCTTCCAGCTGGGCCGCAAGTACGCCGAGGCCATGGGCCTGTTGGTCCTGGACCAGAACGGCAAGCAGGTAGTGGTCACCATGGGCTCATACGGTATCGGCGTCACCCGCGCCGTCGCGGCCCTGGCGGAATCCAACCATGACGACAAGGGCCTGGTCTGGCCCCGCGCCGTCGCCCCGGCCGATGTCCACGTAGTGGCCGTCGGCCGAGGCGAGGAAATCTTCGCCGCAGCCGAGCAGCTGGCCCTTGAACTCGAAGCTGCCGGGCTGGAGGTCATCTATGACGACCGGCCCAAGGTCTCCCCGGGCGTGAAGTTCGGCGACGCGGAACTTGTCGGTGTGCCCACCATCCTGGCCGTCGGCCGCGGCCTGGTGGACGGCGTGGTGGAGATCAAGGACCGCCGCAGCGGCGAAGTGGAGAACGTGGCGGTGGACAAGGCCGTTGACTACGTGGTCACCGCTGTCCGCAGCTGACCTGCGGCGGTGATTTCCGGGTTCGAGTCGATCCAGCTCACCACAATCATCTTGATTGTGGTGGCTGGATTTGCTGCCGGCTGGGTGGACGCCGTGGTGGGCGGCGGCGGGCTGATCCAGCTGCCGGCTATGCTGCTGGTACCCGGCATCACGCCGGTCCAGGCCTTGGCCACCAACAAGATGGGCTCTATTTTCGGCACCACCACAAGTGCGGTGACGTACTACGGGCGGGTGAAACCGGACCTTCGGACAGCCGTACCCATGGCGGTGATCGCCCTTGCCGGAAGCTTCGGCGGCGCCGTGCTGGCCGCCACCTTGCCGGCGAGTGTCTTCAAACCGATCATCGTGGTGGCGCTGGTCGTCGTCGCGCTTTTTACGGCCCTGAAGCCCGACGTCGGTGACATCACCGTGCTGCGGCACGATGGCCGCACGCACTACGTGGTGGCGTGCCTGATCGGCGCCGTGATCGGCTTCTATGACGGCCTGATCGGTCCCGGCACCGGTTCCTTCCTCATCATCGCGCTCGTCTCGGCGATGGGCTATGCCTTTCTGGAAGCAAGCGCCAAAGCCAAGATCGTAAACATGGCCACCAACGCCGGGGCCCTGATCTTCTTCCTGCCCCATGGGTCAATCCTGTGGGGCGTCGGCCTGCTGCTGGGCCTGGCCAACATGGCTGGCGGCTACCTGGGCGCGCGGACCGCGGTGAAGCAGGGAAGCCGCTTCATCCGCGTTGTGTTCCTGCTGGTGGTGGGTGCCCTGATCATCAAACTCGGCCTCGACGTCTGGCAGGAAAACTTCGCCTGACAGGGTAGCGAAAACCCTCGCGGCCGGTATCGCTCGCAGCCCTGTCCGGCCGGGCGTACCATGCTGGTATGTCCGCAGGCGGGGAACCCTACTCGGAAGCATTGTCAGCTGCGGCCCGTCGCGCCGCACAATGGCTGGCGAGCCTGCCGGACCGGCACGTCGGGCCCGCCCAAAGCGCCCACGAGCTCGCGGCTGACTTCGCCGGACCCCTGCCGGCCCAGGGCATGCCCGCCGCGGCTGTGGTGGAGTACCTGGCGGACAAAGCCGAACCCGGGCTCATGGCCATGCCCTCCGGGCGCTTCTTCGGCTGGGTGATCGGCGGGACCCTGCCTGCCGCCCTGGCCGCGGACTGGCTGGTCAGCGCCTGGGACCAGAACTCCGGCATGCGCTACGCCACGCCCGCCATAGCCGCCATCGAAGAGGGCGCCGGCCGCTGGCTGCTGGACCTCCTCGGGCTCCCGGCGGAGTCCGACGTCGGCTTCACCACGGGAGCCACTATGGCCAACTTCACGGGGCTGGCCGCCGCCCGGTGGCGGTTGCTGGCCGATGCCGGCTGGGACCTGGACGGGGACGGCCTGGCCGGCGCCCCGCGGATCAGGTGCTTTGTAGGCCAGGAGCGCCACGAGACGATTGACCTGGGCCTGCGGTACCTCGGCCTCGGCCGGCCCGCCGCCGTCCCCGCTGATGCCCAAGGCAGGCTCGTCGCCGCAGAGCTGGACCGGTTGCTGTCGGAAGGGTCCGGACCCGCGCTGGTCTGCCTCCAGGCCGGCAACCTGCACTCCGGAGCCTTCGACCCGTTCGAAGCCGCCATCGAGGTTGCCCGGCGGCATGGCGCCTGGGTCCACGTGGACGGCGCGTTCGGGCTGTGGGCCGCGGCAGTGCCCGAGTTCGCGGACCTCACGCGCGGCATGGCGCTGGCCGATTCATGGGGGACCGACGCCCACAAGACCCTCAATGTCCCGTACGACTGCGGTATCGCCGTCGTCAAGGATACCGCTGCGCTGCGCAGCGCGATGGGCCTGCACACCAGTTACCTCATCTCGGATGTCGAAGGGCCAGGGGATCCGTTCCAGAAAGTGCCTGAGCTCTCCCGCCGCGGCCGCGGTGTGCCGGTCTGGGCCGCGCTCCGCTCCCTGGGACGGGACGGCGTGGCGGCCCAGGTCCGCGGACTGGCCAACGCCGCGTCCAGGATCGGCAGCCGCCTGGCGGACGTGGACGGCGTGGAGGTGCTCAACACGGTGGACTACACCCAGGTTTCGCTCGCCTTCGGGGACGACGCCACCACGCGCGCCGTCACAGCGCGGGTGATAGCGGACGGCAAAGTCTGGATGTCCGGTTCACACTGGCAGGGCAGGGACGTCCTGCGGGTCTCGGTCAGTAACTGGAGCACTGACGCGGACGACGTCGGCACTGCCGTTGAGGCGGTCAGCTCCGCTTTCGCAGCGGTGCGGGCAGCGGGCTGACCGCCTGGGGGGAGCCCCGTTCGTCAGCCGCCTGCCTGCCCCGGTTCGGGCAGGTCATGGGCGGGTGGGAGACCGTCGAGTGTCCGCCCGGCAAGGGTGCTGGCCACCCAGAGCGATCGGGCCAGGTCGCCTTGGTGGCGGGGCATGGACGCGTAGCAGAGCGCGTTCTCTACTTCACGTGCAACTGCCCACTGGCGTGCAGTCTCGCTATTGAGGCCTGCCGCCGTACTGAAATCGAGGCAGCGCTGCATCAGCCCTGCGGCCGGGTCGCTTCCGGGCAGGTCGCCGAGGCGGTTCCACAACAGCGGTGCCACGGCGAACTCCGGTTCGCCAATCATGGGCTGCGGGTCGATGGCAGCAAAGCCCGTCCCGGTTTCCCGGGCCAGGATGTTCAGGAAGTGGAGGTCCGTGTGGACCAGGACGTCGCGGCCCGAGCGGCGGCCCACCGCGCCGCGGGTCTGGCAGACCTCCAATGCAGCTTCGAGCAGCCAGCGCGGGAACGGGCGGCCCAGTTGTTCCCAGTCAGCGGGCAGGTCATCACTCCACTGTTCCGCCCGCCCGGCGATGTGCTCGAATTCCTGCCACTGCGGCCGTCCGTCCGGCACCAGGCTCAACTGCCCCATGACGCTGCCCCAGACACCAGCCGCGTCATCCAGCGGAACACTCTGCAGTGAGCAGCCCGCATCCAGCCGCTCAAGCAGCAGGGCGCATGTTCCGGCGTCGGACTCCAACAAACGGACGGCGCCGGATCCTCCCCATAGTGCCAGCGCGTGGCGTTCAACCCGGGCCTCATCATGGGGAAAGGCCACCTTGAGTGCGGCCGCGGTCCCGTCCGTCCGGCGGACAGGAACCACCATGCCGCCGTGGCCATGCCAGGGGAGGGCGCCGGGGGCCAGGTCCACGGCAAGTTCCCAGTGCTCCAGCCGCCCCTGGACCAGTCCGGGCAGGGAGGACAGCCAGGCGCGTCCCGCGCTGCTGTGGCCGTAACGCATGCTGAGGGCGGGAGGGATCGGCACGCCAATCTGCAGGCTCACAGAACGCCGCTTGCCCCCAGCAGGTTGCCCACCGAGTATGTCGCCGCCAAGGCCAAGGCTCCGCCCAACACCACCCGGACAGCGGCCCGCGACTTCGAACCGCCGCCGATCCACGCGCCCAGCGCCCCCGTAGCGGCAAGGGCAACCAACACGGCGGCAAAGGTCAGCGGGACCCTGATGTTCTGCGGCGGGAGCAGGATCGCGAGCATCGGCAGGATGGCGCCGGCAAGGAACGCGACGGCAGACGCGAGGGCCGCATGCCACGGGCTCACGATGTCTGTCTCATCGATGTTCAGTTCGGCAGAGAGGTGCGCGCCCAAGGCATCATGGGCCGTCAGCTCCTTGGCCACTGTGAGGGCAGTGTCCGCGCTCAGGCCTTTGCCATGGTAGATCGCCGCGAGTTCCTCAAGCTCCTCCTCCGGCTGTTCCTGCAGTTCCCGGCGTTCCTTTTCAATCAGGGCCTCCTGGCTGTCCTTCTGGCTGCTGACGGACACGTATTCGCCCAGGGCCATGGAGATTGCGCCGCCCACCAGGCCGGCAGTCCCAGCGATCAGGATGGGTCCCGACGCCGTATTGACACCAGCGACGCCAACCACGATCGCCGCAACGGAGACGATACCGTCATTGGCACCCAGCACGCCGGCGCGGAGCCAGTTCAGGCGTTGTGCAATGTCGTTTTGGTGAGGCTCATTATCGTGAAGGGCCGGGGCTCCTGCGCTGTCCATTCCACCAGCAAAGCATTAGTGTCCGTGGCTGGCCAGTATGCCGAGGCTACGCTAAGGCTTGCCGGGCACATTGGAGTCGGTTGTGGAAGGCCCCGCGGTCGGCACAGCTTCCGGCAGTTGCGGCAGGAGTGATTCGTCCAGGACCACCCCGGGCACCGGGCCGGGCGAGACGCCCCAATGAGCGGTTCTGCGGGCCGCCGACTGAAGTGCCGAGAGTGCCCACGCCCGGTCGGATCCCTCGCTGAGGGCCACTACGTCGCCCAACACCGGGAGCGTCCCGGCCTCCAGTGTTCCCAACCCCGCTGCGGGGTCTGCCAGGAACGCCTGGCTGAGTGCATAGCCGGGCTGCCTGGGGGGCAACGCGGCACAGCGGGACCTGCTTAAGGCCTCCGCCTGGTCGCGGAGGACGCCGTGCCGGGTCAGGAAGTCCGACGCCGGAGCAACGGACGCGGAGCCAAGCCTGGTCAGCGCGGCCTGGTACGCGTAGACCAGTTCCAGCTCGCCCTCCACGGCGGAGGCCAAGGCCGAGCCGAGGTCCGCGGCGGGAGAACTGCTGCCCGAAGCACAGGAGGGACTGGAGAAGCCGGCAGGATCTGTGCCGGCGCCGCCGGGAAGTGCGCTGCCGGGAAGGGTGGCGCCCGGCAGTGGTGCCAACGCGATCCCGGCAACCGTTGCCAGGTCCCCGGCCGCCAGGAGCTGGGCAGTACCGGCACCGGCGAGAAGGCGGGCCATGCCGCCGTCGGCCGTTTCGGCATCCTTGAGTCGCTGTGCCCCGCTTGCCTGGAGGGCTGCGGCGAGGCCGGGCACCGTCGATGGCGGCGCGACGGGCGCTGAAGGTGGCGGGGCAGAGGCGTTGCCGGCGTCGCCGTCGGCCGGCAGCATCAACGCCCTGGCCTGGACAGTCAGCAAAGTCACAACGCGGGCCAGCGCGGCGGCTTGCGGGGTGGTCGCAGTGGCGCCGGCCGTGCCTTCGAGGCCAAGGCCTGAGGTCCTGAGAGCCAGGGAATCGGCGAACGCCTGTGCCCGGGCCTGCTCGGAAAACGGCGGCGCCGCAGGCGGGGGCGGCTCGCGGGGAATGAGCACAAATCCCAGGCTCAGCACCAGAAGGGCTGCAAGCGCAAAAACGGCGTACTGGAAATAGCGCCCGCGGCGGCTGGTCTCCTGCGTGTCGTCTTTCACAACAGACCATGTTGTCACGCCTGATGCGGATCTTCGTGCACCACTGCGGCTGGAAAATCGTTACGCTAGTAGTCACAACATCATCTATTGGAAGGCGGCCGGCATCGTGAGCAATGCAGAAGCCACGACTTCATCAGACGCTACCGGAACGGGTACGGCTGAAGCTGCGCCCGCCAACAATCCCGAAGCCGCCAGGCTCCGGGCGCTGCTGGAACCCGCGGTCCAGGCCAACCGCCTGTATCTCGAGGACGTATCGATCCTCGCCGGTTCGCACCGCGTGGTCCACGTGGTGGTTGACCTGCCGCAGGAAGAAACCGGCGGCGTAAACCTCGATGTCATCGCTGACATTTCCAGGGTCCTCTCCGACCTCCTGGACAATGATCCCGCCGACGACGGCCGCCCCTACGACCTCGAGGTTTCATCCCCGGGCGTCGCGCGTCCCCTCACCGAAGTCCGGCACTGGCACCGTGCCCGGGGCCGGATGGTCAAGGTCAACGTCATCCAGGGCGAGAACGTCACCGGCAGGGTCCAGTCCGTGGATGAGTCCGGCGTCACCATCGTCCCGGAGATCGCCGTCAAGAAGGGCATGAAGCCCAAGCAGGGCGAGCCCCGGATTTTTCCTTTCGACAGGATCCGCAACGGAAAAGTCGAGATCGAATTCAGCCACCTTGAAGAAGCTGGTCTGGAACCTGAGCACAATGGACCTTCTGAGGAGGCCTGATGGATATTGACATGAGCGCGCTAAGACTTCTGGAGCGTGAGCGCGAAATCCCGCTGGACCTCCTGATCCCCACCATCGAGCAGGCGCTCCTGGTGGCGTACCACAAATCGCCCGGAGCCTTCGAGAAGGCCCGTGCCGAACTGGACCGCAAGAGCGGCCACGTGACCATCTGGGCTGTGGAGATCGACGACGACGGCGCCCCGATCGGCGAGTTCGAGGACACCCCTGCCGGCTTCGGCCGTATTGCGGCGAGCACCGCCCGCCAGATCATCCTGCAGCGCCTGCGCGACGTCGAGGACGACAACATCCTGGGTGAGTTCAAGGGCCGCGAGGGTGAACTTGTGGCCGGCCTGATCCAACAGGGCAACAACCCGCACATGATCCAGGTCAACCTGGGTTCGGTGGAGGCCCTCCTGCCGCCGCCCGAACAGGTGCCGGGGGAGAAGTACATCCACGGCAACCGGCTCCGCGCCGTGGTCATTGACGTCCACCGCGGCACCAAGGGCCCGTCCGTCACCTTGTCCCGTTCACACCCGGGCCTCGTCCGGAAGCTCTTCGAACTGGAGGTACCGGAGATCGCGGACCGCTCGGTGGAGATCGTGGCATTGGCACGCGAGGCCGGCCACCGCACCAAGATCGCGGTCAAGGCCAACACCCAGGGCATCAACGCCAAGGGCGCCTGCATTGGCGAAATGGGTTCCCGTGTCCGCGCCGTCATGACGGAACTGAACGATGAAAAAATCGACATCGTCGACTTCAGCGAGGATCCGGCAACGTTTATTGCCAGCGCCCTTTCCCCGTCGCGCGTGAATTCCGTCACCATTGTTGATGAGGCCACCCGCTCCGCCCGTGTGGTGGTTCCGGACTACCAGCTCTCACTGGCCATCGGCAAAGAGGGCCAGAACGCCCGCCTGGCGGCCAAGCTGACGGGCTGGCGGATCGATATCGTCTCCGACGCCGTCGCGCCGCGCGAAAACTAAGCCGGGACAGGTGCGGCGGACGACGGCGGATACCTTCGGTCGAAGCGCTTGTTTCCGGTAGAACGGCCCTGAGGGGCTAGAATAGACAAGACCGCGCCTAACGGCCGGTATTCGTGTGCCCTGAGCGTTCCCGTTCCGCTGACTTGCGGTGGGGACCTCAAAGCCGGCAGTTATGAACGTCAGGAAGATGCTCACCGTGGCAGAAGTGCTTCACACCGAGGATCACCCGCAGCGTACCTGCATCGGATGCCGGAAAAAGGGTGCGCGGTCTGAGTTACTCCGGCTCGTCGCCGAAGGCAGCGGTTCCACCGCAGTGCTGGTAGACGAACGACGCCGGATGGCTGGCAGGGGTGCATGGCTGCACCCCAGCGAAGCGTGCCTGGCTCTGGCGGTCAAGCGGCGAGCATTCGGAAGGGCCCTCAACGGCGCAACCGGGTCTGCCGCCGTCGAACGCCGGATCATGGCAGGTAAGCAGGACGCCGGCCCGTTGCGGATGCCTCCGGTAGCCGCAGCAAAAACCGTCCAACCTGAAAGCGGGTCAGAAAACTGATGGAAACCCGATGAGTTCCCAGCGATGAGTGCGCAACGATGACAACTTTGTTGCGCTCTGCAATGGGCCCTGCAGTTGCAACCGCGGCTGGGGCCCGCAGTAAGAAGTAGACGGTTCGTGCCTGGCTCGGTGCGGACCGAGACAGGAGAAATGTGGCCAAGGTCCGCGTACATGAGCTTGCTAAAGAGCTCGGTATTACTTCCAAAGATGCAGTAACCAAACTGCAGGAACTGGGCGAATTCGTTCGCTCCGCCTCTTCCACCATTGAGGCCCCGGTGGTGCGGAAACTCCGCAACGCCTACCCCGACGCAGCTGCCAAGACCGCAGCTCCGGCAGCCGCGCCCAAGGCGCCTGCCCCGTCGGCCGAAACACGACCCGCAGCACCTGCTCCGGGCCCCGCAGCTCCCAAAGCCCCGGCGGCACCCGCTGCCGCGGCTCCTGCCGCTCCGCCAGCCGCTGCTGCAGCTCCGGCCCCCGCCGCTGCGTCAGCTCCGGCCGCGAGTGCACCGTCCACCGGCGCCAAGCCCGGTGCCCGTCCGGCACCGAAGGCTGAAGCCCCGGCCGCACCGACCCGCTCTGGCGGATCAGCACAGGGTGGTTCGCAGGGTGGCTCTGCACCGCGTCCCGGCGGCCCCCGCCCGGGTAACAACCCGTTCGCCACGTCCCAGGGCATGCCCCGCGGCCGCGGTGGCGACGGAGAACGTGCTCCGCGTCCGGGTAACAACCCGTTCGCACCCTCGCAGGGTATGCCCCGCTCGGGTGGAAGCCGTCCCGACGGCGACCGTCCCGGTGGTCCGCGCCCGGCAGCCGGTGCAGGTGGCCCCCGTCCGGGTGGTCCGCGCCCGGCAGCCGGTGCAGGTGGCCCCCGCCCGGGTGGTCCGCGCCCCGCAGCCGGCGCTGGTGGTCCGCGTCCCGCGGGAGCCGGTGGAAACCGTCCTACTCCGGGCATGATGCCCAACCGCACTGAGCGTCCCGCACCCGCTGGTGCAGGCCGTCCCGGCGGCGGCGCACGCGGTCCGGGACGTCCGGGTGGCGCTCCAGGTACCGGTGCTCCCGGTGCAGGTGGCGGTGCTCCGGCCGGCGGCGGCTTCGGCAAGGGTGGCCGCGGTCGCGGTGGTACCCAAGGTGCCTTCGGTAAGGGCGGCGCAGGCCGTGGCAAGCAGCGGAAGTCGAAGCGCGCCAAGCGCCAGGAACTCGAGCAGATGAGTGCCCCGTCGCTGGGTGGCGTGAGCGTACCCCGCGGCGACGGCAACACCGTAGTCCGGCTTCGCCGTGGCTCGTCCATCACGGACTTTGCCGACAAGATCGAGGCAAACCCCGCAGCACTGGTGACGGTTCTGTTCCACCTCGGCGAAATGGCCACGGCCACGCAGTCGCTGGATGAGGAAACCTTCGCCCTGCTCGGTGAGGAGCTTGGCTACAAGCTCCAGGTTGTGTCACCGGAGGACGAGGAGCGCGAGCTGCTCTCCGGCTTCGACATCGACTTCGAAGCAGAGCTCGAAGCAGAAGGCGACGAAGACCTTGAGGCACGTCCTCCTGTGGT
>DIZT01000136.1:0-185 GCA_002427975.1 Micrococcaceae bacterium UBA6021 | reverse complement strand
ACCGTCATGGGTCACGTTGACCACGGTAAGACGCGACTGCTCGATGCCATCCGCAAGTCCGACGTTATGGCGGGCGAACACGGCGGCATCACGCAGCACATCGGTGCTTACCAGGTGGCCCACCAGCACGAAGGCACCGAACGCAAGATCACCTTCATCGATACTCCGGGCCACGAGGCGTTCAC
>DIZT01000180.1 GCA_002427975.1 Micrococcaceae bacterium UBA6021 | reverse complement strand
ACTGGCGGGGGTTTCTGTTGTGGTTCCTGTCCCAATTGTTGGCCTCTACCGAACCCGCTGCACATACAGCGTCATGGCCGCTCCGGGGTCTGAGGAGGATCGGTACGCAAATTCACGTTTAGGGTGCACCGGCGCGGATTCCGGCTTTGGACGGTGAAACAGGGATCGTGCATGAGACCGCCCGCCGCACCGTCGGCGCGTCATGTCGGCGGGTTGCCCCCGGTGCTTCGGTCCGTTTTTCCGGGCTCCCAGTAGGCCGGCGGCGCTGCGGCGGCTGGAGCCTTTCCACGGAAGCAACCGGGTCACCCTTCCGGCAGCGTGCGTCAGAGGCGACGAAGGAGCCAGCACGCAGAGGAAGGGTGACTTGGCGCTCCACCGCAACCGCACTCAGCCGACGCCGAGGAACCTGGCTGCTGCTTCGTGGCCTTCTACTTGCAGGGTCCAGTCGGGGCGCTTGAAGGTTCCAGGGGTGAGACGGACTTTTTGGACTTCCTCGGCATTGCCGCCCCAGTTCATCCGCGTGGTGCCGTTGAGTTCGTAACCGAGCGAGCGGGACACGCCCAGGGAGGCGGCGTTCCAGGCGGCGGCTTCCGATTCGGCCACCTCGGCGCCGAGCCAGTCGAACGCATAAAGGGCGACGGCGGTGCGCATCTCCGTGCCGAGCCCCTGGCCGTGGACGGACTGCTTGAGCCATGAGCCGGTACTGACCGTCTTGAGGGTGGCGAAGTCCTTGGCGCCGATGTCCTGGCAGCCGATGAATTCGTCCTGGTGCCAGATGCCCAGGAGAAGGGTCCAGTCCTCGGGCGTGGCCTGACCGCGGCAGCGCCAGTACCACTGCGCCATGTTTTGCCCCAGAGATTCCGCCGGCAGCTCTGTCCACGGCGTGCTGAAGGGGTTGCGGCCTGGTTCGTGGACTCCGCTCGCGGCCGCTTCTACTGCGGCGGGAATGTCGGCGTCGACAATGGGACGCAGCACCAGACGCGGTGTGGTCAGCTGGAGGCCGAAGAGGGGCCAGATGGAAGTCAGCTCGGTCATCAGGGAAGCCTAGCCCAGGGCAGGCCAAGGAAGCTTGTCAATCGCCTGTGATGGGCTGCGAACAAGGGCCTGCGAACAAGGGCCCGTGAACATGGGCCCGTGATCAGGCGCGGATGTCCCAGCTGATGTGCCGGCGGACATCGGTGAGGTTCATGGATTCCGCCAGGAACAGGTCGTCCAGCATGTATTCACCCACGGCGAGAATCCGGATCCAGTGCCCATATTCCTGGCTTGCCGTTTCTAGCGACTGGCTGGCCACGCAGACTCCGGTTTCCAGGTCGATCCGCACGCGGTTGCTGCCGGGCAGGCAGAGCGGCGCGGCCGGATCCGCTGGATGGTAGGACGCGGTCGGCGTCACGGTTGCCTCCAGTGCCGGCCGGCCATCGTGATCCACGCGGTGCACGCTGTCGACCTCCAGGGCGTTGGTGCCCGGGAACTCGATCGGGACCGGGGCGCTCCCGGCGAGTTCCACGGGATCGAGGGCAGCCGAGAAGCGGCCGTTCCCGAACCCTGGTTCGCCGTAGGCGGCCTCCGGCCGGCGCCTGACCAGGCCGCCGTCGTCGTAAACGGGCGCCACCAGGTGAGGTGGCAACAGCCAGGACTTCCGGGTGGCGCTGACGTACAACCCGTCCTTGGAGTCATTGATGCCGGTGGTGCTGTGGAGGACAAGCCGGTCAGCGGTTTCGAGGCGGAGCGCCCCGGGCCGGCGCAGCCAGGCCCGGACCAGGGGAGCGGACGGGTCCGGGACATCGGTAAACGGTTCATCCCAGTATTCAAAGCGCAGTGACTGCCACTTCCAGGGGGAGGACCGGCAAAGGTTCCGGAACAAGGTGGTCAGGTCTGCAACGGGGGCGCTGCCCTCCGGATCCGGCCGGCGCCTGGTGTCCCATGTCGACATATCCACAGTTTACGCGTGGGCCCTGCGCTGCGGCGCACGAATCCAGTAGCATCCGAGGGGTGATCCGACGACTTGATGGACTGTGGGATGCCACCCCGTTGGCATTCTGGCTGGTGCTCGCCGCATGCGCCTATTTTGCCGTGATGGCGGTCCGCCTGACGGTGATTGACGTGCGCCACCATTTGCTCCCCAACCGGATTGTATTCCCGTCCTACGCCGTGGCCGGGGTCCTGCTGCTGGCGGCGGCCATCCTTCACGTGGTGGCCGGTCCTGCCGCGCTCCAGGAGTCACCAGACGGCGCTGCCGAGCTGCTGGGCATTCCGGCGCTCCGCATCGTTGCCGGGGGAGCGGTCCTTTGGGCTTTCTATTTTGTCCTGCGGCTGGTGTATCCGCCCGGGATGGGTTTTGGCGACGTGAAGCTCGCCGGGGTCCTGGGGATGTACCTTGGCTACCTCGGCTGGGCGCACGTCTTTGTGGGCACCTTCGCGGCTTTCCTGCTGGGCGGGCTCTGGTCCATTGCCCTCCTGGCAGCCCGCCGCGGCACGTTGAAGTCTGCCATCCCGTTCGGCCCTTTTATGCTCGCCGGTGCTGCGGCCGCCATGCTGCTGCCGGCCTGACGGTCAGTCATCCTGGACCGATCGGACGGCTGAAGTTTCACGTCCCGTAGTTATGCACATAGGCATTCATCCAGGCGGTTTTTGTCGGACCGTCGCGGGACAATTTGATTATGGATCGCGGAGCGGCAGTTGAGGCGGTGGACGCCCTTGAGGCTTCTGTCGCTGCCCTTGCTGCCCTGGTGCACGGCCCGGACTCCGCCCGGTCCCGGGGTGCTG
>DIZT01000316.1:473-2593 GCA_002427975.1 Micrococcaceae bacterium UBA6021 | reverse complement strand
GCTGTCGCCCTGCGCCCGCTCGCCGATCCGCGGATGGTGGGCGAGGGCTGCTTCGATCTCCGCCGGGGTGAACGGGTCTGCTGCGTCGCGGCCGGCCGCCAGGAGCGCGTCGAGGCTGGAATAGGGCCTCGCGTCGGCGAGCTCGTCGATCCAGCGTTGGATGTCCACGCAGGGGCGCAGGGAATCGCCGGCCTCCGTGCGGCCGGCCGCATTGAACTGTTCAAGGTGCATGAGGCATGTCCTCGTGTTTCGATGCTGGCATCCACGGTGTAGGGCTATGCGGATTCTTAATTCCGCATCATGGAACTGTTATTTCAGCATATGCAAAAAGTCAACCGCACCGTCCGGCGGGTGTCAACTTCACTGCCGGAAGTCCCGCCGTCGTCCGCTATCCCGAGTGGGATGGCTGGGTTAGCCCTTCATCCGTTGGCGGTAGCTCCGGGGCGTTTCGCCGGCGTCGTTGAGGAAATGCCGGTTGAAGTTGGACAGGTTGGAAAACCCGACTTCGTAGCAGATGTCCGAGATGGCTTTGTCGCTGCGCTTCAGCAACCGCCGGGCATGGGCCAGCCGGAGTTTGCGGACCAGATCGCTGAAGTTCTGGCCGGTAGCGCGCTTGAAGTATTTCGAGAAGGTCGGCTCGGACATTCCCACCAGGGACGCCGCCTCGGACATCTTGACGCTGCCGGCATGATTGCCGAACACGTACTCCAGGACGATGTCCACCACCGCCGCGGCCTGGCCGTCCAGCTGCGGCCTGAACCATTCGTCCGCAAGGTAGCGCCGGTCCTCGTGCGGTGAGCCCGCAAGAATCGCAAACAGTTCCAGGAGGTGCTGCAGCCGGCCCAACCCGGTGGACGTGCCCATCGCTTCGATGGATGCGGCCGCGGTCCGGGCAGTGCCCCCGAGGAACTCGATCCCGCGTGCGGACTGTTCCAGCAGGGGTTCGATCTCGGCCAGCTCCGGAACAAGGGCCGCGGTCTGCTCCACCCATTTTCCGTCGAACTGGATCAGGGCGTCCCTGCCTTCAATGACCTCTCCCGGCTCGAGGTCGCTCACCCAGTCGTGGGGCAGTCCTGATCCCACCAGGGACACATGCCCGGCCTCGAACGTGCCGATGTGGTCCCCGACAATGAACTTGCCGGTGCCTTTCCTGATCAGATGGATCTCGTACTCGGGGTGGTAATTCCAGCGGGCCGCCGCGGTGGGATAGTCATGCTCGTGCCACCGGACCGAATGGTTCGGATCCGGCGGTATAACCTCCCGGTTGGCACGCATGCCCAGCAGCCTTTCGGCAAGCCTGGCCGATGCCCCCGCACCGGGATCTGCCGCGCTCATTAGTTCTCCCGGCATCTGCGTTCATGAAATACGGACAGCGTCGTGGGGCGCCTTCCCACAGTAGCGCCTGCGCAGGGGCCGGTAGGGAAAATTAGTATCAGAAATGGGCATGCAGGGCGCTAGTTGTGCCCTACGGCACACGCCTAAAGTTGAGGAAGACCAGCCCGGCACATCGAAATCCCGATGACCGGCCCGCTGCAGCCGAGTACGTCGATACAGCAGTCGACGCGAGCAGGCTGTGTACCCCTGAAGAACAAAGGAGTCCTTAATGCGCCCAAAAATGCGTGCTGCGACCCTGGCCGCCGGCGCCTTGTGCGTCGCCCTGAGCGCCTCGGCCTGTGCAGGCGCCGGCGGAGGAAACTCCGCAGGAGACCCGAACAGCATCAACGTCCTGATGGTGAACAACCCCCAGATGGAGGACCTGCAGCGGCTCACCGCGGACAACTTCACCAAGGAAACCGGCATCAAGGTCAACTACACGATCCTGCCTGAGAACGACGTCCGGGCCAAGATCAGCCAGGAGTTCTCCAGCCAGGCCGGACAATACGACGTCGCGTCGCTGTCCAACTACGAGATCCCGTTCTATTCCGCCAACGGCTGGCTGGCGCCGCTGGACAACGTGGCCAAGAACCCGGATTTCAACCAGGACGACATTCTTCCGGCCTACACGGCCTCCCTGACCGGCAAGGACGGGAAGCTCTACGGTGAGCCGTTCTACGGCGAATCGTCCTTCCTGATGTACCGGAAGGACATCCTGGAAGCCAAGGGCCTGACCATGCCGGCGA
>DIZT01000316.1:0-402 GCA_002427975.1 Micrococcaceae bacterium UBA6021 | reverse complement strand
GCCCACCTGGGATGAGGTAGCGGCAATTGCGGCGCAGGCCGACGGCGCAGCCCCGGGCATGAAGGGCATCTGCCTGCGCGGCCAGCCCGGCTGGGGACAGGTCTTCGCACCACTGACCACCGTGGTGAACACCTACGGCGGCACCTGGTTCGACAAGGACTGGAACGCGCAGGTCAACAGCCCGGAATTCACCGCAGCGGTGGAGTTCTACACCAAACTTGTCCGCGAGCACGGTGAAGCAGGAGCCGCGCAGGCCGGCTTCACCGAGTGCCTGAATAACTTGAGCCAGGGCAAGGTGGCCATGTGGTACGACGCGACGTCGGCCGCCGGCGCACTGGAAGCCGATGGATCCCCGGTGAAGGGGAAGATCGGCTACGCCCAGGCCCCGGTGAAGGTAACCGG
>DIZT01000070.1:9770-9940 GCA_002427975.1 Micrococcaceae bacterium UBA6021 | reverse complement strand
ATCTTCGCCGGCGGCTGGGGCGCCAAACGCGCCGCCGTGTACGGTGTGGACGAACAGGAACTGGGCAAGTACTACGCCCAGCGCACCCTGCTCAAACGCGAAGTCCTGCCCCAGCACGTGGCCAACGCCGCCGCGGTCCTCACCAGCGCCGAACTGTCCCACACCACCGG
>DIZT01000070.1:2255-9666 GCA_002427975.1 Micrococcaceae bacterium UBA6021 | reverse complement strand
GCAGCCTTCCTCCGATGAGCACGTCGGAAACCCGTGCCGTCGAAGGCAAAGGGTTCGGCGGCGGTACTTCTGCCCACGGCGTCTTTGCCGCCGTCGATATCGGTGCCTCCTCCGGCAGGGTCATCCTCGGCCGGGTGACCGGGTTGGGCGTGGCGCTGGAAACGGTGCACCGTTTCCCCAACGGTGTGGTGGAGCTTGACGGCGGCCTCCGCTGGGATTTCGACGCCCTGTTCGGCGAGGTCCTCACGGGCCTCGCCGCGGCGGCACGCGCGGCCGCGGTTCGGGGCGAAACCATCACCAGCATCGGGATCGACACCTGGGCGGTGGACTACGGCCTGGTCAACACCAAGGGCGAACTCACGTCCCAGCCTTACAGTTACCGCGATGAACGCAGCCGCGCCGCCGTCGCGCCCGTCCACCGGAAACTGGACCCGGCCCGCCTCTACGCCACCACCGGACTCCAGTTCCTGCAGTTCAACACCCTCTACCAGCTGGCCACCGAGCCGGCACTGGAGGGTGTGCAGGCCCTGCTTATCCCGGACCTGATCGCTTTCCTCCTCACCGGGCAGCGCCGGACGGAGGCCACGAACGCCTCCACGACGGGCCTGTTCGACGCCGTCGCGGGGGAGTGGGCCACCGAGTTCCTCACTGCCCTCGGCCTGCCCAAAGACCTGTTCCCACCGCTGATCGAACCCGGTGAAACGGTGGGCAGCCTGCTGCCGGACATCGCCGCTCGGGTCGGGCTGCCCGCCGACACGAAGGTGGTGGCCGTCGGCTCGCACGACACCGCCTCCGCCGTCGCCGCCGTCCCTGCCCAGGAAGAGAACTTCGCCTACATCTCCTCCGGCACCTGGTCCCTGGTGGGCCTGGAACTGAAGCACCCCGTCCTGACTGAAGCCAGCCGGGAAGCGAACTTCACCAACGAACGCGGCGTGGACGGCACCATCCGCTATTTGCGCAACATGGGCGGGCTCTGGCTCCTCAGCGAGTGCCAACGGACCTGGGCCGCGGAAGGCTACAAACCCGAACTCGCCGATCTGCTCGATGCCGCCGCGGCGCTGCCCCCCGGCGGCCCGACGATCAACCCCGACGATTCCTCCTTCATCGCCCCGGACAACATGCCCGCACGCATCCGGGCAACGGTCCGGCACGCCGGGGACGTCCTGCCGGATGACCCCGCAGCCATCACCCGCTGCATCATTGACAGCCTGGCCACGGGCTACGCCCGGACCATCGCGGACGCCGAACGCCTCGCCGACCGAACGGTGGACGTGGTCCATGTGGTGGGCGGCGGCTCGCAGAACCGGCTCCTCTGCCAGCTCACGGCCGACGCCACCGGCAAACGCGTCATCGCCGGGCCCGTGGAAGCGACCGCCGTCGGGAATGTCCTTGTCCAGGCCCGGGCCGCCGGGCACGTCAGCGGAGGCCTCACGGAACTGCGCCGCCTGGTGGTGGCATCGCAAGAGCTCCAGACATTCACGCCGCAGCTCTCGCGTATCTGATCCCGCGCGACAGTATCTGACTCCCACACGACAAAGGATGCCGCCGGAGGGTTTGTATGACGTAGGATCTCCGGTAGCAACCAGACGAGACAGGACCTGACTGCCCATGCCCCTCTTCGACCTCCCCCTTGACCAGCTTCGCCGCTACACGTCCACCGTCACGCCGCCCGCCGACCTGCAGGAATTCTGGGACGCCACCCTTGAGGAAGCCCGGACGTTCCCGCTGAATGCAACCTTCGAGCCGGTGGAGAACCACCTGACGGTCATCGATACCTTCGACGTCACCTTCGCCGGCTACGGCGGCGCGCCGATCAAGGGCTGGCTGCACCTCCCGGCGAACCGTCGCACCGGAACCCGGCTACCCGTCGTCGTGCAGTACATCGGCTACTCGGGTGGGCGCGGTCTGGTCAACCAGGACACCAGGTGGGCGCAGGCCGGCTATGCGCATTTCATCATGGACACCCGCGGCCAGGGCTACGGCGGGATCCTCGGCGAAACGGCTGATCCCCACCCGTCCGCCGGCGAAGTGGCTTACGCGGGGCTCATGACCAGGGGTGCCGGCAGCCGAGAGGACTACTACTACCGCCGCGTGTATGTTGACGCGTTCCGTGCGGTGGAAGCGGCGCAGGCCCACCCCGAGGTGGATGCATCGCGCGTGGTCGTCGCCGGGATCAGCCAGGGCGGCGGCATTGTGGTGGCCGTCGCCGGGCTCGTTGCCGGAAGGCTCGACGGCGTCATCGCCGCGCTGCCCGACGTTCCGTTCCTGCAGGACTTCCCCAGGGCCATTGACATCGCAGCCCGCGGCCCGTACCCGGAAATCGCGGCGTTCCTGGGCAGGCACCGCGACCGGTATGAACCCATGCTGGCGGTCCTGAACTATTTCGACGGCGTCAACCTCGCCCGGTCGGCCACCGCGCCGGCCATGTATTCGGTGGCGCAGATGGACGATGTCTGCCCGCCATCCACCGTGTTCGCCAGCTTCAACGCCTACGGCGGCGTCAAGGAGATCGAGGTCTACCGGTTCAACAACCACGAGGGCGGCCAGGAGCACCACTGGATCAGGCAGCTGCAGTACCTCCGCAAGATCCTGGGCTGATCCCCCAACTGACTCGCACTTAACGCATCCAAATCGCGAAATGAGTGCATCAAATGCGAGTCACTTGGGTGGGCGGGAGCGCTGAGCTTGGGCTCGGATTACGACGTGCGACGGGCGCGATTTTGCGGCGGTCGCAGCGCGCCGTTATGGTGTGCCTATGACAAACCGTTGGTATGCGTATTTTTCGTTGGCTCTGGAGGGGCCCGCGTCTAACTGACACGCATCCAACTTCCTTCAGAGCCAACAGGGCAGAGATCACTCTCTGCCCTTCGCCATTTCTCCGGCGGGTTCTGATCTGGGCCCGCTTCCTATCTGGAACAGGACCCGAACATGAGCACCGCAACAGCCACTCCCTCGAAATCCACGTCCAACCTGCGCGTCAGCGAATTCACGCCGCTGCCCACGCCTGCGGAGCTCATCGCCGAGCTGCCCCTGGACGCCCGGGTGACGGACGTCGTCGAGCGCGGCCGTGATGAAGTCCGCGCCATCATGGACGGCGTGGATGACAGGCTGCTGGTCATCGTGGGCCCCTGCTCCATCCATGATCCCAAGGCAGGACTGGAATACGCCCGCCGGCTGGTCAGCCAGGCTGAAAAGCACCGTGATGACCTGCTGATCGTGATGCGCACCTACTTCGAAAAGCCCCGCACTACCGTGGGCTGGAAGGGCCTCATCAACGATCCGTGCCTGGACGGCAGCCACGACATGGCCACCGGGCTCCGGGCCGCCCGGCAGTTCCTGCAGCAGGTCACCGCGCTGGGGCTGCCCACCGCCACCGAATTCCTGGAACCCATCAGCCCCCAGTACATGGCTGACCTGATCTCGTGGGGAGCCATCGGCGCCCGCACCACCGAAAGCCAGATCCACCGCCAGCTGGCCTCCGGACTCTCCATGCCGATTGGGTTCAAGAACGGGACCGACGGCGACCTCCAGGTCGCGATCGACGCGTGCGGCGCCGCAGCTGCCGCCCAGGCTTTCCTGGGGATCGACGGCGACGGCCGGGCCTCGCTGGTGGCCACCGCCGGAAACCCGGACACCCACGTCATCCTCCGGGGTGGACGCAAGGGACCCAACTACTCGGCGGCCGACGTCGAAAGCGCCTCCGCCAAGCTCGCCGGCAAGGGGCTCAACCCCCGGCTGATCGTGGACGCCAGCCACGCCAACAGCGGCAAGAGCCACCACCGCCAGGCGGAAGTGGCACTGGAAATCGGCGCGCAGCTGGAGGACGGCGGCGAGGCTGCACAGGCGATCGCGGGCGTTATGCTGGAGAGCTTCCTGGTGGGCGGGGCCCAGAACCTGGATGTCACCGAGCACGCCGCCGGCCAGTCCGGACTGGTGTACGGGCAAAGCGTCACGGACGCGTGCATGGAGTGGGACGTATCCGTTTCGATCCTGGCTCAGCTCGCCGCGTCCGCCCGGAAGCGCCGGAACGCTTAATGATTACCGCCGATGACTTTCACTACAGCCCCATGAACCTCTAGAGTATCTAACACATGGTTGGTGGATGGCTCAGCATCGGCACACCGCATATGAAACACAGCTGGGGTTACTGTCGTCATCCATCAGCAAAGGAATAGGGAAATGTCCGCAGAACAGAACTTCTCGAACGCGAAGTTCCTGACCGTGGCCGAAGTGGCCGAGGTCATGCGCGTCTCTAAAATGACCGTTTATCGGCTGGTTCATTCCGGCGAAATGCCCGCGGTGCGTTTCGGCCGGTCGTACCGGGTGCCGGAGAGCGCCGTCGAGCAGTACCTCAAGGGTGCTGTGGTGGACGGCCGCTCCGAAACCGCCTGAGCATCGCCTGCGGTCAAACGGCGCCGCCAAGAAGCGGTACCCTGTTAAGGAACGTTTTACGTCATTGTAAGAATCTGTCAGTTGTTTCAGTCTGTAGCTCTGTCCACGGACCATTTCCATCAGACAGGTACTGCATCTAGTTTGTGAGGAACTTTCGTGGGTTCAGTTATTAAGAAGCGTCGCAAGCGTATGGCCAAGAAGAAGCACCGCAAGTTGCTTCGCAAGACCCGTCACCAGCGCCGCAATAAGAAGTAGAGATACTTCGCAAAGCGTGAAATGCCCGTTGCCTTCCCGGCAGCGGGCATTTTTGTGTCTGCGCTGCAACGCCCCGCCCAACTAGGTAGCAGTAGATGTCGTTATGAGCCCTCATAACGACATCAACTGCTACCTAGTTGCGGGGGCCGCGCATTCGGGAGTACCCGCGCCAGAGCCCGTACACGGCGCCGCCGGCTGTTGCTGCCTTGAGGCCCAGGGTGGCGGCGCGGCGGCCGGAACGGAAATCGTAGACCGGCCAGTTGTTGTCCCGGGCATGGCGGCGGAGCCTGGAATCGGGATTGATGGCCACCGGGTGCCCCACCAGCGTCAGCAGCGGGATGTCGTTATAGGAATCGCTGTAGGCCCAGCAGCGCTTGAGGTCCAGGCCCTCGGCGTCGGCCAGCTCCTGGACAGCCACTGCCTTGGCGGAACCGTGCAGGATGTCACCCACCAGCCGGCCCGTGTACATGCCGTCGGCAATCTCGCCCACGGTACCCAGGGCTCCGGTCAGGCCCAGCCGGGTGGAGATGACCGCGGCCACCTCGATGGGCGTGGCCGTGACCAGCCAGACCCGCCGTCCCACGCGCAGGTGCTGCTGCGCCAGTGCCTTGGCGCCGGGCCAGATCCTGGACGCGATCATTTCGTCGTAGACCTCTTCGCCCAGGGCCTTGACGTCTTCCACGGTGATTCCCGCGGCCAGGGTGAGGGCGGAATCGCGGACAGCGTGGACGTCGTCCATGTTCTCGCCGCGCGCCACAAACTTGAACTGCTTCCACGCGAACCCCGCCGCCTGCGTCAGGGTAAAGGCACCGCGCTGGTGCATCTTGCGGGCCACGTGGAAAAGGCTGGCGCCCTTCATGAGGGTGTTGTCGACGTCGAAGAAGGCGGCTTCACCGGTCTGCGTCACCGCATCCGGCTGGGTCACCACAGCGACGTACTTCTCCTCGGGCATGTCCACGAGTCTAGTCAATCCCCGGCAATGCCAGTGCGCGCCGATGCGCGCCGCCGTCGGCTGCCAAAGGGCGATACGGTTAATGCATGGCAAAACCGGAGGTAGTCCTCATCACCAAAGCAGACTGTCACCTGTGCGCAGACGCGCGCGACGCCGTCGAACGCGTTACTGCCTCACTGGGACTTGGGTGGACGGAACAGCAGGTGGACGAACTGCCGGACCTGCGTGAGCGCTACGCGGAGGAAATCCCGGTGGTGCTGGTGGACGGCATCCAGCGCGACTTCTGGAAGATCGACGAAGTCCGGCTGGAGCGCGTCCTCCAACGGGCCATGGCCCAGTAGGCAACCGATTGCGCATAATGGCGCTGGCTTTGTCGGCAGCAGTAGCGGGGCTCTAGAGTGGAGTCACAACGCGAGGCATTGGAGGGGATAGTGAGTTCGCTGGATTCATCTCCCCAGGCTGTCGAAGGTACAGGGGCAGCGCCGGCCGGAGAAGCTACCAAACAGATACCGCCCGCAGCAGTGGCACGGCTGACGATCTACCTGCGCGCCCTGAACACGCTGCTGTCTGAGGGTATTGAACGCGTATCCTCGGAATCCCTGGCGGAAGCGTCGGGCGTGAGCTCGTCAACCCTCCGCAAGGACCTTTCCTATGTGGGTTCCTATGGAACGCGCGGCGTGGGCTATGAGGTGCAGTACCTGAGCCGTCACATCTCCGCGGCTCTTGGGCTGACCCACGACTGGAAGGTCGCCATTGTGGGCGCGGGCAACCTGGGCAAAGCCCTGGCGCGCTATGGCGGCTTTGAGTCCCGGGGCTTTGACGTGGTGGCAATTTTCGACGCCGACCAGATGGTGGTTGGCAATGAGGTGGGCTGGCTGCGGGTCAGTGACGCGGCGGACCTGGAAGCCGTGCTGCAGCGGACCGGCGCAAACATGGTGGTCCTGGCACTTCCGGCCGCCGTGGCGCAGGCCGTGTGCGACCGCGTGGTGGCTGCCGGTGTCCGCAGCATCCTGAGCTTCGCCCCCGTGATGCTGCAGGTTCCCGACGGCGTCAACCTCCGCAAGGTGGACATGGCCACCGAACTGCAGATTCTTGCTTATCACGCACAGCGGGCGCAGACCCCGGACCAGACCGCCTAGTTCGTCGGCGGGTGGTGGGGTCCACGCCCGTAGGGTGTGGATGTTGCTGGTGGGACTACTGGCCGTATGGGTTGCCGGGCGTGGTGCCCGGGGTGCCGTACGGGCTACCGAACGCTTGCTGCTTGCGGAAGTAGGGTGCCGACGCCGGCAGGTAAAGCAGCACGATGGCTGCGATCCCCGCGAGAGTCCCCAGGGTTCCGATGCTCGGCATGCCGAAGAGGCCAACAATGGACAGCGCCGCGAAAACGGTGCCGAGGATGCGGGCCCAGTTCCTGCCCTTGCGGACGAAGAACGCCACGAGTGCGTACAGCCCCGCACCGATGAGGGCAATGACCACGAGGGATCCGGCGAGGAAGCCCTTGAAATCGTCGAACGCGAACTGCGCGCCAGAGCTGCCGCTGCCGCGCATGGCCTCGTCGAATGCCTTCCGGATCTGCGGATCGTCGAGCATGCCGATGCCCATCAGCAGGCTGATGACATACACAACGCCCGCGGCAATGAGCAGCCAGAACGAGATGTTGACCAGCTGGGGAACCCCGTTGGATCCGGCGGCCTGGGGCTGCTCAGAGGGGTACTGGGCGTAGGGGGACTGCCCGTACGGCTGCTGGCCATAAGGCGGAGGGGTGGGCTGGCCGAACTGCGGGGCATTCTGGCCGTATTGCGGTGCCGGGGG
>DIZT01000070.1:336-2105 GCA_002427975.1 Micrococcaceae bacterium UBA6021 | reverse complement strand
GCGGCGCGTTCTGCCCGTACTGCGGCGCCGGGGGAGTCGGCTGCCCGGGCTGCGGGCTTTTCTCGCCGTAACGGGGCGCAGGTGGCTGGTTGCCGGGCTCAGGCTCGTTCGGGACGGGAGGCGGGACGGGCGTGCTCATGAGCAGTCCTTTGCAGGTCGGATGTCAGTTCGGCTGCTGGGTGCAGTCCAACTGGCCTGCCCCCAGTACGCCTTACTTACACCGTACCCCCGGCGGGTACCGCTGCGGGTCATTCCAAAGAGGTATTCCCGGAGCCGCTCAGACTGCACACCGCGCGCCGGTATCCGGGCAAAACAAAGCACCCCGGCGGCCGGATTCCGGGGAATCGTGGCGGCCGGGGTGCTTCAGAGCGAAAACCTATGCTGCGGGTGCGATGAAGGCGAGCTCCAGGTTGATGGCAACCTTGTCGCTGACCAGCACGCCGCCGGCGTCCAGGATGGCGTTCCAGGTCAGGCCGAAGTCCTTGCGGCTGATGGTGGTTTCAGCGGAGACGCCGGCGCGGGTCATACCGAACGGATCCACGGCCACGCCGTTGAACTCGGTCTCCAACGAAACGGGACGGGTGACGCCCTTGATGGTCAGGTCCCCGGTCAGCTCGTAGCTGCTGCCCTTGGCCACGAGGCCGTTGGAGACGAAGGAGATTTCCGGGAACGTCTCGACGTCGAAGAAGTCGTCGCCGCGGACGTGGCCGTCGCGGTTGGCGTCGCCGGAGTCGAAGCTGGCGGTCTGGATGGTGGCGCTGATCTTGGAATCGGCCACGTTCTCAGCGAGGTCCAAGGTTGCTGCGGCATCCTTGAACTGGCCGCGCACCTTGCTGATGCCTGCGTGGCGGACGGTGAATCCGATTTCGCTGTGTGAGTTGTCGAGGGTCCAGGTGCCGGTGGTGACGTCTGCGGGAAGAGTCATGGTGTTTCTCCTTGGGTTTGTCGGGTGGTACTTCCGGATAGCTTGACGCTTCATCTGTTGAATCCTCAACTATCCGCTGCATCCAGTATAAACATGCATTTGCATGTTTTGTTCCCCGTTTCGGAACATTTTTCCAAAAGTTTGAGTTCTACTGGATGTAGAAGATTTCGGATCGCACGCCATCTTTGAGAAACTGGTAAACATGCCCCAATCCACTGTCCATCTGCTCCGCCATGGCGAGGTCCACAATCCTGACCGCGTTCTGTACGGCAGGCTGCCCGAATTCCACCTCTCAGAGCTGGGCCGGGAAATGGCGCAGACCCTCGCCGACTACTTCGCCGAGCGTGCAGCGCACGGGGCCAGGATCGTTTATCTCGCGGCGTCGCCGCTGGTCAGGGCCCAGGAGACTGCAGCTCCCACAGGGGAGGCGCTGCACCTTCAAATCCATACTGATGAGCGCATCATCGAAGCGGAAAACTACTTTCAGGGCATGAGGGTCACCAAGGCCGAGCTCCAGAAGCCCAAGCACTGGCCGCGTCTGGTCAACCCGTTCCGGCCGTCCTGGGGCGAACCGTACACGGCGCAGGCCGCGCGCGTCAGGGCTGCTGTTGAGGATGCCCGGCTCAGGGCCATCGAGCTGGCCGCCGGCGATTACGGAACCGACGGCCCGGAAGCCATCATGGTCAGCCACCAGCTCCCCATCTGGGCCACGCGGCTCAGCGCCGAGGGCAAGCCGCTCTGGCATGACCCGCGCAAACGCGAGTGCACGCTGACGTCCATCACCTCCCTGGTGTTCGACGACGACGGCTCGCTCCTGCGCGTTAAGTACCTGTCTCTTATACAC
>DIZT01000070.1:0-274 GCA_002427975.1 Micrococcaceae bacterium UBA6021 | reverse complement strand
GTTAAGTACAGTGAGCCCGCTGCCGCCCTTCTTCCCGGTGCCGCCAGCACCCCCGGAGCCTGACATGACTGCCCCCCGCATAACCTCCAACGCAACATCCCGGCGTGCCGTCCTTGCCGCCGGCGGCGCAGCCCTGACCGCACTGACCCTGGGGCTGTCCGCCTGCGCGCAGGAAGACGCCCTCGCCAAGCAGGCCAAAGCCGGCGATAACAAGAACTACGTTGCCGGGGACGGTTCGGTGACGGAGTTCGCCGCAGCAGACCGCAAGGCCGCC
>DIZT01000131.1:7054-7671 GCA_002427975.1 Micrococcaceae bacterium UBA6021 | reverse complement strand
GCTCACCGCCGTCGTGCGCGAGACTCTAACGTGCACCCCTGCAAACCTGCAGTTGTGCAATACATGCAGTTGTGCAAAAATAAATGCATGACCGAAACTGCTTTGCTTAACCTTCGTGAGCGCAAAAAGGTTGAAACCTGGACGGCCCTCCATGAGGCCGCTGCGACGCTCGCCCAGCAGCGCGGCCTGGAGCAGGCCACGGTGGAAGCCATCGCGGAGAGCGCAGGGGTCTCGCCGCGGACGTTCTTCAACTATTTCCCCGCCAAGGAGGACGCGGTCCTGGGCCTGCACGAGCCGGTCCTGGATCCGGCCCAAGCAGCGAAGCTCGCCGGCGCTGACGATCTGCTGGGCCAGGTGTCCTTGCTGCTGGTGGACGTAGCCCGGTCCGCCAATGGCGGCACGGACGCCGTCCGCCGTCGTGAGCTGCTGCAGCGGCACCCGAACCTGTTCCGCCGCCAGATGGACTACCTGGTCAAAGCCGAAGCCCTGGCCTGCCAGGCGGTGACTGAAGCCTTGGCGCAGGATCCTTCCTGGTCCGGCGGCGCCGAAGGCTTCAGCACGGAGGAGACTGCCCGCATGCTGGTCATGCTCGCCTCCGTCCCTGCCCGCTTCCGGGC
>DIZT01000131.1:4317-6909 GCA_002427975.1 Micrococcaceae bacterium UBA6021 | reverse complement strand
TCGCTTTTTCACCACTTGCAAAGGAAACTCTCATGACTGACTCTGCCCGCCCCGAGGTGGGGCAGGCGCCACAGAAACAGCACATCATGCTGCTCTTCGTGGGCCTTATGCTCTCCATGCTCCTGGCGTCGTTGAACCAGACCGTGCTGAGCACGGCGCTGCCCACCATCGTGGGCGAACTCCACGGCGTCAACGACATGCTGTGGGTCATCACCGCGTTCATCCTCACCTCCACCATCACCATGCCGATCTACGGCAAGCTCGGTGACCTCATGGGACGCAAGTCCCTGCTGATGGCAGCCATCATTCTGTTCATGATCGGTTCGGTGGTGGGCGCGCTCGCCGGCGACATGGGCATGCTCATCGTCGCCCGCGTCATCCAGGGCCTGGGCGGCGGAGGCCTGATGATCCTCTCCCAAGCGGTCATCGCCGACGTCGTTCCGCCCCGGGAACGCGGCAAATACATGGGCATGATGGGCGGCGTCTTCGCCATCGCCTCGGTGGCCGGCCCGCTGCTGGGCGGCTGGTTCACCGAAGGCCCCGGCTGGCGCTGGGTGTTCTGGATCAACATCCCCCTGGGCCTGCTGGCCTTGGCCGGGGCGGTTTTCTTCCTGAAGCTGCCCAAGCACGCCGGAAAACCCAAACTGGACCTCGGTGGCATGGTGCTCCTTGCCATTGCCACCACGTGCCTGGTCCTCTTTGCCACCTGGGGTGGAAGCAAGTACGAATGGTCCGACCCGATCATCCTGGGCCTGATCGCCGGTGCTGTGGTCAGCGCCGCCGCGTTCGTCTTCGTGGAAAGCCGGACCGCCGAGCCGATCATTCCTCTGCACCTGTTCAAAGACCGCAACTTCAACCTCGCCACGATTGCCGGCCTGATGATCGGTGTGGCCATGTTCGGCGCCATCGGCTACCTGCCGACCTATCTCCAGATGGCCTTCAGCGTCAACGCCACCGAATCCGGCCTGCTGATGATCCCCATGATGGGCGCCCTGCTGGTGGCCTCGGTGGTCTCAGGCCAGCTGGTCAGCCGCACCGGCCGCTACAAATGGATGCCGATCGCCGGCGGCGTCCTCGTGGCAGCAGCCTTGGTGATGCTTTCCACGCTGAACCCCGGCTCGCCGCTCTGGGAAATCTGCGCCTACCTGGCAGTCATGGGACTGGGGCTGGGCCTGAGCATGCAGATCATGGTCCTCATGGTCCAGAACTCCTTCCCGCTGCGCGAAGTGGGCACGGCCACGGCGTCAAACAACTTCTTCCGCCAGATCGGCGCCACGCTGGGCTCCGCCGTCGTCGGAAGCCTGTTCGCCAGCCGGCTGGCCGCGCTCCTCACCGAACGGCTCCCGGCCGCGGCACAGGGTGGGGGGACCCCGGGCGGTTCAAACTCCTTGACCCCGGCCGTGGTCGGCGCGCTGCCGGCACCCATTAAGGAGGTCATCATCTCCTCCTACAACGACGCGCTGACGCCCATCTTCATCTGGATGGTCCCTCTGGCGCTGGTCGCGGCGGTGCTGATGTGCTTCGTCAAGGAGAAGCCATTGGCCACCGCCGTGGAACACGATGTGCTGTCCGAGTCCATCGGGGAAGGCAACATCCTCATCACCGCCGACGACGATGAGGTTGCCGCCGCGTCGCGGTAAGCGAACTGGACGCGTGGAGAACGCAGGATCGGTGCTGGCTGAGCTTTAGTTGGCTACGGAGAAAGCTGTTCCACAAGTGGGCCCGGCACTGTCAGGTGCCGGGCCCACCTCTGCGGACGTTCTAGATGCCAGCTGGTTGGTCGAAACGCTGGCCGGCCGGGTTGGAAGGCAACACCATCAGCACAATCAGTGCGAGCCAACCGAGGAAAGGGATCAACACAATCAGCATCAGCCAGGCGCTCATGTTGACGTCGTGCAGGCGCCGCGCCACCAGGGCCAGCGACGGAACGATGGTGGCAAGGCCCCAGACCACGGCAAGGATGCCACCGATAATCAGCCCTGCACCCGTAGTGGCGCCGGAGGTTCCGGCCGAGGCCCCCGCTGTCCCGGCCGAGGTGATGATCTGCAGGATGATACTGACCACACCCGCGACAAGTGCCCACCACCAGTATTCGCTCCGGCTGGCGCGGCCGCTGAAGGCGGTGTACTTCTGCCAGAACCGCTTGATGGCTACCGGAAACGGAGCCCCGTAATAGGGCGCCCACAGCGGCGGCTCGCCGGCCTGTCCGAACGGCAGGGTCTGGTGCTGATAAGGATTACTCACGGATTTCCCCCATGGCTTCAGAGTGATGAGACTTGATCATTTTGCATCCCCCTGGGGCAAAAAGACCCCAAAGAGTCAAAGATTCACCCTGAATTAAGTATTCGGGTCCTGGCCGCCTGGCAGATGGGGGCTGCGAACTGTCCTGAACGATCGGTGGGCGAAGACCCTTATCGCTTGCCGCACCCAGCTGACGTCCAGCCGGCACACAGTGGGGCGTAGGGACCCTTATATAGGCTTGCTTAGTGAATTTGAGGCAAAGTAACGGACACCCGACCACCATGGAACGCCCGCTCGCGCCCGAATCCGCGCTGATATCGGGGCGGCAGCACGCACTCGATGGCCTGCGCA
>DIZT01000131.1:353-4226 GCA_002427975.1 Micrococcaceae bacterium UBA6021 | reverse complement strand
GTGGACGTTTTCTTCACGCTCAGCGGCTTTGTCATCACGCTCCTGATCATGAAGGAGTACCGCTCCACCGGCCGGCTCCGCGTTGGGGTTTTCTACGCCAAACGGCTCGCCCGGCTCTGGCCGGCGCTGCTGGCTGTTTGCGCGGCAGTCGTTATTGTCGCTCTGATCTTTCCATCGTCAGGCTGGGGCGGTCAGGAAGCATCCGCCATCCCGGCGGCTGCCTACGTGATGGATCTGGCCAACTACGGAGCCTTCGGTTCCTCCACCGGCGGTAATGCGCTGAGCCCCGCCTGGACCCTCGCCGTCGAGGAGCAGTTCTACCTGGTCTGGCCGCTGCTGCTCCTGGTCATGCTGCGGTTCTGGAAGGTCCGCACCGTCGCCTGGATAACGGCAGTCCTGGCGGCGGCGTTCCTGCTGGAACGGTTCCTCCTGGTATCAGGCGGGGCACCGCTGGCCCGGCTTTACAACGGGCCGGACACCAGGGCTGACGAGTTGCTGCTGGGCTGCGCCGTGGCTCTGGTGTTGACGTCCATCAGCCCGGGCTCCCGGCTCCACGTCTCCCTGCAGGCCGGTGTGCGCCGGGGCGGTCCGCTCGCGGGGCTCGCCCTGGTGATCGCCGTGTTCACGCTCAAAGAGCCGGACAAACCCGGCGCCTGGTTTGATCTCTTCTGGACTGCCGGCCCGGCTGCGCTGGCACTTCTGGCGGCCCTGGTCATTGGCTGGCTTGTCCTTCAGCCGGACGGCCTCATCTCAAAGGTCCTGAGCCACCGCTGGCTGTCCCGCCCGGGCCGNNGCTGACGGCAGCCCTGACCCTGCTGATGGCTTATGGGTCGTTCCGCTTTGTGGAAACGCCCATCCGCCGCTGGGCCTCCAAAAGGTTGGAGCCCGACGTCGTCCGTCCCGTTCCGGAGCCAGCCCCGGAGCGGGAGCTGGCCAAGGCGTAGCCGACGCCGACGCCGATGCCTTCGCCATCTCGCCGGATCTGCCCCTCCGGCGTGGGCCGCACACGCCTGCCGCACACAGAACCACCTTCCTGGCGTTTGACGACGCCGCCCCCGACAGCTGGGTCCGGAACCTCATCGACGCACTGCTGCGGAAAAAGCCCGCGACGACCGGGTGCATCCTTGGCAGTCATCGATCAGGCCGACGAACGCCTCAATCTCGCCAAGGCCTGAGGCCGGGGGATGAACATGTTGTCTCATCAAGGAGGGGTCAGGGTTCCGCTTTAGGAGAGCTATTCGTTCAAAAGCTACTCCGCAAACTACCGACACACGCGCCATCAGCGATCTCGAAGCCATGGGTTTCACGGTCACTATCGAACCCGCATCACAAGCTGGCTGACCCCGTTCCAAGGGCGGGCCGATAGGTACCCGCCTACGCCCCTGCGCACCATCCGCCGACCACCTTTGATTTTCGTGAGAGCCCAAGCTGGGGACCGGTCACGGTACCTTTGCGTGGGTCACTGTGGCTTGATGTTTTGGTTCACGTGGAAAAGGTTCTGAGGATCATACTTGGCCTTGATCGAGGCTAGCCGCGCGTAGTTCCCGCCGTAATTTTCCGAGATCCTGGATTGGTCGTCCCCGTCCATGAAGTTGATGTAGCCGCCGGGCGCTGAGTGCGGAGCCAAGGCCGCTACGTAGTCCTTGACCCAGCGGATGTTGGCCTCGTTGTCGGCCGGATCCATCCATTGTGCGGCGATGACTGGCGAGAACTTCATCCCCCGGTTCGCGAAGGCAGTCTCGTCCGCCCCGACGCGGGCGACGGCGCCATCTATCGGGTAGACGTGGACGGAAGTGTTGACGCTGGTGACCGTTGCGCCGAATTCGGCGTGCGCGCCGATGGCGCCATCGTTGAGATCGGGCAGGAAGTTGGCTTTCCAGTACCCCTGCATGCCTTTGGGATTGAGCGCGTCGAAGGCCACGTTCAGCGCCGGATACGGCATCGGGGTGATGAGCGATCCGGCCACGGGCGCGATGTCCAGGAACGGTTGCCACCGTGATTCGCCCTCAGCCATGTCCCCAGTCCACATCCCCACGACCACGCACACGGGCTTGAAGTGCCATTCCTCGGGAAGGAACGGTACCGGTGGACCTTGATGGAAACCAAGGAAGGCGCCGAATTCCTCCGGAGCCGAGTCCATGTAGTCGCGGTAGAACTTCGCAACCGTGTCGATGTGCTCTGCGGAGTAAATGACGATGCCCACGTGGACCATGTCAACGGGATGCAGTTGGTATTCAAACGAAGTGACGACACCGAAGTTGCCGCCACCGCCCCTCAACGCCCAGAAGAGGTCCTCGTTCCGGTCTTCGTTGGCGGTCAGGAACTTGCCGTCGGCCGTGACCACATCGGCCGAGAGCAGGTTGTCGCAGGACAGACCGTGCTTGCGGGTGAGGTAGCCGATACCTCCCCCCAACGTCAGGCCGGCTATTCCGGTGGAGCCCACGATGCCGCCGGGGGTGGCCAGGCCGAAGGCGTGCGTGGCGTGGTTGAAGTCCGCCCAGGTCGTCCCGGCCTCGGCCCTCGCCGTGCCTGCTTCCGGGTCAACGCGGACTCCGGTCCGGTTCACGAAGTCGATCACAAGTGCGTCGTCCCAGGTACCGAAGCCCGGGGCGCTGTGGCCGCCGCCCCGGATGGCCAATGGCATGGAGTTGTCCCGTGCGAAGTTCACGGCGGCGATGACGTCTGCCACCTGCGCCACGCGGACGACGCCGGCGGGCCTCTTGTCGATCATGCCGTTGTAGACTGCCCGGGCAGATTCATAATCCGGATCTTCGGGAGTGATGAGCTGTCCGCGAAGCTGTTCACGCAGTGCGTCGAGTGCCGTTCCATTCATTTCGCTTGCCACCAATTCGATCTTGAGACCGGACGATGACCGTCATTACCGTTCCCAGCGGGCATGGCGACCAACGATTACGTCGTAAGAATTCACCTACGGAGTACCCGTGTCAAGGGACTTCTGCGCTAGTCTCGCGTGTTGACGAAACGGGATCGCTGGCTGATGCCTCCGCCGAGGTCGTAGTAGCGGTTGCGGAGGTAGTACAGGCCTTCGAGGGGAGCCCAGGCGACGGCCGCAGTAGGGAAGGCGCTTAGCTCCCGAGCGACGGCGTCGATGATGAAATGACGAAAGCCGCTCACATTGAGTGAGCGGCTTTCGTGTGCTGCGCTACTTGTCCGTATCCCCGGTGTGGCGTGACTGCTCCCGGATTTCCGCTTCCTCTTCGTATTCGCGCAGGTCGTTGGCCTGGTCCGCGGCATCACCGTGCCACTCTTCGCCGCTGATTTGGTGCTTGAACTCCTGGGTGGGCTGCTCCTCCTCGAGGGCATCGACTTCCTCGTCCAACTTCTTCTGCCCGGATTCATCGCTCATGACGTCGCCTCTATTTTCTTGGGTGAACCTGCTGCGGGCACCAAAACTGCCCCTAAGCCACCAGCTTAGGTCTGGCAACCGAGACTGCATACTGCCATCCGGGCGGCGGCCGCACCTAACTCCCGATCGACGGCGTGGCCGGCACCTCGCGGCGCTTGTCGCTCCGCTCGCTCGGGACCGTGACCATGATGGCGATGATGGCCACCACCATCATGAACAGGTTGAACAGGATGCCGATGGCGCCGCCGAAGCGCAGGCCTACGTTCTCCTGGTTGCCGATGAACAGGCCCCAGGACTGGATGGTGGCCGGATCCATGGCCTGGGCCGCGACGTAGAGGGCCGCGGAGACGGCCAGGACAATGTATTGGCCGATCAGGGTGAACGTCATGGATGTCAGGAGGATCCCGACGCCGGCGATCGCGCTGCCCCAGATCATGGGCCGTTTCGGCCCGAAGCGCTGGAGCAGTTTCTCCCCGACACGGATGGTGGCCAGGATCGCCGCCAGG
>DIZT01000131.1:0-168 GCA_002427975.1 Micrococcaceae bacterium UBA6021 | reverse complement strand
CAGGTTCAGGACCGGGTTGTGGCGGCTGGTCTCGATTCCGAAGAGTAGGGATTCGAACCAGCGGTTCCACCTCGCAGCCGTTGACTTTTCCCGCGCCTTAACGGGAGGGGTGCGCCCCAGATCAGGCGGCTTCCTCAGCGTGCTCAGCGCACCGCACGTGCGCGGTCA
>DIZT01000126.1:6228-6519 GCA_002427975.1 Micrococcaceae bacterium UBA6021 | reverse complement strand
GCAGCCTGGAGCTGTTCAATGAGTTGGGTGGCGAGTTCCTTGGCCATGAGTGCACACTCCCGCGGACGGATTGATCTGCTGACACGGCCAATATAGTCCTGACGCCTGAGCGGCGATCATGACAGACATGACAAACGACGACGGCGGGAGCCCGGCACAGTCCCATACGGAACCCTTCCCAGCCAGCCGCCGTCGTGCTTTCAACCGGAGCTAGACCTTGAGGGAGTCGTTGTCCTTGTCTTCGTCCTTCGCGGGCGGCGTCCAGGCTTCGCCCTGCTCGCGGTCCAGGTG
>DIZT01000126.1:5015-6151 GCA_002427975.1 Micrococcaceae bacterium UBA6021 | reverse complement strand
ACGGTGACGTAGGTGAAGAACAGGTCCACGCGCTCGGCCTTCTGGAACGCCGCGCCGATCAGCGGAACCGTGCCGCCGAAGAGCGAGTTGGCGATCGCGTAGCCCAGGCCGACACCGAGGGCGCGGATGGATGCCGGGAACAGCTCAGCCTTCACGAGGGCATTGATGGAGGTGTAGCCGCCAACAATCAGCAGGCCGCCCATCATGAGCAGGAACGCGGTGAACGGGTCCTTGGTGTTGGACAGCATGGAGAGCAGCGGCCAGGTGAAGAGGACGCCGGTGATGCCGAACCACAGGAGCAGCGGCTTGCGGCCCACCTTGTCGGAGATGATGCCGTAAACGGGCTGGAGCAGCATGAAGATGAACAGCGCCCAGAAGTTGATGACCGAGGTGTCGGTCTTGTCGATACCGGACGTATCGTTCATGAACTTCAGGATGAAGTTGGTGTACGTGTAGAACGCCACGGTGCCGCCGAGGGTGACGCCTATGCAGATCAGCAACGGCTTCCAGTACTGCGTGAACAGCAGTTTCATGGTGCCTGGCTGGGCTTCGCCGGCCGCGACGGGAGCCTTGGCCGCCTGAACCTGCTCCGCGGAGACGGTCTCCTCCATGGAGCGCCGCAGCCACAGGACCACCAGCGCGGCCACGCCGCCGATGGCGAACGGAATACGCCAGCCCCACTCGGTGAGGTCGGACTTGGGCATGAAGTTCTGCAGGACGACCAGCACCAGCAAGGCCAGCATCTGCCCGCCGATCAGGGTTACGTACTGGAAGCTGGAGAAGAAACCACGGCGCTTGGACGTGGCAGCCTCGGACATGTAGGTGGCGCTGGTGCCGTATTCGCCGCCCACGGAGAAGCCCTGGATCAGGCGGACCAGGACCAGCAGGACCAGTGCCCAGACGCCGACCTGTTGCGTGGTGGGCAGGAGCGCGATGGCGAAGGAGCCCGCGGACATCATTGTCACGCTGAGCGTCAGCGCGGCCTTGCGGCCCTTGCGGTCGGCGTAGCGGCCAAAGAACCACGCGCCGATGGGGCGCATGAGGAACGACGTCGAGAAGACGGCCATCGCTTCCAAGCCGGCCTGAAGCTCGTCCTTGGAGTTGAAGAAGTGGGACTGGAAGTAGGCGGCGAAGAC
>DIZT01000126.1:0-4972 GCA_002427975.1 Micrococcaceae bacterium UBA6021 | reverse complement strand
CGGCCTGCTGGGTGCTCATCGCTGAACCTTCCCTGGCTGCGGCGCTTTTCTTACTTTCGTGCTGTCCACGGCTACATTGCCCATGGTTCCTCCTCGACGTTGACGGTCCCCCTCAAACGCCGAGGGCCTCATCCAAGTTATGCGTGATCCAAGGCACATCCAACGTGGGAGGGCATTTCCTAACACTTTCTTAGGTTTCGCCGGGAGAAGGGGTAATCTCCAAAGCGGGCAGATTGCAGGTGCCCGCTCAGCGAATAAGGGACCAGACCATGGAGTTGCTCATCGTCGAGGACGACGACGCCATGGCGTCCGCCCTCGCCGCCGCCGTGGTGACCGCGGGGCACAACCCCGCCAGGGTTGCCCGCGGAGCCGACGCCCTGCTGGTCCACCGGAAATTCGAAGTGATCCTGCTGGACCTGGGCCTTCCCGACATGGATGGCCTGGAGGTACTGCGGAAGCTCCGCCAGGTCACGCCGGTTCCGATCCTGATTCTCACCGCGCGCGACGACGAACGCAGCGTGGTGCTTGGCCTGCGGTCCGGAGCGGACGACTACCTCGTCAAGCCAGTGAAGCTTGTGGAACTTCTTGCCCGCATCGAGGCCGTCACCCGACGTTCAGGCCGTCATGGCGGTACGCGGCAGCGGAGCGTGGTGCTGGGTGATCTTGAGATCGACCTCGAGCGGCGCGTGGCGGCCCTCCGTTCCCAGGTGCTGCCGTTGACGGCCACCGAGTTCGACCTGCTGGCGCTGTTGGCCGGCCACGCCGGTTCGGTGGTCACGCGCGAACAGATCCTGGACGCGCTGTGGGGCGACGCTTTTGTTGCTTCTTCCCGGGCCCTTGACGTGCATTTGACGGGGCTGCGGGCGAAGCTCCAATTGCCGGGGTTCATCATCAACGTCCGCGGCGTCGGCTACCGGGTCGAGGCGGACCCGGTGTGAAACTTCGCGTTCTGGGCATCCTGAGTGTTTTGGCGGTGCTCATCGTTATCATCGCCTCCAACGCCATCCTGACGTCCGCCAGCCGCGAACTGACCCAGGAACTCCAGATCAACCGTGCCGCGTCGCTCAACCGCCTGGCACAGGTGGCGTTCGACGCAGCTTCTGCCGGCGAAACCGCTCAATTGCAGACGGAGATGGACAGATACTCGGAGCTCTACGGGGAGGGAGTCCTGATCCGCCTCCAGCAGGGCACCCTGCGCTCCGGCGGCCTGAGCGAGGACGGGGCGGACGTCCGGGACGCGGTAGCCAGGGCGAACCTGAACCTCAGCGACACCACGCTCACTCCGCTGCAGCCGTTCGGGCCCGGCTCCGAAGTGATCTCCCGCTCCTTCGGCAGCGCGAGCCAGGTCCTGGGCGAGGCCGTCCTTGACGTCAATCTGGACGCGGCCCGGCAGAAACTCCGGGAACGGTGGATCGTCGTCGGATTGGCGGCGGCTGCCCTGGCTGCGGTGCTCCTCCTGGGCGCCGCCCGGGTGACCGGGTGGGTCCTGCGGCCGGTGCATCGCCTGAACGCGGCGGTCACGGAGCTTGAAGCAACGGGCCGGACCGGTCAGCTGCCGGCGGACGGGCCGCCGGAACTGCGGAAACTGAGCCGTTCGTTCACCACGATGGCCCAGACCGTCAGCAAGAGTCTCGAGTCCCAACGGCAACTGATTGCGGACACGTCGCACGAACTGCGCAATCCCGTGGGCGCCCTTCGGCTACGGTTCGATCTCTTGCAGCTGGAACTGAAGACGGCCCGGGAACATGACGCCGCGGCAGGGGTGCTGGCCGAACTTGAACGGGTGGAAGAGATCCTGGACGGTGTGTTGAAGCTGGCGGCCGCCGAGCACAGGGCGTCTGAGGACTCCGCCCGGGGCCCGCTGGGAATCCCGCCGCGCGCGGTGCAGGCGCCCCTCCTTGACCCGTACCCGATCCTGCAGGAGGAAGCCGAACGGGCGGGACCTGCCGCCCAGCGCAGCGGAGCATCGATCCTGCTGGACGATCCGCCGGCACCCGGCTTGCACATCGCCTGCAACGCCGCGGAACTGGCGCAGATGGTGGGGGAACTCATCAACAACGCCATCAAATACGCGGCCGGCGCCCACATCTCGGTTGCCGCCCACGGGCGCCAGGGCTCGGTGGCCATCGAAGTGTCCGACGACGGCCCCGGGCTTTCCGCCGACGAACGGACGGCGGCCACAAGCCGTTTCTGGCGGTCCCCGGCGCACCGGAAGATCCGCGGAACCGGCCTGGGCATGACCATCGTGGACAAGCTGGCGGCAGCCAACGGTGGCCGGCTGGTGCTTGCGGCAGCTTCGCCGCATGGCCTGATTGCGCGCCTGGAGTTTCCCCTTGCCGTGGACGTGCAGGGCAATTCCATCGGACCGGAGCAGGCGGCTCCGCGTGGCTGATCTGACCGGAGCCCGGCTCCTTACCCCGCGGCGGACCGCCCTCAAGGCAGGCCTGGCGGCCGGGCTGTCCGGGCTGCTCCTGCCGGCCCTCAGTGCGTGCACACCCACGGACCGCCCAGGCGCCGTCACCGTGGCCGGCGGGGAGCCCGGCGGTTTCTACCTGGAGTTCGCCGAACTGCTGGCGGCGTCCCTCCAGCGTCACGGGGTGGCCGGCCAAGCCACGGCCCTGACTACCGGGGGCAGCCTGGACAACCTCGAATATCTGCTGACGGGCAAAGCCACGTTCGCCGTCGCACTGGCGGACTCAGCGGCCCAGCGCACAGCGGTGGGTGACGCGACCGCCGTCGGACTTTCCGCCGTTGGAAAGGTGTACGAGAACTACGTCCACTGCGTTATCCGACAAGATAGCGGGATCCGGGACCTTGGGGCGCTTGCCGGCCGGACCGTGGCTGTCGGCCAGCCCGGTTCGGGGACGTCACTGACCACTCCGCGGCTGATCGAGGCTGCCGGGCTGAGCTCGGCTGCCGGCACCGCCGGCGGCGTCACGGTGCTGAGCCTCGGCCTCAACGAGGGACTCGCGGCCCTGCGGGACGGAACAGTGGATGCGTTGTTCTGGTCAGGCGGCGTGCCCACCGCGGCCATTGCTGCAGCGCACGACGACGTCGGGCTGGGTTTCCTGGATCTCTCTCCGTTGCTGCCGGCGCTGCGGGCCAAATACGGCGTGTTCTACGACCGGGTACTGATCCCCGCTGGCGCCTACGAGGGCATTCCGGCCGTGTGGACCGTGGGTGTGGCCAACCTGCTGCTGTGCCGGAGCGACCTCGATGACCGGACGGTGCAGCGGACCGTCGAACTGCTGGTGGGCCACGCCGAGGAACTCATCCCGCGCTCCAGTCTGGGGGTCCAGTTCCTGAGCCCGGAATCCCTGATCAACACCGCCGGCTTGCCCCTCCACCCCGGCGCGGCGGCCGCGTACCGGGAGCTCCACGGGTAAGCGCAGCACCTACCGGCCAGGAATATGCCGGAGTCGCCGGAACGCGCCGACGTCGTACGGAATCTTCCGGCGTCCAGGCACCATTCCGGCGATTTCGGCAGCGCGGGCCGAACTGCGCAGCCGAACAGCGTCCGCCGGCGGCTCAGTTCCCCGAGTGCGCGGCCAGGAACGCGTAGACCTCGGTCTCGTCCACGCCGGGGAATGCGCCCGGGGGCATCGCGGCCAGCAAGTGCGTGTTGGCGCGCGCCGCCGGCCAGGCGTTTCCGGCCCACTCGGAAGCCAGTGCTGCCGGGGGCCGCTTGCAGCAGTTCGGGTCCGGGCACGTGGACTTTTCGCGGGCCGTGGTTTCCCGTCCGCGGAACCACTTCACGTGCTGGTACGGCACCCCGATCGACAGCGAGAACTCGCCGCTGGCCGAACGCTCCGTCCGGGCAGTACACCAATACGTGCCGGACGGCGTGTCCGTGTACTGGCTGTACGCGCTGAACTTGTCCGGCACATCGAACACCGCCCGCGACGTCCAGGCCTTGCACGACGGCTGGCCCTCGATAGCGCCGGTATGGTCCATCGGGAACGTCACGCCGTCGTTCTCATAGGCCTTGTAGATGATGCCGCTCTTGTGGGTCTTCTGGAAGTGGGTGGTGATGCCCAGATGCTTCGTGGCCAGGTTGGTGAAGCGGTGCGCGGCGGTCTCGTAGGAGACGGCAAAAGCATCCCGGATGTCCTCCACGGCGATTTCCTTGGCGGCCTTGGCTTTCTGCAAGAAGTCCACGGTGGCCTGCTCGGGCAGCAGGAGGGCGGCCGCGAAGTAGTTAGTGGCCACCCGCTGGCCGAGGAAGTCGCCGTAGTTTTTCGGCGTCTCGTGCCCCAGGACGTAGTGCCCCAGCGCCTGCAGCAGGACGGAGCGGGGGTCGTGATCCTGCCGCGGGCTCTGCGTCAGGTAAATTCTGTGATTCTTCAAATCCGTCACGGACCGGGTGGAATGCGGCAGGTCACTCACATGGTGGAGAGTGAATCCGAGCTTGTCGGCGATGTCCGCAATCACGTGCTGGCTCAGCGGCCCGGCCGTGTAACCCACCAGCGCGAGCACCTTCTGGGCCTCGGCCTCATACTCCGGGAAGTAGTTGCCGCGTTCGCGCATCATGGCACGCAGCTCACCGTTCGCCCGGCGGGCTTCTTCCGGCGTCGCCACCTGCTCGTTCAGCTTGCGTTCGAGCTCGTGCAGCAGCCCCACCTGTGCCTCCAGCACATCGAGCGGGAGCCGCGAGCTGATGCGGATTTTGGGCAGGTTAAGGGACTCGTACAGGGGCCCGCGCTGGTAGCGTTCCAGCTCAATTTCCAGGGCAGCGCGGCGGCTCGGCGGCTCGGCGCCAAGGAGCTGGTCGATGCTCACGTTCAGGGCCGCGGCCAACCCTTGCAGGAGGGTCAGTTTGGGCTCCCGCTTGCCGTTTTCAATCAGGCTCAGCTGGCTGGGGGCGGTCCCGACGGCGGCGCCCAGGTCATCGAGGGTGTACCCGGCCTGCTTCCGCAGATGCCGCACGCGGCGGCCAAGGCTGATGACGTCCAGTTCCGGGGAGGCGGCGGAC
>DIZT01000034.1:4993-5115 GCA_002427975.1 Micrococcaceae bacterium UBA6021 | reverse complement strand
AGGGGGATGAACTTCTCCCGGTGGACGGAGACACAGCCGTGGCCGCCGGTACCGCCGGATACGTGCAGTACTACCCGGTCTACAAAGCTCGCCACGTGGATCTCCTCAGTGCTGTTTCCTGT
>DIZT01000034.1:0-4790 GCA_002427975.1 Micrococcaceae bacterium UBA6021 | reverse complement strand
CCAACGCCGGCGCCCGGGTGGAAGTGGGTGCCACGCTGGCGGACGATGATCTCGCCTGCGGAAACTACCTGGCCGCCGAAGCGCTTGACGCCGAGGTACTGGGCGTTGGAGTCACGACCGTTGCGAGTGGAACTCGCGCCTTTTTTATGTGCCATTTGAAATGCCTGCCTTTAAATTCTGGGGAATCTGCTGAAGAACCTGAACAGTAACGAAGAGTTACTTGATACCGGTGATCTTGACCTTGGTCAATTCCTGACGGTGACCCTGGCGCTTCTTGTAACCGGTCTTGTTCTTGAACTTCTGGATGACGATCTTCGGACCACGGAGGTCTTCGAGGATCTCAGCCGTAACCGTTACCTTGGCCAGGTCCGCAGCAGCAGAGGTGACTTTGTCACCGTCTACCAGGAGCAGTGCGGGCAACTCAAAGGTGCTGCCGGCTCCACCGGGGACGCGGTTCAGGGTAACGAAGTCTCCAACGGAAACCTTCTCTTGGCGGCCGCCTGCGCGGACAATCGCGTACACCACTTGGGAACTCACTTCTCTCGACGTTTATTACTAAATTTGCGTGCGGAACCTGATTCCGAAATTGGCTGGGTTCTCGCTGTGCCTCAACGCCGTGGGGTCGTAACCCAAGTGTTGGCGTAAGCACCGAAGATCTAGAATACGCTAATTTTGCCTTCGGCCGCAAATGAGGCTGGTTACGGCAGGTTGTCTGTGATAGGACCCACAAGCAGGTACAGCACTGACAATCCAAAACCGTGCCTGACTATCGTACAGGCTGCGCGGGCCGCGGCCTGTCAGGCGTGAATTCGCGGCGCGTCGAAGAATTCCACTTCGAACCGGCATGACTGCCTGAATGCCACCAGCATCGCCGCACGAACAGCTGCGGATGCGTTCCGTCCGGCGTCGTCAGCCATGGCGATGGCGTCGCGGGTGGCCTGCGCGAAATCCTCGTCAGCATAGGCCCGCAGCCAGTCAGCATAAGGGTGAGCTGCCGGTGCACCGGCAGCCAGGAACTCGGCGTGGAGGGTCTGTCCCACGTCGGCGTATAACCAGAAGCACGGCAGTACGGCCGCCACGAGGACGGCGTAGCTGCCGGAGGCCGAGGCTGCCAGCAGGTGGTCCACATAGGATTTGGTGACAGGGCCAAGGACGGAGTCCACGGTGCGGGTGCTCAGCCACGTGCGGTGCAGTTCAGATTCAACCTCAAGGCACTGCTGGGCCGACTTTGCCCAGAACAGCTGGGCAGCTTCCGTGGGCGCCAGCGCACTGGCCCGGGCCAGTACGCGCGAATAGCCGTTGAGGTAGATGGCGTCCTGGGAGAGGTAGTAGGCGAATTTACCTTCGGCCAACGTGCCTGACGCCAGTTCGCGGATGAAGTCCAGTCCGAAGATGGCCTCAAGATCCGGTGCCGACTCCCGGCGCAGCACCTGCGCGAATTCCCCGCTTGCCGGAACGTGCTGCATGTGGTGGAAATGGTGAATGGGGCCGTTGCCCCCGCCCACTTCCAGCTGGTCCGAGGCCAGCAGCGCGCCCACCAGCCAAGGTTTCACCTGCCGCAGTGAGGCCTCCCAGTCCCCCAGCCGGGCCTGCGCCGTGGCCATGGCTGAGGACAGCGAGCAGCCGGTCCCATGGCTGTTCCGGGTGGGGATCCTGTCCCCGGTCACTTCCACTACTTCCCGGGCGAGCAGCCCGCCGGCGTTGACCAGGGCATCCGGGCACGCACCGCCGTCGAGATGGCCACCCTTGACCAGGACGGTGGCACCGGTGGCGGCGGACAACCGCCGCCCCTGCGCCAGCGCGTCCGTCCACTCCCGCGCCTGCGGCTCCCCCACCAGGATGGCCAGTTCGGCCAGATTCGGGGTGATCAGGTCCGCGAGCGGGAGCAGGGCCCGCAGGGCTGCCTCTGCAGGCGCCTGCAGCAGCCGGTCGCCGCTCGTGGCCACCATCACAGGATCAAGAACGACGACGGCGGGGCGCACTTTCTCCAGCCAGTCGCGGACCACGGCAATCACCGCAGCGTCGCCCAGCATGCCGATCTTGACGGCGTCGATGGTGATGTCATCGCTGATGGCGTCGAGCTGCTGGCCCAGGAAGGAAGCGGGCGGGACGTGGACCGCCCGGACTCCCTGCGTGTTCTGGACCGTCAGTGCGGTAATGGCCGCCATCCCGTAGCCGCCAAGGGCCGCGATGCTCTTAAGGTCGGCCTGGACGCCCGCGCCACCTGACGGGTCCGATCCTGCAATGGACAGCACGCGCGGAACGTCACGCAGCACGTGCGCGGAAACGGACCGGCCGGGTGCGGGCCGGACCGCAGCGGGCGTTGCTGGTGGAAGGACGGAAGTCGAAGCCATGGAGACATCCCTTCGCCGGTGCTAACCGGACAGGTTCTACGGGTCTTGATCTCAGCCGGCTCTCTGCGCGGCACCCCGTGTCAGTCACCAAGCCTAGCGTTCCTCAAGCCTTAACGCCGGACGCCCGGACGCAGCCTGTGATGCACAGGCACGTCCGGGCGCCGTTGTACTGGCTTGCCCTACTGCTTGGTCAGAGCTCCGAGGCCGGAACCCCTACGCCCAGGATGATGGGTGCGTTGGTGTCCGCCGGCTTGTCAGCAGCAGGAGCCTTGGCCGACTCCGGCGCCTTGGCGGCGTGGGTATGCCCGGCGGAACCCACCGAAACGGCTTCGTGATGCTCCACGGACGTGGCGTTGGCTGCGCCCTGGGCACGGCTGGCACTCCGGTTCCGCCGCGGACGGCGGGCACGGGGCTGCTCGGTGTGATCGGAGTAATCCTTCTCCGCCACGGCAGGCTGCTGACGGACAGGTTCTGCCTGCTGGCTTACGGCCGGCTTGCTTTCCGATGCAGGCGCCGGCTCACCCAGGTGGGCGAAGGCCTCCGCGAGGCGGTCAAGGGTCAGGGCAGGAGTCTGCGGCTGGTCCCCGTGGTGCGCCACGAACGGCAGAACTACCTGCTCGCCGCCAAACGTCAGCACAGCGGCCGGGCGCCCGTTGGAGTCAGTCTCGGACCGCTCTGCCGGTGCCGGCACCCGCGCGGCGGGCGCCTGGCCTGCGGCGGCTGATGCGTGAGCCACTTCGTCGTCGTGCAGGTGCGCAGCGTGGGCCGCTGCCGCAATGTTGGCAAGCGCTGCCCGCGTCGCCTCAGCCTTGGCGTGGCGCTCAGAATCGCTGGGGTCCGGGTGGACCGTATGGATCTGTACCGGCGCTGCCGGCACTGTTTCCAGCGGCTGGCCACCCCGGCCCCGGCGGCGCTTCCGGTCAGTGCGGCCACCCCCCTGACTGTCCATGCGCTGGTTTTCGCTGCGCACGGTGTCCGGGCGCTGGCTCTCCGGGCGGCTGTCCGCACGCTGCACGTGGTGTTCGGCGGCTACGGTGTTGGCGCGGCGGTGCTCCACCGGATCGTCGTGGGTGACGATTCCGCGGCCTGCACAGGTTTCGCACTGTTCCCCGAAGACTTCCAGCAGCCCGGTGCCCATGCGCTTGCGCGTCATCTGCACGAGGCCCAGCGAGGTCACTTCGGCCACCTGGTGCTTGGTACGGTCGCGGCCCAGGCATTCCACCATGCGGCGCAGGACCAGGTCCCGGTTGGATTCGAGGACCATGTCGATGAAGTCGATGACGATGATGCCGCCGATGTCGCGGAGCCGCAACTGCCGGACCACTTCTTCAGCTGCTTCCAGGTTGTTTTTGGTGACGGTTTCCTCGAGGTTTCCGCCGCTGCCAGTGAACTTACCGGTGTTCACGTCCACTACGGTCATGGCTTCGGTACGGTCAATCACCAGCGAGCCGCCGGAGGGCAGGAAGACCTTGCGCTCCAGGGCCTTGTGGATCTGCTCGTCGATCCGCCATGCACCGAAGATGTCCTGGTCCTTGGTCCACTTTTCCAGGCGGCCCACCAGGTCCGGGGCAACGTAGGTGACGTAGGCCTCGATGGTGTCCCACGCCTCTTCGCCGGAGACGATCAGCTTGGAGAAGTCCTCGTTGAAGACGTCACGGACCACCTTGATGGTGAGGTCAGGTTCGCCGTAGAGCAGCTCCGGGGCGAGGATCTTGGTGGACGTGGACTGGCTTTCGATGCCCTCCCACTGCGCGCGCAGCCGGTTGATGTCGTGCGTGAGCTCCTCTTCCGACGCACCCTCGGCGGCGGTGCGGACAATCACGCCGGCGTGCTCGGGCAGGCGGTCCTTGAGGATGCGCTTGAGACGGTTGCGTTCGACGTCGGGCAGTTTGCGGGAGATGCCGGTCATGGAGCCGCCGGGCACGTAGACGAGGTAGCGGCCGGGCAGGGAGATCTGGCTGGTCAGGCGTGCGCCCTTGTGGCCCACGGGATCCTTGGTGACCTGGACCAGGACGGTGTCGCCGGACTTGAGCGCGTTTTCGATCCGGCGCTGCTTGCCTTCGAGGTTGACGGCTTCCCAGTTCACTTCACCGGCATACAGGACGGCGTTGCGGCCGCGTCCGATGTCAACGAACGCCGCTTCCATCGAGGGCAGGACGTTCTGCACCTTGCCGAGGTAGACGTTGCCGATCAGCGAGTCCTGCTGGGTCTTGGAGACAAAGTGTTCGGCCAGGACGCCGTCTTCGAGGACGCCGATCTGGATTCTGTCGTCGCGCTGGCGGACGATCATCTGCCGGTCAACGGATTCACGGCGGGCCAGGAACTCCGCTTCGGTGATGACGGTGCGGCGGCGCCCGGTGTCGCGGGATTCGCGGCGGCGCTGCTTCTTGGCTTCCAGGCGGGTGGAGCCCTTGACGGACGTGACGCGGTTGTTGA
>DIZT01000178.1:7590-7994 GCA_002427975.1 Micrococcaceae bacterium UBA6021 | reverse complement strand
AGGCGTAGGGTGGAATTTAGACGATAGGAGCACTTCATGAAGAAAATCCTCATGGTACTGACCAGCGTTTCCGAGATCGGCGATACGGGCGAGAAAACCGGCTACAACGTGGCCGAGACTGCACATCCCTGGAAGGTCTTCAAGGATTCCGGGCATTTCGTCGACTTCGCGTCCATCCAGGGCGGCCAGCCCCCGCGCGACGAGGTCGACTCAAAAGATCCCATCCAGGTTGCCTTCACGGAAGACGAGGCCACGCGCGCCGGTCTCTACAACACTGCCCGCGTCGACGTCGTTGATCCCGACCAGTACGACGCCGTCTTCCTCGTGGGCGGCCACGGCGCCATGTGGGACTTCCCGGACAGCGAAGGCTTGCAGAATCTGGTGGCCAGCGTCTACAACGCCGG
>DIZT01000178.1:6546-7505 GCA_002427975.1 Micrococcaceae bacterium UBA6021 | reverse complement strand
GTGGTTGACGACCGGCTGGTGACCGGCCAGAACCCGGCTTCAGCCGCCGGCGTGGCCAAGGAGATGGAGAAGCTCTTCGCAGAGGTCATCCACCAGGAAAAAGCCGAGGAACAGCACGAGACGGAGACTCTGCGCGCCGAGAAGGACGCCCAGAAAAACGCCAAGAAGGCTGCCGCGGAAGCGGAGCACTAACACCAACAGCGCACTGAAACTGACGGCCACCCCGACGTCGGGGCGGCCGCCAGTCGGCGTACATGCGCCGGCAACCACACTGTCCAACGCATCGCCGACCTGCTTAAGGTTCCGCGCTCCTCGATCTACGGCCACCTCAACAAATCAAGCATCGGACGACGGCCCACCGCCGGCGCCCCCGGCCCGGCGTAACAGCAGCTGCGGCCCAGAATCCCTGACATCTGGCCACCACCGGCTTAGCGTGGCTTTCCCGAACATTGGTCCTCAAGCCCCATTCTCCTGCGGTTCACAATGTAAAAGTGGACGAAGCGGCTTGGCCCCGGCCCCTGGGAACAAGACGGCTGTCGAGAGCTTCCCGTCCCGGGCTGTGGTGGGCTCGATCAACCATGTCGGGATCGCCGTCGATGACTTCTACAGGCCGCTCGGAATCGAGCCCGGTCGAGATTCATTGGAGGCGACACGATATTGGGACGCGGCCCAGGACCTGAGGCAATGGAAGAACGCAGGCGCGGCGGCGGGGCGTAAAGCGGTCGGTATCCTCGTGGGCGCGGGCGTGGCGGCGGGTGTGGCGGCCCTCGCCGGGGTGGCGAAGAACGCGACGAAGATGAGTAAGTGAGCGCCGAGGAGCGGGGAGTTCCGAGACCTGCAGGTGTACCCGGCGGAAAAACTCCCCGTCCCTAGTGCTCTTGCATGACACAGAACCTCCAGTTGCGGGTGCGGGTAGGTGAGTGCCCGGTGAGGGATCCGCCTGCGGGCGGCCGACTCCT
>DIZT01000178.1:0-6474 GCA_002427975.1 Micrococcaceae bacterium UBA6021 | reverse complement strand
CTCCTAATCTGACGCGGTGTCTCGAAACCTCTGTGTCTCGAAACGCATGCTATGCAAGACGACTCAAAGCCTGATACTGCGATGTTAGCTGCAATGGAAGCCCTCGAATTCCAGCAGGAATTCAAGGACGCTGTCGTCACCGCCTTGACCATCGAGCTTCTGTCGTGGATCGCAGCCTCCGAGTCACTTTTCGAGACTGCCGCGGACCTGGCGAACGCGGCCACCGCCGTCTGGACGGGCCTCGGAACCAGAATTGACGCATTCGGACCGCATCTGCAGGCCGACTCGGTACAATCCGCCGAAACCGTTAGGAATCATCTGAGCCCGCGGCGGATGGCGGAGTTGTCGGCACAGCAGCCGCGCTTCACCAAAGAGGACGCCATAGCGAAGGCGCTCGGCGTCACGTCCCCGGCGGGCAGCCCCGAAGCGGCGAGGTCGCTGCTGACGCCAAGAGAACGTGAAATAGCGCAGCTCGTGGCAGAAGGGCTCAGTAACCGTTCCATTGCCCAGACCCTCGTGATCTCGCCCCGGACAGTCGACGGGCACGTCGAAAACATACTGAGCAAACTCGGCTTCGGTTCAAGGGCTCAAATTGCGGCCTGGGTAGCCCGACAGACCCCCTGAATGCCCTGGATAGTCAGGTCGATTCCGGACGGGAGAAGTAGTGCTGATGAAGCATTGCGGCAACTCGGTTCTCTCAGTTGTGTGACACGCATCTTAGACTTTGGCGATGTGCGCGCAGCCCCTACTTGGGCTTAGCTTTCCGGGGCGTCGGCGATAGCCCGGGAACGGACCTTCCGGATATGGTCCGCCATGGCCGCCGCTGCTTTGTCCGGATCGCCCGTGGAAACGGCATCCAGGACTGCCTGGTGCTCCGCGATGGCATACTCGGCATCCGTAATGCCTACGCCGCCGAAGAGGCGGAACCGTTGGACCTGTCCTCCGAGGGCTGAGTAGGCGGCCTCCATGAACTGGTTCCCGGTCTGCCGGGCAATCAGCTGGTGGAACCGCTCGTCCGCTTCAAGATAGTCCTTGAACTCGGCAAACGAGGGTCCCCGCGGCGCGGATTTCAAGTCCTCGACTGCCTGCTCAAGCTCGGCCAGGCCATGCTGGTTGGTGCGTTCACAGGCCAGCCGGGCGTTCACGGGCTCGATTGCCAGCCGCGCCTCCATAAGCTCCGCAAAATCCTCCCGCGTAAAGACGGGCGCTACGCGGTAGCCCTTCAGCGCCACCCTCCGGACCATGCCGGTGTGCTCGAGGCGCGCCAGTGCCTCACGGACCGGGGTGGGGGAAACATCCAGCTCGCGGGCTGTCCCGTCAATGCTGACCACGGCGCCAGGCGCCAGGCGGCCGTCCATGAGGGAGGCCAGGAGCTCGGCATAAACGTGGTCGGCCAGCACTTCGCGGCTAACTGCACGGCCGGTCCTGCTTGAGCCGTGCTGGTCGTCTGGCCTTGTGCCGGCGCGGGTGCCGTTTGACGCATTTTGCATGTTCAGATCCTATAGGATGCCACGTTCGGCGACACATCGTTTCCGGGACACAAGAGCCCCGGCCAGGCGGACCTGGCCGGGGCTCTACATGACGCCGTGCGGACTGTTAGCCCGTGCGGAAACAATTCAGGCGAGCAGCGAGGGCTTCAACTGCTGCAGCCGGCCCAGGAGGCCGTTGATGAACGACGGCGATTCATCCGTTGAGAGCGTCTTGGCCAGTGCCACTGCTTCACTGACCGCGACGCCGTCGGGAACGTCGTCGTTGTACAGCAGTTCCCAGGTGCCGATCCGCAGGATGATGCGGTCCACCGACGGCATGCGTTCCAGGGTCCACCCCTGGGAATAGGTCTCAAGGAACTCGTCGATGGCGGTCTGCTGTGAGACGACGCCCTCCACGATTTCCAGGGTGTACGGGTTCACGATCTGGTCGGTCAGTTCCCGCCGGGCCCTGAGCACGTCGAAAGCCGAAACCGAGCGCTGCTCAGCTTCGAAGAGTACATCCAGTGCCCTGTTACGGGCCTTACCGCGTGCGCTCACTACTCGCTGACCCGGCCGAGGTAGCTGCCGTCGCGGGTGTCAACCTTGACCTTGGTGTTGTTCTCCACGAACAACGGAACCTGGATCTCGTAGCCGGTTTCCAGGGTTGCCGGCTTGGTGCCGGCGGAGGAGCGGTCGCCCTGCAGGCCCGGCTCGGTGTAGGTGATCTCCAGGACAACGCTGGGGGGAAGTTCAATGTAGAGGGGGTTGCCTTCGTGGATGGCGATGTTGACCATCTGGTTCTCCAGCATGAAGTTGGTGGCGTCACCCACTGTGGCACCGGGGACGGTGAGCTGGTCGAAGTCCGAGGTGTCCATAAACACGAAGTCGGCGCCGTCCTGGTACAGGTACTGGTAATCGCGGCGGTCAACCGTGGCAGTCTCGATCTTAAGGCCGGCGTTGAACGTCTTGTCTACAACTTTGCCGGACATCACGTTCCGCATTTTGGTCCGCACAAACGCGCCACCTTTGCCGGGCTTGACGTGCTGGAATTCAATGATGTTCCAGAGCTGGCCCTCAAGCTTAAGGACCGTTCCGTTCTTGATGTCGTTAGTGGTTGCCACTGGTATCCTCTGGTTTCTATCTGTCTGGTCAGTTGTCAGACGTTCTATGCCGGCCAGGCATGCCGAACGGCCCGCCAGCGCGTGTTTATCAAAAATCCAAAAACCATTCTACCGGTAAAAGCCGGACGGCTTACGTCGGGGCTTCCCGGCCACTCACCTCAGAACGTGACAGGCCTGTCAGCAGGCCAGATCCAGGACGTCGCGGGCCCGCTGAAGTGCCACGGTGGACGAGTAGATCAGGGCGGCATCAGCCGATTGCGCGACCCGAAGATCCAGCGCCCGGGCAAAGGCTTCCACCGCGGCGGACGTGTGTCCGGACGCGTACTGCGTCCTGCCCAGGTGCTGCAGGACCAGGGCCTCAAGGTCAGTCCCCTGGAACTCCGCAAGTAACTGCTTGAACAGCTCCACGGCCCGGTCCGTGCGGTGTGTGACACGAAGCACCTCAGCCTCGAACGTGCGAAGCCGGAAGGACTCGGGGTCCTTGAAGCGGGCTTCCGCCAGCAATTCGGCCGCGCCTGAAGCATGCCCCTCCACGATCAGGACAAAGATCTCATCTGCCGGGTCCGTGGACGCCGCCAGGGCTGCGCGACATGCATCCTCGTTGACAATCTCCGGCAGGAGGGAGACGGGGTTGATCCGGATTCCGGGGAAGCCGGCCTCGGGCCAGTCGCTGGTGCCCGCCGCGTCGCCCTGCATCAGGAGGCGATTTCCTGGTAGGCCGCGAAGAGCAGCGACGTGTCCGGGACGTCGAGGATGCCCGGCTTGGCGATGCCGTCCAGAACCACAAAGCGAAGGAGGTCCCCGCGTGACTTCTTGTCCCGACGCATGCCGTCCAGCAGGCCCTGCCAGCGGTCCCGCCGGTACGTGACCGGGAGTCCCAAAGTTTCCAGGATGCTGCGGTGGCGGTCGGCGTCGGCATCGCTGAGCCGGCCAACACTGCGGGCAAGTTCAGCGGCGAACATCATGCCCACCGATACGGCTGCGCCATGGCGCCAGGAGTAACGTTCCACCAGTTCAATGGCGTGGGCCAGGGTGTGCCCGTAGTTCAGGATTTCGCGCAGCCCGGACTCCTTGAGGTCCTCCGAGACAACTTTGGCCTTGACCGCGATGGCCCGCTCGATGAGTTCGCGCAGGGCGTCCGAGCCGGGGTCGGTGGCCGCCGCCGGGTCCTTTTCCACCAGGTCAAGGATGGCCGGATCTGCGATGAAGCCGCACTTAATGACTTCGGCCATGCCGGAAATGATTTCATTCCTGGGCAGCGTGTTCAGGGTGTCAAGATCCACCAGCACACCGGCCGGCGGGTGGAAGGAGCCCACCAGGTTCTTGCCCTCGGCAGTGTTGATGCCGGTCTTTCCACCCACGGAAGCATCCACCATGCCCAGCAGGCTGGTGGGCATGTGGATAACCTTGACGCCGCGGAGCCAAGTAGCCGCCACAAACCCGGCAAGGTCGGTAACGGCCCCGCCGCCCACTGCCACGATGGCGTCGGACCGCGTGAAATCGTTCTGGCCCAGGACCTGCCAACAGAAAGCGGCGACCTGGATGTGCTTGCCTTCTTCGGCGTCCGGGATTTCGGCGGTCAGCGAGGTGAAACCCGCGGCAGCGAGCTCATCGCGGACGGTGTCACCCGTGAGCCGCAACGCGCGGGGATGGATGACCAGCACACGCCGGACCCGCTCCCCCAGCAACGCGGGAAGGTTCCCCAGCAGACCGCGGCCGACTACGACGTCGTAATTCTGCCCCGCGGATTCGCCGGTGACCTTGATGACTGTTGAATCGACGCTCAATTTTCAACTTCCTGTTTGGCGGCCGCGTAGTCACGCAGCGCAACTTCGAGCCGGTGTCCCAGCTCGCTGACAGAGCCATGGCGGACATCCACCACAAGGTCGGCCAGCCGTTCGTAAACGGGTTTCCGGGTAATAAACAGAGCGGACCATCGGGCCATGGCATCGCCGGCGAGCAGCGGCCGGCCGGAATTCCGGGCGATGCGGGCAGCCACGGTTTCCTCATCGCATTCGAGGTACACCACCGTACAGCGGCCCAGGAGTTGCTGTGTTCCGGAGTCCAGCACCGCACCGCCGCCCAGGGAAATCACGGTGGCCGAGCCTTCCGCGTGCTCCACCGTGCTGGCGACGGTCCGGGCCTCAATCTCCCGGAACGCATGTTCCCCGCGTCCGGCAAAGATGGACGCAATGCTGCCATGGGCGTTCACGATGACAGTGTCCGTGTCAACGAACGGGACGTCCAGCCGCTTGGCCAGCTCGTGCCCGATAGCGGACTTTCCTACCGCCATGGGCCCAATGAGAACGATGGGCCGGTTGCCAGGCACACCGGTTTTACGGCTCCCGGGCACTAGTGGCCGATCGAGTCCAGGGATGCCGGAATGTTGTCCAGGTAACCCTTGATGTTGCGGGCGGTCTCCGCCACGGAGTCACCGCCGAACTTTTCGGTGACGGCTTCAGCCAGGACCAGCGCCACCATCGCTTCGGCCACAACCCCGGCGGCCGGCACGGCACAGACGTCAGAGCGCTGATGGTGTGCCTTCGCAGGCTCCCCCGTGCTGACGTCAACGGTGCGCAGGGCGCGGGGCACTGTGGCGATGGGCTTCATGGCCGCACGCACGCGCAGGACATCGCCGATGCTCATGCCGCCCTCAATGCCGCCTGCCCGGTTGCTGGTCCGGACTATTTTGCCGTCGGCGTCCTTGACGATTTCGTCGTGGGCCGCGGAGCCGCGGCGGGCGGCCGTCAGGAACCCGTCGCCCACTTCGACGCCCTTGATGGCCTGGATGCCCATCAGGGCAGCGGCGAGCCGTGAGTCGAGCCTGCGGTCCCAGTGGACGTAGCTGCCAAGTCCCGGTGGCAGTCCATAGGCGAGCACCTCCACCACGCCGCCCAAGGTTTCGCCTTCCTTGTGTGCGGCGTCCACCTCGGCCACCATGGCGTTGGATGTCTCGCGGTCGAAGCAGCGCAAGGGATCGGCGTCGAGCGCGATCACGTTGGCCGGAACCGGCAGAGGACGGCCTTCGGGCACCGTCACGCTGGCGATGGAGACCGTGTGGCTGACCAGTTCAATGCCGAGCGCCTTGAGGAACTGGGCTGCCACCGTGCCCATGGCAACCCGGGTGGCGGTCTCCCGGGCACTGGCGCGCTCCAGGACCGGGCGGGCTTCGGAGAACCCGTACTTCTGCATTCCGGTGAAATCTGCGTGGCCCGGACGGGGCCGGGTCAACGGTGCGTTGCGGGCCTGGTCGGCGAGGACCGCGGGATCCACGGGGTCCGCAGCCATGATCTGCTCCCACTTGGGCCATTCGCTGTTGGCGACCTGGATGGCTACGGGGCCGCCCTGAGTCAGGCCGTGGCGGACGCCGCCGAGAATGGTGACGACGTCCTGCTCAAACTTCATTCGTGCGCCCCGGCCATAGCCAAGGCGGCGGCGAGCCAATGAATCAGCGATCTGCCCGCTGGTGAGTTCAACACCGGCGGGGACGCCTTCAATAATTCCCATCAGAGCCGGACCATGGGATTCACCGGCTGTCAACCAACGCAACATAATTTCCATCCTGCCACGTATGGCGGTCAGAACGCCCGTCGGGGAAGGCCGACTGCGTCACACATCACATCTATGACAGCTGCATTAACGTCGTCACCGCGACCGGTGAACAGGCGCACTTGTTCCACTGCCTGGTAGAGCAGCATTTCCAGTCCGGGCACCACTGCACCGCCGCCGGACTGCCACGCGGACGCTATCCGGCTCGGCCACGGATCGTAGGCAACATCAAGCAGGACGCCGGGCGTGCCGGTCCCGAGGGCAGCGATCTCCGCCGCCAAGGGGTCGGCGGCGCGTGGCGGGAGGGTGGAAATCACGACGTCGGCACTTGCCGT
>DIZT01000091.1:22968-28396 GCA_002427975.1 Micrococcaceae bacterium UBA6021 | reverse complement strand
GCAGCCTCCGCTGGTCAACGGGGCCACACTCGTCGATGGCGCGGATCTGACGGCACGCAGGCCCAGGCAGCGCACCTCCGAGCCGCCAGCCTCGCTGGCCCTGGCCGTCCACAGCGGTGCCGGCGCGGGAACAGTTGTGCCCCTCCGCCGGGGTACGTACACCGTCGGCCGCAGCAATGCCGACATACTCATCCCCGACGCCGACCTTTCGCGCGTCCACGCCCGCCTGGTGGTCACCGACACTGCCATCACCATTGTCGATCTGGACAGTGCCAACGGCACCGAGGTGGACGGCGAGCGCGTGCGGAATGCCGTGATTTCGACCGGATCCACCATCCGCTGCGGCAACTCCGCGATGTCTCTGGTCTTCATGGAGCAGTCCGGCAAAGGCCTGGACGATGCAGGCGCGGATGTCCACGAGCGGTTGGTTGTCAGCCGCCGCGACGATCCCACGAACCGCGTGGCCTTGCTCCTGACGGCAGGGCTGCCGGTGGTCATCGGCGTGGGCCTTGCGGTCATGACCGGGATGTGGATGTTCCTGGCCTTCACCGCTGTCTCGGCAATCTCCATCCTGGTGCCCGTGATCGGCGGCCGCCGGCAACGCCGAGAACTCGCTGCCGCGGTCAAGACCGCCGTCACCCAGGATCAGGAACGACGACGGCGGGCCGCGCCGCCGCTCTCGGACCTGACCATGGGTGCCGCAACAATGAAGGACCCTTCCGTGCCGGACGCCGCGGAGGGCGTCTGGCTGCGGCTGGGCCAAGCCATCCAGCCGGCCAACCTCCGGTTCGAGCCGACGGATCCGGGCCGGCCAATTCCTACAGCCGGCATGTTGCCGATCACCCTCAATCCTGCCCGGCCCGTGACAACCGTTCGCGGGCCACGCGCCGCCGTCGAGGGGCTGGTGCGCTCATTTCTGATGCAGCTCGCCGGATATCCGCTGGGCCGGAACACCCGTGTGGTCATCCATGGCACCGTGGAGCAACTGCCCTTTGCCGCGCGCTATCTGGACGGCGTCACGCTTTCCACGAATTCCGGTCCGGTCAGGACCCAGCTCGAACGAGGCTTCGGACCCTCCCATGGACACGGCCTGCTCATTCTCCTGGACGGCATGGAGGCCGCGGCCAGGATCACCGCTACGGCGGCGGAACACGGGTGGCAGGTCATCCACGTCCTGGACGGCAGGGCCATACAGACGTCCGCCAACGTGGAACTCGGTGAACGCTCGTCGCTGTTCAACGCCGGTGACGAAAGTATCCGGTTCGCTCCGGATCTGGCGCCCAACGATGTCTTCAACCGGTTTTGCCGTCGCCTGGCCCGGGAAGCCAGCCAGCCCGGCAACGCCGCCGCAACCATCCCCACATCCTGCCCGCTCGCGGAGCTGCTCCCCCTCTCCGCGCCCGAAACCTCCCGAAGGTGGTCAGCGAACAGTGCCCGGCCCGGGCTGGCCGTTCCCATCGGCCGCGGGCTGGATGGTGTCCGCATGCTCGACCTGCACACCGACGGGCCACACCTCCTGGTCGCCGGCACCACCGGCTCGGGCAAATCCGAACTCCTGCGAACTCTGACCGTTGCCCTCGCCCTTAGTTACGGGCCGGACCGCATCAACTTCCTCTTTGTGGACTTCAAGGGCGGGTCTGGACTCGGGCCACTGACCGGGCTCCCGCACTGTGTGGGCATGCTCACCGACCTGAGCAGCCACGAACTCGACCGGTCCCTACAGTCCCTCCGCGCAGAAATCAGATTCCGCGAGGAGACCCTGGCAGCGGTTCAGGCGCCGGACCTGACGTCATACCGGGCAACACCGGCCGGCCTTGCCTCACCGCTCCCCCACCTCGTGATTGTCATCGATGAATTCCGCATGCTGGTGGAGGACGCCCCCGAAGCGCTCAGGGAACTCATGAGGATCGCCACCATCGGCCGTTCCCTGGGCATCCACCTGATCATGGCCACGCAACGGCCCCAGGGCGCACTGACGGCCGACATCCGCGCCAACGTCACCACCAGCATCGCGTTGCGCGTCCAATCAGAAATGGAGTCGGTGGACATCATCAATTCGAAAGCAGCGGCCGCAATCAGTGTGGATACACCGGGCCGGGCATATCTGGCCCGCGGAACGGAGGCTCCCCTGGAGTTCCAGGCCGGATCACTGACTGCCGGGGCCTTCCTGTCCGAACCGGCCGGAATCTCGGTCCGGCTGGCTTCCGAGTACCTCGAGGTTCCGGCCGTGACGGCGGATTCCGCCTCCGCTGGCACTGAACCGACGCCAGCCACGGCAACCGCGCCATTGGTGGCCTCCATGGCCGGCTTATGGGAAGCCATGAACCGCCCGGCCATCCGGAAGCCGGTCGCCACACCACTCCCCTGCGTTTTGCCCGAACCTGCCGGCTCACCCGTCCATGAGTCCGGGGACGGTGACGGTGACGGCTTCGGCGGCAGCAGCGGTGGTCGCTGGTCCGTCGAACTCGGCCTGATGGACCTGCCCTCCGAACAGCGAACTGCGCCTTTGATCTGGGAACCCGCCGGCCACGGACACCTGGCGCTTATCGGCGGACCGGAATCCGGTGCACCCGAGGCAATCCGGCTGGCAGTCCGCCATCTGGCCTGCCAGCCGCGGGAATCACACCTGTATGTGCTGGACCCGGACAGCTCGTTCGCAGGATTGGCTTCCCACTGCCGTGTGGGCGCCAGAGCCGGGCTGCACGAGCTTCGCCGCGCCGTGCGCATTCTGGAGCGCCTGGCCCGGGAACAGTCACTCCGGCTCGGACGTCCCGCCGTCGGCGACGACATTCCGCTCGTGCTGGTGATCGCCGGCTGGGGTTCATGGGCGTCGGCCTTCCGTGCCGGGCCGTTGGCATGGGCCGAAGACGTAGTCCATGACCTGGTCCGTGATGGCGGCCGCGCCGGCATCACCGTGATCATCTCCGGACAGCGGGAACTGGTCACGTCCAGGTTCTTCGCGGCCGTTCCCAACCGCGTGTATTTTCCGACCGGATCCAGCGACGACAGCCGGATTGCCTGGCCGAAACTGCCGCCGACGGCGCCAGTAGTGGGACGCGGCGTGGCAGTCGGCGCAGTGACGGCGGGAAGCACGGCAGTCTGTCAGTTCTACACGGCCGCCCACTCGGAGGCAGAAGATACGGGGCCAGTTCAAGTGCAGGCGCTGTCCCTGTCCAGGCGGCCCTTCCGCGTTGAGCCCTTGCCTGCAGTGGTGCCCGTGGCCCAGATCCTGGACCGGGCCGCAGTACAGATCCCGGCTGGACTGACAGCGAGGGTCGCGCGGGGGCATCGCCTCCTCGGCATCGGGGTGGGCGGCGATGAACTTGAACCGGTATCCGTCCCGGTAACAGCAGCGGGGGTCATGGCGGTGCTGGGCGGGCCGGCGTCGGGAAAGTCATCATTTCTGCGGCTCCTGCCGTGGCTCAACCCCGAATCCGGACCGTGGCTTCGTCCGGAGCAGGCCACCGACCCAACCGCCTACTGGTCCGGAGTCCTGCGCCAGACGGTGGCCGGCGGTCTGGACCGGAACTCCATGGCGTTGGTTGACGATGCGGACCTGTTGCCGGCGGAGGCGAACCGCGACCTCGCCGACCTCAATGCCCTCGGCCTAACGGTGGTGATGACTGCCGGGTACAGCCCGACCCTCGCCCAACGTGTTCCGCTGGCGCTCCAGGCGCGCAGCCTGGGCTCGGGGGTCCTGATCGCGCCCCGGACCTTCCTTGACGGCGATCTGTTTGGGGTCCGCTTCGAGGCGGAACCCAACCCTCCACCCGGACGCAGCGTCCTGATCCAGAACGGCCGTGCCCTGGCCGTCCAGCTGGGCTGGGTACCCCCGGACGGGCGGCTGGGCGGGTTGGCGGCGTAGGAGGTGGCCGCTTACGACACCGGCCGCTCAACGACAGCCCGCTTACAGTGCCGGAGGCAAACCGCCGGCCCGGGAGGCGTAGCTGATAACGCGCTTGTCGAAGAGGAGAACTATGGCCGTCAGGGCCGGCACCAGCATGGCGATCCCCGCCCACAACACGCCGGCGGTCAGGGTAGGGAAACCGATGGTCAGGACAAACAACTGGGCCACCAAGGCCGCTGCCCGCGTCCACCGGCGCCCCCGGAAGAGGAAGTGGCCCACCGAATAGAGCCACGCCGAGAATGCGAGCAGCAGCCCAAGGGTGAATACGGCTCCCCAAAATGACATGACCGGCGCACCGGACAGGAGTTCGTACCCGTACCAGGCAGCGGCAATCAACAGTGCGGTGGCTTCGGCGGCAACAATCAGCGCTATGACCACAATGCCGCGCGGGCGCGTGGAAGACGACGGATCTGCAGGGTTCACGGGGGGTCTTGACACACTGGCACCCTACCGGACATAGTCGGACAGTGGTGAGGGTCGGCGATGCCCGTGTGACGTATCGCTCATCCATCCCGGGATTTCAAGCTGCATTACCCCTTGTTTACATGGCGTTAACATGACAGGCTTGACTGAGATGACCAAGGGGGCCCCTCAGGGCCCTTTTCCTTTGTAGCTACTAGTGAATTATTTCACAAAGGGCTTTTCCCAGAATTGGAGCAACTGATCAGCATGGATTGGCGTAACCGCGCGGCGTGCCTCGACAAGGACCCGGAACTGTTTTTCCCCGTAGGAAACACAGGGCCTGCCCTCCTCCAGATTGAGGAAGCCAAGAGCGTTTGCCGCCGCTGCCCGGTGGTTGACACCTGCCTCCAGTGGGCCCTCGAATCCGGCCAGGACGCCGGCGTTTGGGGCGGCATGAGCGAAGACGAGCGCCGCGCCCTCAAGCGCCGCGCCGCACGCGCCCGCCGCGCTTCGTAGGCCCCAAACACCAAGAGCACTAAGTGGCGATGGCCGCAACCCTTCAGGGTTGCGGCCATCGCCACTTAAGTTGCCTGTTCAGCCGGACCCCTACCTGGCGGCCAGGCTGAGGCGGATCTGGACCGCGGTGCCGCCGCCGTCGCGCGGGTGCCACGCGATGGTGCCGCCCAGCTCACTGGTGACCAGTGTGCGGACAATCTGCAGCCCCAGCCCCTCCACGTGCGGCGTATCCGGCAGTCCCACACCGTCGTCGGCAATGGTAACGGTCAGCAGTTCCTCGCCGTCTTCCTCCTCGGAACGGTCCGCGATGAGCCACACGGTCCCCGCGCGTCCCGCCAGGCCATGCTCGACGGCGTTGGTCACCAGCTCGTTGATGACCAGCGCCAGCGGGGTGGCGAAGTCGCTGGGCAGTTCCCCAAAAAGTCCGGACTTCTCGGTCTTGACCTGCTGGGAGGGCGACGCGACCTCAGCGGACAGCCGGAACTGTCGGCCGATCAGCTCGTCAAAGTCGACACTCTGCGCCAAACCCTGCGACAGGGTCTCGTGAACCAGCGCGATGGTGGCCACGCGCCGCATCGCCTGCTCCAGGCCCTGCTTGGCCTC
>DIZT01000091.1:15503-22930 GCA_002427975.1 Micrococcaceae bacterium UBA6021 | reverse complement strand
TCCTTGGTGACGAGTTCCATCTCCCGTCGCCGCAGTTCGGACACGTCCCGGCACAGCACCAGCGCACCAAAGCGCTGCTGCTCATCCCGCAGCGGGATGGCCCGCAGTGACAGGCTCACACCACGGGATTCAATCTCACTGCGCCACGGCATCCGCCCGGTCACCACCAGCGGCAGCGTCTCGTCCACAAGCCTCCGGTCCTTGAGCAGCCCGGCGGTCACCTCGGCCAGGGAACGGCCTTCCAGCGACTCGCCGTCGCCCAGCCGCCGGAAAGCCGACACCCCATTGGGGCTTGCGTACTGCACAATGCCCTCGGCGTCGAGCCTGATCAGGCCGTCCCCCACACGAGGCGCGCCGCGGCGCGAACCGGTGGGCGAGGCAAAGTCGGGCCACAGTCCCAGCGTTCCCATCCGGAGGAGATCGTAGGCGCACTGCCGGTACGTCAGCTCCAGGCGGGACGGCATCCGGGAACTGGACAGGTCCATGTGCGTGGTCACCACAGCCAGGGTCCGGCCGTTGCGGACCATCGGAACGGCCTCCACCCGCAACGCCATGTCCGTGCTCCAGTTGGTCTCGCTGGACCGCTCGATGGCACGGCTGCTCCAGGCCTTGTCCACCAGCGGCTGCAGGTCCTGCCGGATGGGCTCGCCCACAAAGTCGCCGTGGAACACGGTGTGTGTGGTGGACGGCCTGACGTGCGCCAGCGCCACATAGCCGTGATCCGGGTGCGGGAACCACAACGCCAGGTCAGCGAAAGCCAGGTCAGCGACCATCTGCCAGTCGCCCACCAGGAGGTGCAGCCATTCGGCATCGCCCGGCCCGAAATCAGCGTGTTCCCTGATGGGGTCCGTAAAGATTGCCACTGCACCTCCAGTTACGACGCCGGGATTCCTAGCGTCGGACGATTGACCTCAAGAGCCTCAATGCTACCGACAGTGACGCCATATCGTCGGCTTCGAGCGAGTTGACCTCGTCAAACATGCTCTTCGCCCTGCCCAGCTGCTCGGCATTCTGGCGTTCCCAGTCCTTCAGCCTGTCCTCCGCAGACTCCCCGGACGCTGTTGACTCCAGTACCGCCGTCGTCATGTCCGAGACGGTGGAATAGAGGTCATCCCGGAGTGCGGCCCTGGCCAGCGCCTGCCACCTGTCCTGGCGCGGCAAGCTGCTGATCCGTTCCAGCAGCGAGTCGGCGTGGAAGCGGTTGAACACGGTGTAGTAAACCGCCGCAATCTCTTCCACCGGCTCCTTACGGGCATGCACGATCTTGGCAATGTCCAGCAGGACAAAGCTCTCGAAGAGCTCAGCCCACCGGAAGGCAAGCCCGTCCGGAAGGTCCCACCCGTGCGCTGTCTCCAGCCAGCTGGCAACGCGGTCACGGTCATCACCACGGAGATAATCCAGCAGCCGCGCGCGCATCGGGTCCAGTAGCGGCTTGAATTCGGCCACGGTCTCCGCGATGGGCCGGGACGTGCCGCCCTGGGCCAACAGCCACCGGACAGCACGGTCCAGCAGGCGGCGGATGTCCAGGTGGACGGTGCTCCAGTGTTCGGTGGGGAACGACGCCGGCAGGCTGTTCAATTCCCCCACCATGGTGTTCAGGTCGAAGATCTCGCGGAGCGCCACGAAGGACTTGGCCACAGCCACCTCAGTGGCCGAGGTTTCCTCCATGGTGCGGAAGGCGAACGTGATGCCGCCCATGTTGATCATGTCGTTGGCCACCACCGTGGCAATGATCTCGCGCCGCAGTGGATGGGTGTCCAGTTCGGCGTCGAACCGTTCCCGCAGCTGCTGCGGGAAGTACGCACGCAGCGTACCGCGGAACCACGGATCGTCGGCGAGGTCGCTGTCACGCAGCGCCGATGCCAGCTCGATCTTCGCGTAAGCCGCCAGCACCGACAGCTCCGGTGACGTCAGCCCCTGACCCTGGTCCAGCCGCTCGCGCAGGGTTTCGGTGCTGGGCAGCGCTTCAAGGTCACGCTTCAGGTCCGCCGACTTCTCCAGCCAGTCCATCAGCCGCTCATAGCTGGGGCTCCACTCGGCCACGCGCATCCGGTCGTTCAGGAGCAGAATGTTCTGGTCCACGTTGTCCTCGAGGACCAGCCGCCCCACCTCGTCCGTCATGGAGGCGAGGAAGCCCGCCCGTTCCTCCGGGGTCAGCTTGCCCGCCGCCCCCATCCGGTCCACAAAGATCTTGATGTTCACTTCATGGTCGGAGCAGTCGACGCCGGCCGAGTTGTCGATCGCATCGGTGTTCAGGATGACGCCCTGCAGGGCAGCTTCAATGCGGCCGCGCTGCGTCATGCCCAGGTTCCCGCCTTCACCCACCACCTTGACCCGCAGGTCCTTGCCGTCCACGCGGATGGCGTCGTTGGCCTTGTCACCCACGGAGGCGTTGGACTCGGTGCTGGCCTTGACATACGTCCCGATCCCGCCGTTGTACAGCAGGTCGGCCGGAGCCAGCAGAATGGCGCGGAGAAGCTCCGGCGGGCTCAGCTCTGTGGTCGCCTCGGGCAGACCCAGGGCCGCCCGGACCTGCGGCGAGACCGGAATGGACTTGGCCTGGCGGGCGTACACGCCGCCGCCTTCGCTGATGAGGGATTTGTCGTAGTCGTCCCACGAGGACCTCGGCAGTTCGAACAGCCTCCGCCGTTCCACGAACGACGATTCCGTTTCCGGTGCGGGGTCAAGGAAGATGTGCCGGTGGTCGAAGGCTGCCAGCAGCCGGATGTGCCGGGACAGGAGCATGCCGTTGCCGAACACGTCGCCGGACATGTCCCCCACGCCCACCACGCTGAACGGCTGGGTCTGGGTGTCCACGTCCAGCTCGCTGAAGTGGCGTTTGACCGACTCCCAGGCACCACGGGCCGTGATTCCCATGGCCTTATGGTCATAGCCAACCGAACCTCCGGAGGCGAACGCGTCACCGAGCCAGAACCCGTATTCAGCCGCAAGCCCGTTGGCGATGTCCGAGAACGTGGCCGTCCCCTTGTCCGCCGCCACCACAAGGTAGGAATCGTCGTCGTCGTGCCTTACAACGTCCGACGGCGGCACGACGGTTTCGCCGTCAGCTCCCGCGACAAGGTTGTCAGTGAGGTCCAACAGACCCCGGATGAACGTTTTGTAGCTGTCAACACCCTCAGCCATCCAGGCCGCACGGTCCGCTGCGGGGTCGGGCAGCCGTTTGGCGAAGAAGCCGCCTTTGGCGCCGGTGGGAACGATGACGGCGTTTTTGACGGTCTGCGCCTTCACCAGACCAAGGATCTCCGTCCGGAAATCCTCGCGCCGGTCAGACCAGCGCAAGCCGCCGCGGGCCACCTTGCCGAAGCGGAGGTGGACGCCCTCGACCCGTGGGGAATAGACCCAGATTTCGAACATGGGCCGCGGGAACGGCAGACCCTCAATCCGGGCAGGATCGAGCTTGAAGCTCAGGTGCGTCTTGTACTGGTAGTAGTTGGTGCGGAGGGTCGCCTCGATCAGGTTCGCCAGGGTCCGCAGCACACGGTCGGCGTCGAGCGTTGCCACCTCTTCAATGGCAGCTGACAGCTCGCCGCGGACTTTCTCCTGCGCCGCAAGGCGCTCGGTCCCGCTCAGGGCGGGATCGAACCGGGCCGCGAAAAGGGCCGTCAGGGCTTTCGTGACATCGGGATTGGCGAGCAGGGTGTCCGCCATGAAGCCCACCGAGTTGGTGTTCCCCATCTGCCGCATGTACCGGGCGTAGGCCCGCAGGACGGTGATCTCGCGCCACTGCATCCCCTCACGCAGCACCAGCCGGTCAAAACTGTCCGACTCTACGGCGCCGGATACGGCGGCACCGAACGAGTCGGCCAGAAGCTGTCCGGTGGCCAGCGGATCAATGCCGGCAGGGTATTTCAGCCCCAGGTCGTACAGGAAAAAGTCCCGCTGGTCAGCCGTCTCGATCTCAAAAGGCCGCTCATCCAGCACCTCGAGTCCCAGATTGTGGAAGAACGGCAGGATCTGGCTCAGGCTCTTGGGTTCCAGCATGTACAGCTTGACGCGGGCGTCCTCTTCCAGGACTTCACCGGCGCCCTTGGGCAAGTACACGTGGACGCCCGGCCGTTCCTGCCTGGCAGCGGCTGTGCGCTCGGCTTCAGCCCCGTATTTCTCGAACCGGGCGATGTCCTCCAGCGCGTCCTCAACCTCGTAATCCACGCGGTATCCGGCGGGAAAAGCCTCCGACCAGATCGCGGCGAGCTCCTTCGCCTGCTCATCAGCGCCGCGTTCCCGCAGGACTTCAGTGATGCCCTCACTCCACGAACGGGCCGCCCGGACCAGCCGCGCTTCAAGCTCATCAGCGTTGACGTGGCTGATCTCAGCGCCCTTGGGCAAGCGGATCCGGAAGAACAGGCGGGCGAGGGCCGATTCGGTCATCCGCGCCGCGTAGTCGATGGACTCCGCCTGGAACGTGGTCCGCAGTTCCTCCTCGATGCGGAGCCGGACATTGGTGGTGTACCGGTCACGCGGAAGGTAGACCAACGCGGACATAAAACGGCCGTAGATGTCCGGTCGGAGGAACAGGCGGGTCCGCCGCCGCTCCTGCAATCTCTGGATGCCGGTTGCGGTGGCCGACAGGTCCTCGGTCTCGATCTGGAACAGTTCGTCGCGGGGGTACGTCTCCAGGATCCCCAAAAGGTCCTTGCCCGAGTGTGAGTCCGGCGGGAAGCCTGCATTGCCCAGCACGGCGTCCACTTTTTCGCGCACGATGGGGATGTTCCGGACGGATCCGGCGTAGGCACTGGTCGCGAACAGGCCGATGAAGCGGCGCTCGCCGTTGACGTTGCCTGCGGCGTCAAAACTCTTCACGCCGATGTAGTCAAGGTACGCGGGACGGTGGACCGTGGACCGTGAGTTTGCCTTGGTGATTACCAGCGCCCTTTTTTCCCGCGCCTTTTTTCGTCCGGCGTCGGTGAGGTGCTGCATGTGCGGAGCGCCCGGCTTCGCCCGGAGCAGTCCGAGACCGCTGTCTTCACGCAGCTCCAGCACATCTTCACCGTCGACGGTGACGAGGTCGTACTCGCGGTATCCGAGGAAAGTGAAGTTGCCGTCGTCGAGCCAGCGCAAAAGGTCCTGCGCCTGCCGCAGTTCGGCAATCTGGGCCGAGTGGGACACCTGGTCCAGACTCGCGGCAATCTGTTGGGCCTTGTTTCGCATCTTGGGCCAGTCTTCGACGGCGGCGCGCACGTCTCCCAGGATGCGGTCCAGCCCGTCCAGCAACGACGCCTTTGCCTCGTCGGAGACGCGGTTGATTTCCACGGCGATCCACGACTCCATGTGGGAGGCGTTTTCGCCTTGCGCGATGAGGTGCGAAAGCATGGGCATCGCCGCCGTATCACCGCTGGAGAGACCGATGTGGGACGGGACCCGATCAACTTTAACCAGCTGCCCCGTTTCCCGGTTCCGGGTCACCACGAACAGCGGATGAAGGACAAGCCCGATAGCGGCGTTCTGGCGCACAAGCTCGGCGTTGACCGAGTCAACAAGGAAAGGCATATCGTCCGTGACGACATAGACGACGCTACTGTCCTCCTCGTTGACGATGGAAACCTGAGCCTGGCCCGGCTGCCGGTTCGCGGCGACACCGCGGTGGGTTTCCGCCCGGTTGGCCAGCACCTCCGGGGAATAAGTCCGGGCATCCTCTTCGGCAAGATGCTGGTAATAATCCGCCAGGAATCCCTCCCGGTCACCAATAGCCAAAGCTTGATCCTCCACGCTGGATCCAGACGACATCGACAAACGCCTCCATCACAAGTTTGATGCTGCACCGTCGCAGCTCCTACGGTGAGCCTAGCCCTTTCGCTGAAGCCTCGGTGTGGAAGAAAATACAGAGGATCTGGAGGATCGCTGGACAGGTGCACAAACCAATTCGGCGATCGCGTGCCTGAGCTTGGAATCCGGCGCCGTTTCGAGCAGCAGCGAGCCGCTGAGCAGCGCCGCGTCAGCTGCGGGGCTGTCCGCCGGCAGGAAGGCTGCGATCTGCGACGACGGGCCATACCGCCCCCATGCATCCTTCAGCTGGCGTTCCGGGGATCTCCCCACCGCCGCCGCCCGGACCTTGTTCATCACCACAACAGGCGACACATGCGGTACTGCCAACTCGAGCTCCGCGAGTCCGCGGACCAGCCGGGGAACGCCCACCGGATCCGCGGCCCCCACGGCATAGACGGTGTCCGCCAGTTCCAGACTCCGCAGTGTCGCGGCATTCCGGCGCGGAGCCATCGTGTCGAAGCTGAGTTCCTCGTCCGCCTCCAGGCAGAAGCCGGTGTCCACAACCACGACGTCGGCAACCTCCTTCGCGCGTTCCAGCACCAGCGACAGTGCTGCCGCCCGCAATTCGGTCCACCTGTCCGCCCGCGTGATCCCGGTCAGTACCCGGAAAGTCCCAAGCTTGGTGGTGACCGGTGTGGCCACCTTCAGCAACGCATCGGCGTCGAGCAGTCCCTGGTCCGCAAGCCGGCAGGCCTGCGCGATCCCCGCAGATTCATCCAGCAGGCCCAGGACTGCCGCGATGCTGGCCCCGTAACTGTCGGCGTCGATCAGGAGCACGGACTTCCCATCCGCAGCCAACTCCCCCGCGATGTTGGCTGCAACGAAGGTCCGGCCGGGTGAACCGGCGGGACCCCACACGGCAATGATCTTGCCCGCCCCCGAAGCCGGTGGCACGTCCGCCTGGTCGGCGGGACGCTGGCGCAGCGCGGAGCTGGTGTCCCCCAACCCGCTCCCGAACGTCGCAACCGTGGCCGTGCCGGTCAGCTGGGCAACCACCTCGGCGATCCTGCCGGCCAGGGCGGCAGACTCCACTCCGGTCAGCGCAGACGCCACGCCGATCCCGCGCAGCCTGGCGGCCTCGTCGGCGTCATCCGTGAGGGCGATGATCGCCACGCCCACGGCGCCGAGCCGGTCAACGAGCGAAGCAGTCAGGCCCTCGCAGCCATCAGCCACAACCGCCGCCCGCGCCAGTCCGCTCTGGCAGGCGGCCAGCAGTTCAGTCAGTTCGGCGCAGCGCCGGACCACCGTGACGGGACCGTGGAGCCGCTCCAACCCGCCCACCACGTCCTCGCGAGCCTGGCCCACAGTGACAACTGGGATGCTCATGAGGCGCCGCCGCCCGGGTTCCACACCACTGAAATCTTGGCATGGTTCGCCTGGGCGCCGAGGATGGCCGGCATGTGGTTGTCGGCAACAAGAACCATCAGCACCGTGTTGCGCGAGGACCCCAAGGCCGTGGAGCCAACGGTCACCTGTGCAATTTCCGCGCCGGGCAGCAGGAGCTTCGGCTCACTGAAACCGTTGCGCGCATCCGGCAAGGCAACCCAGACATCCACCCGGGTCCCGGCCACCGCCTGCGGCGGCAGTGCTTCATCAATGGTCACGGCCACGGGCTTGCGGTCCAAGGCATCCACAGTGGCCAG
>DIZT01000091.1:15204-15380 GCA_002427975.1 Micrococcaceae bacterium UBA6021 | reverse complement strand
CCGTCGGGGAGCCCTGCTTCAACCGTGACGTAATGCTGTTCGGTCTCACCCAGGCGGACCTCGGCCCGGACCACATTGTCCGCGGTCAGCTTCTCACCCACCGCAATGGAGTCCCTGGCGGCGTAAACCTCGGTGGTCTGGTCAGCGCTGCCAACCAGGGAGATCACTCCCACCAC
>DIZT01000091.1:1744-15047 GCA_002427975.1 Micrococcaceae bacterium UBA6021 | reverse complement strand
CCAAACAACATCAAACTGTGGATAACCGCGCTAGATGGCACCGTCAATGGCAAAATGGAACTATGCCCAGATTCCTCACTCTCGCCGATGTCGCTGAACAGCTGCAGATCAACTCGCCGGCGGCCTATGCCCTGGTCCGCAGCGGAGAGCTGAAAGCCATCCAGGTGGGTGGCCGAGGGCAGTGGCGCGTCGAGGAAAAGATGCTTGAGCAATACATCGAAGAGCGTTACGCGGAGGCCAGCCGCATGATCCAGGAAGCCAAGGCCAAACAGGGCTGATCCAGGCCCGGGCGTCCGCCGCCGCTACCGGCCTGGACCCGGGTCCACTGAGTTTCTGTCCAGATAATCACCTCAACAGGCCGGAAAACCCGATTATCTGGACAAAAACTCCGGCCCGCGGCTACAGCTCCCCGGCGCTCGATGACCGGATGGCGCCCAGCGCTTCAAAGGGCACCGTGGCAACCTGCCGGACCTGCGAGGCACGCCGGGCCTCCCCGGGAGTCACCAATGCCAGGTCAAAGAAATCACTGCCCACTCTGTCGATGACACCGGCCAGCCCGCTGTCCCGTTCCGGCACGTGGCGCAGCGTCACCGCAAGTTCGGCCCTGTCCCGCGCGAGGCCCCGCAGGGCATGCGCTAACCCGATCCGGCGCCGTACCTGCGAAGCCTCGGCCACGGAAACCCGCCCCAAGCCGGCGTAGCGCGCCACCGCCCCATACGGGACCAGGACCTGGTGACGCAGTTCGTTCAGGACCAGGGCGTCGGCCCCGGCATGGCTGAGGATTCCCTCGAAGACGCGCCCGCACGCCAGGTGCACGGACACGTGGCTGTTCAGGGAACCCCGCAGCCTGTCACCCAGGGCAACGGCGGCGGTTTCCGCTCTGGCCCGCTCTGAGATCTCGGCGTCGACGGCCAGCCGCTCCCCCTCGGCAAACTGGGCCTCAATATCACTGAACAGGGCATCCCATCGCATGGGGCCAAGCGTAGGGTGCCGCTTCATTCGCGGTCAATTCGCCAACAACTTCCCTCCAGTCTCTGGACAAATCCAACACGCCTACGTCAAACTGATCCTAGATTCATCAAACTGCATCAAACTGCATCAAAAATGAGACAGGAACACCATGATGGTTGGTACAGCACGTGGGCTCCGCGCAGACGCGGTCGTGGCCGTGTCCATCCTCCTGTTGGGATTCTTTCTCTGCGTTGCCGGCGGGGGCATGGTGGATCGGTGGCAGCTGTCCGCAGCCCGCCGGCAAGGCCCCGACGTCGATGACCTGCTGGGTGCCGTGGCGGTTACTGCGGGCCTGGCGATCGTCGCCTGGTGGATATTCTCGATGGTTCTGGCGTCAGCGGCTGCCGTTCTTGACAGGTGCGGGAGGGGCCGCGCCGCCGCCACGGCGGGCAAGTGCTGCCCCGCGTTTATGCGGCGGCTCGCCGTGGCCGCACTGTCGGTGCAGCTGCTGTCGGCACCGCTGGCTCACGCGGCCGTACCGCCGGCCGGACCGGCCTGGGTGCCTACCCAGGAAGTGGCGGTACATGAGTTGGCAGTCAAGCAGGTGGCGGTACAGGACGCAGCAGTCCAGGACATGGCCATCCAGGTCCAGTGGTCCCCCACGGCCAGCCAAGTTCCGGCGGCAGCGGTCCGGCCCGACTGGCGCCCCAGCCCGCCGGTCGCCGATCCCGGCCTGATGGCGGCCCAACCCGTCCGCGCTGACCAGGGCCCGCCGCCGCCGGGTGAGGTCACGGTGCTGGCAGGCGACACACTGTGGGACATCGCATCCCGCCACTTGGGTCCGGCGGCCTCGGATGTCGACGTCGCCATCCACTGGCCGCGCTGGTACGAGGCCAATAAGTCCCGGATCGGCGAAAACCCCGACGTCCTGCTGCCCGGGCAGATTTTGAAAGCACCTTCTACGGCCTAGCCGACATTCATCAGCTCACAACCAAGGGGATTCCCATGAACGCAGTTACGCCGATCCGCTCCGCCCGGGCCAACCCGCGTCCCGCGGCTGCAGTCCGCCAGGTTCCTTTCCGTGGCACCACCGCACCGGTGACGCCGCTGCGTGCAGCAGACGAGACCTCCGAGATCCTTGCCATGACCCGCAGCACTGTGCAGGCGGCCATGGAGGTCCTGGCCGGGATCCGGCCGATCCACCAGCTTGCCCGCCGCCTGGATCCGCGCTGCCTCGCCCTGCTGCAGCACCGCGCAGCCCTGATCCGTCGCGAACAGGCCCGCTCCGACTCGCCGTCCCTGGCCCGGCTGCACAAAAACTCCGTGGTGCGCTCCGTCCGTGCCTGCGAGGTGGCTCCCGGCATTTATGAGGCAAGCGCCGTGGTGGTTGACGATGTCCGCGCGCGGGCCGTGGCGGTCCGGCTTGAACGCAGCAACCAGGTTTGGCGGGTCACCGAATTTATGGTCGGCTGACCGGTCAGCGGCGCTTTTTCTTGGCCGGACGCTTGGTGGCGTCCTGCGCTGCAGCCTTGGCCGGGTTGCCGGACCTGGAGGAGGAGCGGGCCTCAACACGCGTCTGGGTAGCGCCGTCCTCGCCGGGAGCCGTGTACTGCAGCTGGGCTGGCTTCTCAGGCGCTTCCAGGCCGGCCGCGTGGATCTGCGGCTCGACGTGCTCGGTGTGGCCGCCGGCGGCGTCGGCCACCACCACATCCTGGGCTGGAGTGACCTCCACTTCAAGGTTGAACAGGAAGCCAACGCTTTCCTCGCGGATGGCCTCCATCATGGACTGGAACATGGTGAAGCCCTCGCGCTGGTATTCCACGAGCGGGTCACGCTGGGCCATGGCCCGCAGGCCGATGCCTTCCTTCAGGTAGTCCATCTCGTAGAGGTGTTCCTGCCACTTACGCCCAATGACCGACAGCACCACGCGGCGTTCCAGCTCGCGCATGCTCTCTGAACCGATGGTCTCCTCCCGGGTCTGGTAAACCACGCGGGCGTCGGAGAGGAGCTCCTCCTTGAGGAACTCAACGGTGAGCCTGGACTTGCCACCGGCTTCGTCGATGATTTCCTCGGCTGTGACGCTGACGGGGTAGAGCGTCTTCAGGTTGGTCCACAGCTGGGTGTAGTCCCAGTCGTCGCCGTTTCCTTCGGCCGTGGCGGAGTCGATCAGGGCGACGATGGTGTCCTCGACGAAGAACTGCACCTTCTCGTGGAGGTCGTCGCCTTCCAGGATCCGGCGGCGGTCACCGTAGATGGCTTCGCGCTGGCGGTTCAGGACGTCGTCGTATTTCAGGACGTTCTTGCGCTGCTCGGCATTGCGGCCTTCAACCTGGCCCTGGGCAGAGGCGATGGCCCGCGAGACGAGTTTGGATTCCAGCGCCACATCATCCGGGACGGAGCTGTTCATCAGCCGTTCGGCCGCGCCGGAGTTGAAGAGCCGCATCAGGTCATCGGTCAGGGAGAGGTAGAAGCGGGATTCGCCGGGGTCGCCCTGGCGTCCGGAACGGCCACGGAGCTGGTTGTCGATGCGGCGGGATTCGTGCCGCTCAGTGCCCAGGACGTACAGGCCGCCGAGGTCCAGCACTTCCTCGTGTTCGTCCTTGACGGACTGCTTGGCGGCCTCCAGGGCAGCCGGCCATGCGGCCTCGTACTCGTCGGAATTCTCTTCCGGGTCCAGCCCGCGCTTGGCAAGCTCGGCCACCGCGGTGAACTCGGCGTTGCCGCCCAGCATGATGTCAGTGCCTCGGCCTGCCATGTTGGTGGCCACGGTGACAGCATCCTTGCGTCCGGCCTGCGCGACGATGGCGGCTTCACGGGCGTGGTTTTTGGCGTTGAGGACCTCGTGCCTGATGCCTTCCTTGCCCAGGAGGCCGGAGAGGTATTCGCTCTTTTCGACGCTCGTGGTACCCACGAGGACCGGCTGGCCCTTTTCGTGACGCTCGGCAATGTCCTTCACGACGGCGTCGAACTTCACCTTTTCGTTCTTGAACACCAGGTCCGACTGGTCGAGCCGCGTCATGTCCCGGTTGGTGGGGATGGCCACTACGCCGAGCTTGTACGTGCCCATGAACTCGGCGGCCTCAGTCTCGGCCGTGCCGGTCATGCCTGACAGTTTGGCGTACATGCGGAAGTAGTTCTGGAGCGTCACCGTGGCCAGGGTCTGGTTTTCGGCCTTGATCTCCACGGCTTCCTTGGCCTCGATGGCCTGGTGCATGCCCTCGTTGTAGCGGCGCCCGGCCAGAATGCGGCCAGTGTGTTCGTCAACGATCAGCACTTCGCCGTCGAGGATGACGTAGTCCTTGTCCCGCTTGAACAGTTCCTTGGCCTTGATGGCGTTGTTCAGGAACCCGATGAGCGGGGTGTTCGCGGATTCATAGAGGTTCTGGATGCCCAGGTAGTCCTCCACCTTTTCGATGCCGCCCTCAAGGACGCCGACGGTGCGCTTCTTCTCGTCCGCCTCGTAGTCCTCACCCAGCTTCAGGCGCTGCACCACCTTGGCAAATTCGCTGTACCACCGGTTGGTGTCGCCCTGGGCGGGGCCGGAAATGATGAGCGGGGTCCGGGCCTCATCGATGAGGATGGAGTCGACCTCATCGACGATGGCGAAGTGGTGGCCGCGCTGGACCAGTTCTGTTTTGTCCCACGCCATGTTGTCGCGGAGGTAGTCAAAGCCGAATTCGTTATTGGTGCCGTACGTGATGTCCGCGGCGTACTGTTGCCGGCGCACCGAGGGATCCTGGTTGGAAAGGATGCAACCGCTGGTCAGGCCGAGGAAACGGTAGACCCTGCCCATGAGGTCCGACTGGTATTCGGCGAGGTAGTCGTTCACGGTGATGACGTGGACGCCAGTGCCGGTCAGGGCGTTGAGGTAGGCAGGCGCGGTGGCCACGAGGGTCTTGCCTTCACCGGTCTTCATTTCGGCGATGTTGCCCAGGTGGAGGGCGGCGCCACCCATGAGCTGGACGTCGAAGTGACGCATGCCCAGGGTGCGGGATGAGGCCTCGCGGACGGCGGCAAAGGCCTCCGGGAGGAGATCGTCCAGCTTCTCCCCGTCCTGGTGGCGGGCGCGGAGGCGGTCGGTTTCCTCGCGCAGCTCCGCATCCGTAAAGGTTTTGAACGAGTCTTCGAGAGCATTAATGGAGTCGGCATAGTTCCGCAGTTGCCGCAGGGTTTTTTTGTCACCCGTGCGGAGAAGTTTTTCGATAAGTGATGCCACGTGAAGATACTCCCAGTCTTATGCTGCCGAATTCTGGCGTTTTTAGTCTACGGGAGAGACACCGGCCACGTAGCCGGTGTTCCCTCAGAGCGGAGCGGAGCCGCACGGTGCCGCAGGGCGGCCGCGAGCGGCTCCGCGAGGTCCCCGGCCGGGCTGACCACCACGTCCCCCAGCCCCAGCCACCCGGCCATCAGTTCCAGCTCAGCCGCGAGTTCGACGGCGGTCCCGGGCGGTGCGTCCGGCTCACCGTAGGCGGACCTGACCAGCAGTTTCCCGGCTGCACGGTCCGCTTTCAGGTCCACCCGCGCCACGATGGTGTCGCCCAGGAGGAAAGGCAGGACGTAGTACCCGAAGCGCCGGAGGTGCCCGGGGGTGTAAATCTCGATCCGGTAGTGGAACCCGAAGAGCTCTTCAAGCCTGCGCCGCTCGAAGACCAGGGAGTCAAAGGGACTGAGCAAAGCCCGCCCTGCCGCCCGGCGCGGCATTCTGGCATCAGCATGGAGGAATACTTTCCGGTTCCAGCCAACCACCGTGACGGGCTCCAGCCTCCCCGTGCTGACCAGATGGTCCACGGCCGACGCCGCAGCCTTGACCGGTGTGCGGAAGTAGTCCGCGAAACACTTCACGGTTCCGATACCGTGGGCCTGGGCAGCGGCGTCGATGAGCCGATGCATGGCCTCGACCGGGTCCGGACTTGCTTCGAGCGCAAGCCGGCGCGGCAGCACCCTCGCCGTCGGCGTATACCTTCGCTCAAACTGTTCGGTTCTGGACGCCGCGGAAATGACGCCTGCCTCGAACAGATGTTCAAGCACGCGCTTGACGGCGTTCCAGTTCCAACCCCAGTTGTCGTCCCGCCGGTCTTCCACGTGCCCGATGGTCGCCGTCAGTTCCACAGCCGTCATGGGCCGTCCTGGGGCGAGGGCGTCGAGGACCTTTCCGGCCACGGCGTCACGCAACACCGGGTCCATGGCCGACGCACCGACCCACGTGCGTTTCTGCCACAAGAGGAGGTCCTGGAAATGCTCGGGCCGGATGAAGCTGGCCTCGTGCGCCCAGTACTCCATCATTCGCCGGGGAGGCGTGCTGGCCATCCGCTGAAGGATGGTGCGGTCGTAGTTGCCGAGCCTTGAAAAGAAGGGCAGAAAGTGACTGCGGGACAACACGTTGACGGAATCGATCTGGACCAGCTGGAGCCGGGCAAAGGTTCGGCCCACCGTCCGTGAGGTCACGGGGCCGGCGGGCCGTCCTTTGTCGAGTCCCTGAGCTGCCAGTGCGATCCGCCGGGCCTGGATAAGGCTCAGCGTTGCTGGCACATCAGTCCTTTCAGAGAGGGGCGTGAACCACCCTAGACTTTTGCAGCCTCGTCATCGGAACGGTAGGCGAGGATTTTCTCTTCGACGGCGGTGTCCCCCGGTTCGCATTCATGGTCCAGGGTGATCACCCCGTAGGTCCAGCCACGGCGCCGGTAGACGACGGAGGGCGTGTTGGTGGCTTTGTCCACAAACAGGTAGAAATCGTGGCCCACGAGCTCCATGTTGTCCACAGCGTCGTCGAGGGTGAGGGAGGCGGCAGGGAAGACTTTGCGGCGGATCAGCACCGGGGAGTCACCCGCGGGAATGTCGTTCTCGACCTCGTAGGGCGATCGTACAGCGGCCGTCGCCTGGGGCTCGCTGTGATGGCTCGCCTCAACGTAGAGGGGTTCACTGGCGCTTGCGGGCTCCAGTTCCGCGGTGGCCTCACGTACCGCCTTCGGGGTGTGGCGTCCGTGGTGGACCTTCTTGCGGTCCTTGGCGCGGCGGAGACGTTCAAGCAGTTTGGTGTAGGCGAGATCGAAGGCGGCGAATTTGTCTGCGGCGCTGGCTTCGGCACGGATCACGGGTCCCCGGCCCAGGACTGTCACTTCAACGGTGAGCTGGTCGCCGGTCTGGCGTGCGTTCGTTTCCTTGGAAACCTTCGCGTCGACCCGCTGGACCTTGTCGCCAAGTGATTCGATCTTCGAGATCTTCTCACCGGCGTATTCGCGGAAGCGGTCTGAGACCGTCAGATTTCGCCCGCTGATCATAAACTCCATGGTGCCCTCCAAATGACTTCGGTGACACGACGGCGGCACATCCCAAAGGCCGATCTGTTTGACAGTCGAGCCCCTTTCCGAGCCGCCATCGAAAGGTACAACTTGTTCTTGGTACCCACAACCGACGTTAGTTCATAGCCACCTGTTATTCATCCTTTCTTCGTTTATTTTTTTCTAAGACGGGCAGCTTTCCGCCGGCTTCCGGGCCGGAGGATCCGCCGCCAGCTGAATCGGGCGGGCGTGTCGCCGCCAGGACCACAGCCCCCACCACAACAGCACCGCAGAGGTGGAGTGCGCGGGCTGCTTCCGCCAGCGTGGCGCCGGTGGTGAGGACATCGTCAACGATGATGCAGCGGCGGCCGGCCACCCGCGCACGCCTGCATCCCGGGACCTTCATGGACCCCCTGACCCGGCTTGCCCTGGCACCGCGGCCGAGTCCCTTTTGGCCCCCGGGCAGTTGCTCCAGTGCGGCACGGCGCCGGGATTTCCGGATCACGTCCACCACCGGCGTCCCGGCGATAGCGGTACCTCGCTGCAGCTCCGCCAGCATGAGATGGACCGGGCTGAACCCCCTCTTGATGTAGGCGCCGGTGCTGCTGGGCACCGGAACAAGGCAGACGCCGTCGACGCCTGCCACAGCCGCGGCAATCCCATGCCCCAGCCCGCGCGCGAGGACTGAAACGAGCTGATGCTGGCCATGGTTCTTGAACGAGAGCACGGCCTGCGCCAGCTCCTCGCGGTACACACCTGCTGCCACGACGGGAAGGATGACGCCGCCGTCGACGTTCATCAGGGCCGGGGCCTGCTCATCTGCCCGGAACGGGCGCCTGGTCAGCAGGCGGACCTGGCGTTCGCAGGTGACACACAGGGCCAGGTCCTCCGCGCCGCAGCAGACGCAGTCCACGGGAACGGCCAGTGCCAGGAGCTCCGCGGCCGCTGCGCTCAGTTGGTCGGCGGCCCGCAGCCACCGGCGGCTGTGCCCGCCGCGATGTCTGGCAGACCGCAGCGGAGGCGGCAGGAGGTCCGGATCCAGGCTTGCCACGCTTTTGGCGGGACTGCGCACAGGAGTGTGGCGCACAGGAAGGTGCCTCGGCTGGTCTACGGTCACACCCCATCGTGGCTTCACGGCCGCGGACCCGGAACCCCGGAGCCGCCCTATGTGGACATCAGGCTACCCGGGGAATGAGGGGTCGATGGGACCCTTGAGTTGCGGCGACCAGCCGTTGCCCAGCCGCTGGAAGATGCCCTCGGCCGATTGGCCGTAGATTTCCTCCGGACCGTTTCCGGCGCTGAGCCACATCAGGCCGGGCCAGGGAGCCAGCTGCTGGGGCTGCCCGGATGTCAGGGACAGCAACTCCGGCGTGACGTTCGACCCTGCCGATGACTTCATCACGGCAACGGTGGTGTCGTTCACCCAGACTCCCTGGTCCGGCGCACCGGAAGCCACCAGGGTGATCGGGGCGGTCAGTTCCCGGGGCGTGCCGTCGGCGTTCCGGATGATCCCGGCAACCTGCACCTTCGTCGTGCCGTTCTGTTCCGAAATCACCAGCGCCCGGACACCCTCCCGGGAAATCCTCAGCTCCTTGACGTTCCTGCCGGCCAGCCAGGCCGGCGTGAGGGTGACTGTGGGTACGGCGGCGCCTTCGGCCACACCGACAGGCCGGTAGGCAACGACTTCCGTACCGCCGGTAGCTCCTGGCCCGGCGGCCCACACCCAGTCCTGAACGCTGAAGGACGGGTGCGTGATGATGCTGCGCGTTGTCAGGGCCCGGGCAGGCTGTCCCGGCACCATGCTGTAAAGGGTGGTCCGGCTTTCATTGAGGAAAGCCACGGTCTGGGACACCGGGGATTCCGCCGGGTAGCGGGGCCCCAGCGAGGAAACAGGCTGCATGTCCGGCAGCGGGGACACCCTGTTGTTCTCGTAGCGCACCAGCTCATTTCCGCTGACGGCGATCTCGCGGACCGGCACGTTCTTGTCCCGCACCGGGGGCAACACCGAGCCGTTGTCCTCGACCCGGACCAGGTCCTGGTTGGCATGCAGCTCCACGTTGACAACGTCGGGCTGGCTGCGGAAGGTCAGCGCAAGCTGCGTCTGCATCCGGAGCCGGTCCTCCGTGGAGGCTTCAGTAAGTTCCTTGGCGGTGAGGTCCACCTGCGCGGCTCCGGACACCACGGGAACCGATTCGCGGGCAAGTTTGATGCCGGACGGGAAAGCGCTCACCACCGCGCCCCGAAGGTACGGCGCGGGGCCGGCTAGCAGGGCGCTGGTCATGGCTTTGACGGTCTTGTTCCTGATGAACCAGCGGACATCAGGCACGGCATAGGTGAAACTGGGGTCGTAGAAGTAGATGGGGTAGGCGCCGTAGATGACCTTGAAGGTTTCCTCCGGGATCGCTGTTCCGTCCGGGATGGCCGAGATCCGCCATTCCCCGTCAACCTGGGTCAGCGTGGCCGGAATGTTTTCGATGGTGCCTTCGGGCATCTGGGTGGCAATCCCGTCAACATCGACGCTGTACGAAACGTCCAGCTGGTAGTTGTAGACGTTGTCGACGCCGGTGCTCACCACCTTCGCCTCCCGGTACACCAGGGCACGCTGGTCAGGTTTCCAGGACACCGACGCCGCCTGCGTCAGGTATTCGCGGGCCACCGCGTAGTCACCCTCGTATCCGGTACCGGCACGGTAGAAGTAATCAATGATGTTTTCCGGAGTGGCCCCGGGCTGGGGTGCGGCCGGGAGGAACACCGGGGCATTGACGTTTCCCTCGCTGCCTTCCACGCTCTTTCCCACAGGACCGGCTGTGGGGATGCGCGCGCAGGAGGCCAGCAGCAGGACAATGATGAGCAGCAAAACACTCTTCAGGCGGCCCCGCGATTTTGGTCCCGTCATGACGACTCCTTCGTTACCTCTGCGGGGCCGGGCCCCAGGACCAGCACATTCTTCTCGTGTGGCAGCCCGGGCAGGATGATGTCCTCCGGCTCCAGCTGAACGGGCGAGCGGTCGATTTCCTCGCCCTGGCGCAAGGGAATGGTCAGCCGGAAGTTGGCTCCGCGGCCCTTGCTTCCCCATGCCTGCAGCCAGCCGTTGTGGAGCTTGGTGTCCTCCATGGCGATGGACAGGCCCAGGCCGCTGCCTCCGGTGGTGCGCGCCCGGGCAGGATCCGCCCGCCAGAAACGGTCAAAGACGCGGGCGGCCTCGGCCGGCGTCATGCCGATCCCCTGGTCCCTGACCGCCACTCCCACCGCTGACTGGTTGGCCGCGACAGTGACGGTCACCGGCCTGCCTTCGCCGTGTTCCACCGCGTTCAGGATGAGGTTCCGCAGGATCCTGTCGATCCTCCTGGCGTCCATTTCCGCCACAATTCCCTCGGCGTGCGCCCGGAGGATGATCTCCGAGCCGTACTCGGCCGCGACGGGCGCTGCCCCGTCAATGACGTGGGCGATAACCTGCAGGATGTCCTCCGGCTCGGCGTCGAGCATGGCCACACCGGCGTCGAAACGGGAGATCTCCAGCAGGTCGGCCAGCAGGGACTGGAACCTCTCCACCTGGTTGTACAGGAGTTCCGCGGAGCGCTTGTTGATGGGGTCGAAATCGTGGCGGGCGTCGTACAGCACCTCCGCGGCCATCCGCACCGTGGTCAGCGGCGTGCGGAGCTCGTGGGAGACGTCGGAGACAAACCGCTGCTGCATCTGGGACAGCGTGGCCAGCTGGGTGATCTGCTCCTGGAGGCTGGCGGCCATGTGGTTGAACGAGGCACCGAGGCGGGCCACCTCGTCTTCGCCTTTGACCACCATCCGCTCCTGCAATTGGCCGGCCGCGAGCTTCTCCGACACCAGGGCAGCGTGGCTGACCGGGCTGACGACGTTCCGCGTGACGTACCAGGCGATGGCGCCGATCATCAGTACCAGCACCGCGCCGCCGGCCAGAAGGACGCCCTGGATTTCGTCGAGCGTCTGCTGGGCCGTGTTGACGTCGTAAATCAGGTAAAGCTCATACACGGTGCCGTTGAATGTCACCTTGTTGCCCACTGCGATGCCAGGCCGGTCCTCGGTACCCACAGGGATAATAGTGGATGCCCAGTACTGGTCCTTGCCTGATTCCTGGACCGCCTTGCGGAGTTCAGCCGGAATGACGCTGACGGTCAGCTGGTCGGACGCCCGGGACTCCACCCAGCGGTTCCGCGGCTTGGTCTGCTCCGGCATGGCCTCAAAGACGTACCGCCGCTGGATCACGGAGCCGCGCCCCTCCACCGCGTTCAGGGTGTCGTAGACCAGGGTGATCACGCTGGACTGGTCGGTGACCTGGGCGCCGTCGAATGTGTCCTGGACCTGCTTGACGTAGTACCGGGTTTCGGATTCGGCCTGGGTGAGGCGTTCCTGGAACAGGTTGTTGGCGATCTGGTTGGACAGGTAGGCGCCCACGGCACCAAAGGACGTCACGGCCAGCAGCAGTGTGGTCAGGACGGTCCGGAACTGCAGGGACCGGCGCCAGCGCCGCCGCACGGCCCGCCCGGCGATACGGAGGGCAGGGAAGAAACGGGTCAGGCCGATCCGGACCAGGCGGGCCACCCGGAGCCCCACAATGACGCCACGGCGCCGCCAGATCCGCGCCCGGAACGGCAGCGTCGCCAGCTCCGCCGGCAGTGCATCCGTATGTTCCGGGCCCTTGGCTGCGGCCGGGTCCGGGGTGCTGCGGCCTTCCGGTCCTGAGGGCTCAGGAACCTGCTTTATAGCCGACACCACGAACCGTTAACACTACTTCGGGAGCTTCCGGGTCCCGTTCAATCTTGGACCGAAGACGCTGGACGTGGACGTTGACCAGCCGGGTGTCGGCCGCGTGGCGGTAGCCCCAGACCTGCTCCAGAAGCAGCTCCCGGGTGAAAACCTGCCACGGCTTCCGCGCAAGTGCCACGAGGAGGTCGAATTCCAGGGGCGTCAGGGAAATCCGCTCGCCTGCACGGTTCACGGTGTGTCCGGCCACATCAATGGTGATGTCCGCGATCCGCAGTGTTTCGGGCGCTTTCTGGTCGCCCGGCCGCAGCCGGGCACGCACGCGGGCCACCAGTTCGGCGGGCTTGAAAGGTTTGGGCACGTAGTCGTCGGCCCCGGACTCAAGGCCCCGGACGACGTCGGACGTATCCGACTTCGCCGTGAGCATCACGATGGGCACGTCCGATTCGGAACGGATCTGCCGGCAGACCTCAATGCCGTCCACGCCGGGAAGCATCAGGTCAAGCAGCACGAGGTCCGGCTTCGATGAACGGAAAATATCCAGCGCCTTGCCGCCGTCGGCGCAAAAGACCGGCTCAAAGCCGTCATTGCGCAGAACAATCCCAATCATTTCGGCCAGCGCTTCGTCATCGTCAACTACCAGAATGCGTGCCTTCATAGCTATATGTTCCCTTATTGAACAGCGTTTGTCCTGTTGAACGGCCCTACGGCATGGCGCCATGCTATGACGGCCGACGCCGGAACTATAGGCTGGCAGAAAGCGCAGTCCCGCCCCGGGGGAAGGAACAGGTTGCCACACCAGGATCCGAATATGCATCAGCCGCATCCCGACGGCCGGCCTCCGTGGGATCAGGCTGGGTGGGGCCAGCCGCCGGGGGGCCCGCAACCGGGCCCGGCACAGACGCCGTGGGGTGGCCAACCGGTGTGGGGCACACCCCCGCAGCACCCCTATGGCGGACCGCCGCCCTACCAGCAGCCCCGTTATGTTGCGCCGCCTAAACCGGGCATCATTCCTTTACGCCCGCTGATGTTCGGCGAAATCCTGGACGGCTCGTTCCAGGCGATCAGGCGCAATGCCAAGGCCATGCTGGGTGCGGCGCTGCTGACGCAGTCGCTCGTGGCCGTGCTGACAGCGGTCCTCACGGCTGTGTCCGCCACCTCTGCGGGGTCGCTGGAGACCTGGGCGCGGGGCCTCACCCGGCAGGACATCGTCCCGGTCGCGTTGTCGTTCGCGGCCGGCGTCCTGTTCGTCTCCGTACTCACCCTTTTCCTCTCGGCGGTGCTCCAGGGCGCCATGGTGGTCCCGGTGGCCAGATCCGTCCTCAACCGCCCTACCG
>DIZT01000091.1:0-1607 GCA_002427975.1 Micrococcaceae bacterium UBA6021 | reverse complement strand
TGCTCGGGGCGTTGCTCTTTATGGCCCTGGCAATCCTCCTGGTCAGCACCGTGGGTGGCGTGGGCGCCCTGATCCTGATCCCGCTGGGACTGGTGTGCTTCGTCCTGTACGTCTGGATCTACATCAAGCTCATGGTGGCACCGGCCGCCGTCGTCGTTGAAGAGCTCGGGGCACTGGACAGCATCCGCCGGTCCTGGGAACTGAGCCGCAACAACTGGTGGCGGCTCCTGGGCATCACGCTGGTGGTGGGCATCATGGTGGGTGTCATCGCCCAGATCGTCACCATTCCCGTCTCGCTGCTCTCCGGCTTTTACACCGCCGTTGTCTCACCCCATGGCGGACCCGACCAGGCGCTCACAGCCGCCGTGGTGGTGGGCGTTGCCACCGCCGTCATTGGCGCCGTGGTGGGAGCGGTGGGGTTCGCCTTCCAGACCTCTGTGATGGCGCTGCTCTACCTTGACCTCAGGATGCGCCGGGACGGCCTGGATATCGCCCTGCTCCGGTTGCTGGAATCGGGCGGGGATCCCGACGGCGTCCCGGGCCGCGGCGTGCCGGTCTACCGGGCAGGACCTGGCCACAATCCGCGGCCGCCATATGGTGCGCCGCCGTTCGGGTCCTGGCCGGATGGCCGCTGAACCACCGGTCCTGCCTGGCAGCGAGGAGGCCCGCCGGTGGGCCCAAGAAGAACTTGCCAAGGCCGAATACCGTGACGCGGCCCCCGGTTGGCTGGACAGCGTGTGGGCGGACATCCTGGACTGGCTGCGGTCCCTGGACGGGGGCCCCGGTCCCGGGACCAGCGTGGCGGCAGCGTGGATCGGCGTGGCCATCGCCGTGCTGATCGGCGCCGCCATCATCCTGGCCCGCCCCCGCCTCAACGCGAAAGCCAAACGGGCCGGAGAAGTGTTCGACGCCGACCCAACAGTCGGTGCCGCGGCGTACCGCGGGCGGGCGGCGGCTGCAGCCGCCGCAGGCGACTGGAGTGCCGCCGTCGTGGACTGTTTCCGTGCGCTGGTGCGTACCGCCGAGGACAGGAACGTACTGGACGCCCGGCCCGGAAGGACCGCAGACGAGGTGGCGCACGAACTGGCCCTGCCGTTCAGCGTGGCGGCCCTGCGCCTGGCCGCGGCTGCGCGGACCTTCGACGGGATCCGCTATGGAAACGAGACCGCCGGCCAGGCTGACTATGCCGCGATACGCGGGCTGGACACTGCCCTGCAGTCCCTCACGCCGGCGAGCGCCGACCGGCCCGTTGACCTGCCCGCTGACCGTGGCCAACCGGCGGTGCCGCGATGACGCAGCATACCGCGACGCCGGATCTTCCGGCGCAGAGTGCCCCGGAGGCGCAGCCCGGTTCCGGTCCTGCCCTCCGGTCCGGCGCCGGTTCCTGGTACCGGCGGCACCGGGGCGCGGCAGCGATCGGCGCGGCGGCCGCCGTCGGACTTGCGGTGGTCATTTCCACCCAGCTCGCGCCCAAGGGCGATGCCTTGCCCTTGTCCATGCACAACGCCGGGCCGGACGGCGCCAAGGCGGTCACCGAGATCCTTGGCCGCCACGGCGTCGCGGTCAAGGATGTTGCGTCCTTCGCCGCCGCCGCGGCGGCACTCTCG
>DIZT01000087.1:11224-11414 GCA_002427975.1 Micrococcaceae bacterium UBA6021 | reverse complement strand
TCCGGGCTTCTGCTAATTTTCGAACAAGGGTCCTGAAGGATAGGTGGTGTTGGCTGTGCGCAGAGTCATGGCCCATGCCCGCACCATGCATGCACTGGGCCCGGCGAACAACGACCGGCTCTCGGCCGTACGGGTTGCCCTCAGCGTGGCTGTGCCCTCCCTGGTGCTCCTGGCCATCGGCCGTCCCGAG
>DIZT01000087.1:10666-10968 GCA_002427975.1 Micrococcaceae bacterium UBA6021 | reverse complement strand
CAGGCGGCAGTGGTCCTGGTCAGCGGGATCACGGTGGGAGTGTTCCTGTCCGTCAACCACATCCAGTCCTGGTGGCTGGTGCTGGTGGAGGCTCTGCTGGCCGGCGCCGGTTCCCTCTTCGCCGACAAGGTGCGGCTCAAGCCGAACGGCCCGTTCTTCGGCATTCTGGCACTGGGCGCCTGCGCCTCGGTCCCGACCAGCGTGCCGTTCCTGACGGCCGTGCTCATCGGTGCAGCCTCGGCAGCGTTCTCGATCCTGGTGGGCTTCGCCGGCTGGCTGCGGGTCCGGGCGTGGCAGGCGGG
>DIZT01000087.1:3511-10591 GCA_002427975.1 Micrococcaceae bacterium UBA6021 | reverse complement strand
GGGTCCGGGCGTGGCAGGCGGGCGCGGTGCGTGATGTTCCGCGTCTGCGCGGTGAACTCCGGCAGGCCGTGCTGGTGCACGCCGCCCGCTATGTCCTGGCCGTCGGTGCCGCCGGCGCCTGCGGAGTGCTGAGCGGTAGCGGCCATCCGCACTGGGCCATGGCCGCGGCCGCCGTCCCGCTCGCCGGGGCCGACCTGCCCAGCCGCGTCCACCGCGGGATCCACCGGATCGTGGGGACGTTTGTTGGTTTGGCGCTGGTCGCGGTCGTACTTTTCCCGGGGCCGCTGTCCCCGCTGCAGTATTTCCCCGGCCACACCGCCGCCGTGCTGGCGCTGCTGGTGATCGCGTTCCAGTTCCCCACCGAGCTGTTCATGGCGCGGCATTACGGCTGGGCCATGGTCTTCTTCACCCCGGTGATCCTGCTCATGACGCAGCTTACCGCGCCCGCGGACCCTGGCATGCTGGTCACCGAACGCGCGGTGGAGACCTTTGTGGGCGCCGTGATCGGCATCGCCGTGGTGGTGGCCGTCCACGCACCGCGGAAGGCTACTGCTTCGGGCGCCGCGGCGGCCCGGACGTAAACCGCGCCGGCAGCACGCGCGCGATGGCGGCCACCAGTTTGTAGCGTTTGGTGGGGATCGAGACGCCCTTCCCGCGGGTGTTGTCGGCCAGGCCGTCCCGGACCACCCCGTCCGCCCGCAGCCACATCCAGCGCGGGGCGACCGACTTGTCCATGCCCATGCGGTCGTGGAATTCGGTGTGCGTGAATCCCGGGCACAGCGCCGTGACGTGCACGCCTCTAGGTCCATAGGCAAGGTTGGCCCAGCGGCTGAAGCTGACCTGCCAGGCCTTCGCGGCCGAGTAGCTGCCCCGGTTGGCGAAGGCCGCCACGCTGGCCACATTGATGATCCGGCCGGAATGCCGTTCCAGCATCCCGGGCAGTGCGGCATGGCAGAGTTCCATAGGCGTCTGCACATGCAGGCGCAGGTGCCTCGTCTCGTCCTCCACGGAATTGTTTTCAAAGGAATGCAGCAGCCCGATCCCCGCATTATTCACCAGAATTTCAACCGGCCTCGCGGCGTCCATGAGACGCCCGACGACGGCAGCCACCCCGGCGTCGTCCGTCAGGTCGGCGGACAGCACCTCAGCGGAAACGCTGTAATCACGTTCGAGTTCTTCAGCAATTAGCTGGAGCCGGGCGGTATCGCGGGCCACCAGCACCATGTGGTGGCCTTCCTGCGCGAGCTGGCGGGCGAACTCCGCTCCGAGCCCTGATGTTGCGCCGGTTACGAGTGCGGTGGTGGGTGTCTCCATGCGCCCAGACTAGCTGTGTTTCGTCCCCGCCGTGATGGCACGTCACGGCAATGTCGGGCGCCGCGACTGCCGCGAAGTGCAATCTCGACGGCGTTAGGCGAACTTCGCCAGCGGGTTGGCGAGCCGGCCGGCCATCTGCAGGCCGCCGGACGGGTCCGTGAGGTCCAGCATCTGCTGGTTGTTCCGCAGCTGCAGCCGGTTCAGGCATGACAGCTCGAAGTCGGCGGCGAACAGGTCGTGGCGGGCGAACTGGTCCGCCAGCTCCGGGTGCTCCGCCTGGTAATCCCGGATGGCGCGGGCAGCCGTACCCCAGAACTGCTCCTGGCTGAGCTTCCCGTCCTCCACCAGCAGCGCACCGAGGAAGCGGAAGATGCAGTCGAAGACATCCGTGAAGATGGCCAGGACCTTTTCGCCGTCGGGAATGTCCGTCTGGATGCGTGATACCTCCTCGGGCAGGTTCATCCGGTCCCCCATCACCACGATTTCCTCCGCGATGTCCTTCATGACCGCCCGGACGGGCACCCCGTTCTCCAATACCAGGATCACGTTCTCGCCGTGCGGCATAAACGCGAGTTCGTACCGGTAAAGGCAGTGGACCAGCGGCACGAGGTAGGCCTCGAAGTAGCGGCGCAGCCATTCGGCGGGCTCCAGTCCGGACCGCTCGATGAGGGCAGACACCATGGGCTTGCCGGCCGAATCGATGTGCAGCAGCGACGCCATGGTGGCAAGCTGCTGACCGTCCTCCAGCAGCGGGAGCGGACTTTCCCTCCACAGCGCGGAAAGCATCTTCCGGTAGGGCGAGTCCTTCGCGGACGCGGCTTCGTAGTAGCTGTTGTGGTACCCGATGGCCGCGATCTCGCTGATCAAGGCCAGGCCGCGCTGCTGCAGGGCTTCGTCCGACCGGATCAGGTCCCGCAGCCAGTCATTGATGGCGGGGGTTGCCTTCATGTACTGCGGCGAAAGCCCACGCATAAAGCCCATGTTCAGGACGGACATCGCCGTCTTGACGTAACTCCTGGCCGGCGCGGTGGTGTTGAAAAACGTGCGGATGGACTGCTGCGCATGATAAGTGTCTGCACCGTTCCCCAGGTGGATGATGTGTTGCTGGGCGATTTCGGCCGCGAACGTGACGGTGATTTTGTTCTCCCACTGCCAGGGATGCACCGGCATCAGGAAGTAGTGTGCGGGGTCGACGCCCTGGGCCCTGAATTCGGCATCATAATCCTGCAGCGCAGCAGCGCCGAGTTCGGCCTCCAGGTGGGCACGGTAGTTCAGACCGGCGCTGGACGTGAAGACAGCCCGGCTGCGGTGGACCCCGATCCATTCCAGGCGAACGTCGGCTCCGGTCTCGGGTGCGAACGCCCGATAGTCGCTGATGCCGAAGCCCAGCCTGCCGTTGTTGGCCACGAAACACGGGTGGCCCTCGGTCATGCTGCGTTCGATGGCCTGGAAGTCGGCCGCGGGGTCGGTTCCGCGGGTGACTCCTACCGCGAGTTCTTCGGCGGACGGCTGCCCCAGCCATTGTTTGTAGGCGTGGCCGGCCAACGTGCTGCTGATCTCCTCGAGGTACACGGGGAGCATCTCTTCGCGGATCCCCAAAGTGTCTTTGAACTCGGTGATGAAGCGCAGGGCATCGGGGGCGGCATGCTCGCCGCTCCGCGTGCAGCGGATGGAAGCGGCGTCCACCGACCAGTGCTCCAGCTCAAGCATACGGGCGGTGAAGGAGTACGCCGTTGCGCCGTCGTCGCTGCGGACCACGTACACCGCGGGCTCCGTCGGGTCTGCAGTACCCGCGCCGGAACCCAGGCGCTGCGGCGCCAGGATACGTTCGTGCAGGAATTCGGCGAGCGCCTTGCGGACCAGATGGCGGTTGGCTGCGGCCCAGCGCCCGGGTGCGAGGTGCGGGACGGCGTTGGCGCTGTCCGCTGCCTTGGTCTCTAATGCGGCGGCTGAATCGTTAATGGCGGTTGGGTCCAGCTCGATGGTGGTCACAGTGATGCTCCCTCGTGGATCGGGTGGGAATGGTCTTGGGGGTTGCGGAGTGCTGCGCGGGCGGCGAGGTAGTCCTGGCGGGTGCAGAAGCTCAGCAGCGCTTCCTTGTCCGGCAGGGCCACTACCCCCGCGGGCTGGAAGCCCAGCCTCTCGTTGAGCACATGGATCTTGTTGTTCCTGGCGTCTGGTTCCACCACCACGCGTTCCACGCCTGGCTTTTCGAACAGCCGGTCGAGTGCGCCATCCATCACCGCGGCCGTGTACCCCGGCTTGGGATCTCCCGACGGCGGCGCCACCAGCAGGTGCATGCCGATGTCGCCCTCCTGCACGGCATAGGCAGCTGCCAGCGGCGACGCGGCCGGCAGGTACTCCTCCATCAGGAAGGCGGGGACGCCGCCGTCAAGCCCCAACAAGGCATGGTGATGCCCGCTGGACTGGATCGTCGAGTACTCCTCCACCACACCGTCAACTGTGGAGGACGACATCCCCCAGAACGACGCGTATGGCTGGGTTACCCAGCTGTGGAGGAGGGGTGCATCGGCAACGGAGTCAACACAGCGGAACGTGAAGCTCATGCCCGGGCCGCCGCGAACACCGTGGCGCCTGCGGCAGCATTGATGCCAGCCACATTGGTGCCAGCCGGCGCGCCGAACTGCTGGAACGCGATGCTGCGCTCTACGGGGTAGATCTCACGGCCGGTGATTTCGCGCAGGATGCACGAGTTGCGGTAGGCGGCCATGCCGAGGTCCGGCGTGACAAAGCCATGCGTGTGCAGCTCGGCGTTCTGGACAAAGATTTCGCCGGGTTCGACGCCGGTGCTGTAGTTGCGTGCCACGGCGAACCGGCCGGCGGAGTCCCTGACAATCCGCTCCTTGATGCCGGCCAGGAAGCCCGGCTCCCTGTAGGTGTAACCGGTGGCCAGGACCACGGCCTCGCTGTCCAGCGCATAGTCCGTGACCTGTTCCTCGTGCCGGAGCTGCAGGGCGTGGGAGCCGGCGGCCGGATCCCAGGCCGCCCCGGTCAGCGACGAATGCGTCAGGAGCTGGGTGTCCACCATGCCGGCGAGGCTCTTGGTGTACAGGAGGTCGTAGATGGCGTCGATCAGCTCGGAGTTGATGCCCTTGTACAGATTCTTCTGGCTCGTGATGAGGCGATCGCGCTGGTGCTGCGGCAGCCCGTGGAAATAGTCCACATACTCCGGCGAGGTCATCTCCAGCGTGAGCTTGGTGTACTCCAGCGGGAAGAAACGCCCGGACCGGGTGACCCAGTTCAGCCGGTACCCGTAGGCGTCGATGTCCTGCAGGAGCTCGTAGTAGATTTCCGCGGCGCTCTGTCCGCTGCCCACGATGGTGATGCTGCGCTTGGCCTGCAGCTCACTCTTCCTCGACAGGTAGTCGGCATTGTGGAGGACAAGTCCACCGCCGTTGGCCGCCGCCTCGACTATTCCGTCACAGGACGCCGGCACATAAGGCGAGGTGCCGGTGCCCAACACCAGGCGCCGCGCCAGCAGCACCTCCGTGCCCTCCGGACCTTCCACCGAAAGCCGGTACACACCGGCGTCGTACGTTACATCCAGCACAGCCGTGCTAAAACGGACGGACCGCAGCTGGCCGGCCACCCACTGGCAGTACTGGTTGTACTCCGCACGCAGCGGATAGAAGCTTTCGCGGATGTAGAAGCGGTAGAGGCGCCCGGTCTGCTTGAGGAAATTCAGGAACGAATACGGCGACGTCGGGTCCGCCAGCGTCACCAAGTCCGCCATGAACGGCACCTGCAGATGGGCCGGCTCCAGCATCATGCCGGGATGCCAGTCGAAGGAGCCCCGTTGTTCCAGGAAGACGCCGTCCAGCCCGTCCACCGGCTCACTGAGTGCTGCGAGGCCAAGGTTGAAGGGCCCGACGCCGATGCCGGCGAAGTCGTAAATGCCCGGTTCGGTGGAGGTGCTCATGCGGAGGCTCCCGTTGTGCGCGCGTTGGCCAGCAGCTGCGCGCCGGTGCTGCGGAGGAGTTCGACGATCTCGTTGATGTCCCCCAGGGTTGCTTCGGCGTTGAGGAGCGTGAACTTCAGGTAGTGCCGGCCGGCCACCCTGGTGCCGGCCACCACGGCCTGCCCGGAGGCGAAGACTGCGGCGCGGATGGCCGGGTTTAGGGTGTCTGCCGCATCCTCAGAAAGCCGCTCCCCTGCCACATGTCCTGTGGACGCACTGGGCCGCCCCGGCCGGTACCGGAAGACGAGCGTGCTGAGCTGCGGTTCGGCGGCGAGGTCAAAGTCGTCGTCGGCCGCCAGCACGGAGCCGACGCGGGCGGCGAGGTCGATCGCTTCATCAAACAGGGCGCCGATAGCATCCGCGCCCATGATGCGCAGGGTCAGCCACAGCTTGAGCGCGTCAAAGCGCCGGGTGGTCTGGATGCTCTTGTCCACCTGGTTGGGGATCTCGGCCAGGGCAGCGCTTTCCGGGTTCAGGTAGTCCGCATAGTAGGTGACGTGCTGCAGCATGGACCGGTCCCGGACCAGCAGGGCGCTGGAGCTGACGGGCTGGAAGAACGTTTTGTGGAAGTCCACGGTGACGGAATCGGCCAGGCGGGTCCCGTCCAGCAGGTGGCGGTAGCGGCCGGAAACCATCAGCCCGCCGCCATAAGCCGCATCAATGTGGAACCAGGCACCGTAGGCGCGGGCCAGGGCGGCGAGGTCTGCGAGCGGGTCCACTGCACCGAAGTCGGTGGTCCCGGCGGTGGCCACAACCGCCATTGGCACCAGCCCGGCGTCGTGCGTTTCCGCCATGGCCTCAGCGAGCGCGGCCGGGTCCATCCGGTGGTCCGCGGCGCACGGGATGGAGATGACGGCGTCGAAACCCAACCCCAGCATCGACGCCGACTTCTGGATAGTGAAATGGCTGTCGGCGGACGTGAAAATGCGCAGCTGCTCCAGCAGGGCGGGCAACCGGAGCCCGGTGTTGTCTGGATCCTGCCGCAGGCCGGCAACTGCGTGGTTGCGGGCGATCAGCAGGGCCTGCAGGTTGGACTGGCTGCCGCCGGACGTGAACACGCCATCGGCTGCGTCCCCCAGACGCAGCCGCTCTGCGGCCCAGTCGATGAGCCTGCGCTCTATCGTGGTGGCCCCGGCGCTCTGGTCCCAGGTGTCCATCGAGGAGTTCACGGCGGACAGGATGGCCTCCCCCACCAGCGCCGGGATCACCACGGGGCAGTTCAGGTGGGCCGCGTACTTGGCATCGTGGAAGTAGATGGCGTCCCGGAGGTAGACGGACTCGAGCTCTTCCAGGGCTGCGGCGGTGTCCGGGAGCGGCCGGTCCAGGTCCACGGCGCCGATGCGCGCCTTCATTTCGGCAGGCCCGACGCCGGTGAACGGCCTGGTGGTCCGGTCCAGTTTGGTGGCCACAGCGTTAACGCCCTGCAGCACCTGCGCCACATACCGGGCGGAGTTCCGGGTGTTGAACAAATGGTTGGTGGCAGCGAGGGCCAGTTCCACGCGGGAGCCGAAATCCTGCCCGGGCAGGAGGTGGCTCACCTGGTTCTCATCCACGTACATCTCATCGACACGGGGCAGCAGCGGCACAGTGGTCATCCTTAGTTCGACGTTTGGGGTTGTCTATAGCAAGGTAAGCCTTACTTAGGTGGACCTTTTCGTCAAACTTTAGTGACCTATTTATATTCGGCGGCGGATTTCCGGGGTCTTTCGGGTCGCAAGGGCGTCATTGGCTGGCCCGAACCGGCAACAACGTGCAAAATACCCCCGCACGAACGGACACCTGATGCA
>DIZT01000087.1:0-3404 GCA_002427975.1 Micrococcaceae bacterium UBA6021 | reverse complement strand
CCTGATGCCCTCGATCAGCAGATTCGGGGCCTCAGGTGTCAGGTTGCGCCAAGGGAAAGCGGCTTAAGCGACCACGCGCTAGTTATCCGGCCAATCGATGTGCTGTTCGTAGCCCTCGTGGGCGCGGAGGTAACTGGCAATGAAGGGGCAATGCGGGATGATCCGCTTACCCGAGGCCACCACGTCGTCGAGCGCGAAGTGAGCCAGCACCTTGCCCAGGCCCTGGCCCTTGAACTCCTCGGCGGTCTCAGTGTGCGTGAAATCCACGTGTCCGGGCCGGTCCCGGAAAAAGGACTGGACGGCGACCTTTCCGCCCACCCGCAGCTCGAAACGGTGGTGTTCGTCATCCCTGGCCAACGAGACGTCGGGGCTGAACTCGTCCTCTGTGGAAACCATGTTCTCAGTCATGGTTCGACATTGGCACTACTTGGTCCCGCTGGCAATGGCCCGCCGGCCCCGATTCCAGTCTGGCCGCCAGCCTGGCCAGGCTCGGCACGAACATCGGCGGGCAGGCGTTCCGGCATTCTTCCCAGCAGCAGCACGGCCAGTGCAAAGCATGCTGCGCCGCCTCCCAGCAGGCCCAGCGTCAGGCCGTTGACGGCGGCGTCCGCCACCGGGATAAAGACGACGACGGCGGCCGTTACCACCGCCGCGGCGGGCCGGCCGCGGGTGTGGACAGACGCCGTCGGACGTTCCTCAAGGCGCCCGAAAGCACCCACTACAGGGAGCAGGAGGGCGATGACCCCCAGGAGAACCAGCGGCCGCGCCCACCACCATTCCGCGGTGCCCGCCGCGGGTTTGGGGAAGTCTGTCAGGAGCAGGAGCCCGGACATGGCCACCAGCAACGGCAGGTGCCACAAGTACACGGTCATGGAACGGCGGCCGGCCACCATCACCACTGCCCGGACCCACCGCACCGCGGAAATCCAGCTAAGGCCAGGACGGAAGAGCTGGAGCACCGCGGCCTGGGACACGCCCAGCAGGAGCAGGCACAGGTTGGGCGGGTTGAGGTTGACCAGCATGTTTCCGGAGTAGAGGCCCAAGCCGGTGACCAGGCCCAGCAGCAGGTTGGCCGCCAGGATGAGCCCTACCAGGCCGGAGCGCGTGAGCCGGGCGAGATGGCCGTCGGCCATGAGGAAACCGAGCTGCTGCACGGCGCACCACAGGAAGACAAGGTTTGCGTAGGCGAGCATGGGCAGGGCTCCGCGGAAGCAATCGACGGCCACCACCAGCGCTGCCAGGACGGCAACGGTGAGCCAGCGCGCGCGCTCATGGAAGCGGGCCAGGAGCGGGATGTTGAGCTGGGCTGCCAGGTAGGCGGCCAGGAACCACAGCGGCATGCCTGCTCCGGTGGCCATCAACTGGACCACCTGGTGGTCCACGCCAAGCAGAAGCGCCGCCCACAGCCCCAGGAACATCACCGCCAGGAGTGCCGCCGCCGGACGGACCAGCCGCAGCAGCCGGGCCTGGGCAAACTCGAAGCCGGTGCCGCCGCGGGCTTTCATCCGCTGCCAGGACTGCAGGCCCGTGGTGCCGCCGGTCACGAAGAACAGCGGCATCACCATGAAGATCCAGATGACCGGGACAAACCAGGGCTGGTCGCCCAGCGTGTTTTCGGTGGTCACGGTGCCGTCCGCGTGCAGGACCGGGCTGACCATCATGCAGTGGCCCACCACCACCAGGGCGAGGCAGAAGAACCGGACAAGGTCGATGGCCACGTCACGGTCTCTGGCTGGCTCCCCTGTATCCGGCACTTAGGCTCCTTGAAACACTGAACTCTGCCACTACCCCCATTGTCCGCCCCCTCCGCCGAGTTTTTGTCCAGATAACGGCTGCTTTTTGACCTCAAACGCGCGATGTCAAGCTGAGTGGAGTCACTCGCCTGGTTTTGTGGCGGTTTCGTCAGGGAGATTGATGCCGACAACGCCGGCTGGTGCGGGGGTGCGTGGTCGTGCACGGAACCGTTCGGGGTGCTTTTGGTGATATCCCTGCAGGGCATGGTCCCGAACGCGGTGGACCTGCCGCCAGCTGCCGTCGTGGACTTGCCGGGGTGAGAACAGTGCGATGCCGGAGTGTTTGTGGGTGGTGTTGTACCAGGGTACGTACCCGGTCAGGTGGTCGCGTGCGGCTTGGAGACCGTCGAAGGTCTTCGGGTAGTTCGGCCGGTACTTCATCGTGCGGAATTCGGACTCGGAGAACGGGTTGTCATTGGAGACATAGGGCCGGTTATGGGTTTTCGTGACCTGGTGCTCGGTAAGGAGCTCGGCCAGAGCGCCCGAGCGCATCGCGGGACCGGAGTCTGCGTGCACGAACTGGGGGGCGCCGTGTTGGCGGAACGCATTCTCAAACATCTCCACGGCGAGGTGATCACTCTCGCGCTCCTCAACACGCCAATCGACGATCAGCCTGGAGTAGATGTCGATGATCGAGTACGCCTTGAACGCCTTGCCCCGCCAAGGAGAGCGCAGATCGGTGATGTCCCAGCTCCACACCTGACCGGGCCCGGTCGCCATCAACACCGGCTTCTCCCGGGGCGATCGGGAGCCCCGCCCCGTGGGCACCACGGGCCGGGCGCTCTGGTCCTCGATATCGGCAGCGACCCGCCACCAGGACCTGCGCGCGGCGAGCATCACGCCCCGGTCCCAGGTGGACGCGAACGTGTGATCGACCGAGTGCCCGTCCGCCCAGCCCGCCGTGATCTTCTCCGCGATTACCGCCCGGTCAGCAGCCGGGATGCGAGACGGGTAGGCGCGATCCTTCTGCCGGACCGGCTCGAGCACCCGCGCTCGGGGCTTGCGCCGGTACTGCCATGTCGAGCGCCCGACACCGGCGATAGCCAACGCGCGACGCTGCGAGCCCTCGGCCTGCGTTAACTCGGCGACGAGCACGTTCTCGGCGCTCAGGAACGCGGCGGCTTGTTCTCCGTCGGGGTCTCGCCGGGCTCTTCCACGTTCAGCACGTGCAAGAGCCCGATAGCTTTTCCCAACGCACTGTTACTCGCTTCCAGGGAGCGGATGCGATCATTGAGCGCTGCGACTTCCGCGTCATGCGCTTCCTGCTGAGCCGTCAGAGAGCGCGCGACGGCCTCGCGCTTCTGTCTCGGGGTGGATGTCATCCCACTACCCTCTCGCGGAATCAGCCCGCGATCGAGCTCACCATCGAACACCGCCTTGATCCATCGACGCATCGTGCTCGAAGATATAGGCTGCTGCCGCAACCACGCCATCTTCGCCCCATACGGTTGCTGGTGATACTCGAACACATACGCGCGGATCTCCGCACTCGTGAACCCCGGACTGATCGACATTTCCCTGCCCCTAACTGATCGTGAAGTGACTCACGGCCAGCTTGGCAAAGAGGGGAAAGTGCGATATCTGGACAAAACTCCGGGGGAGGGAGTGGCC
>DIZT01000119.1:4330-4712 GCA_002427975.1 Micrococcaceae bacterium UBA6021 | reverse complement strand
CAATGCGGAGGACGTTGAGGCCCGCGATTTCGCCGGCTTCCTTGGTGGCCTGGCGCTGGGCGTCGTTGAAGTACGCGGGAACGGTGACCACGGCGTCGGTGACTTTTTCGCCGAGGTAGGACTCGGCGTCGTTCTTCAGCTTCATCAGGATGCGCGCGGAGATTTCCTGCGCGGTGTACTTCTTGTCGTCAATGGCGACGGACCAGTCGGTGCCCATGTGGCGCTTGACCGAGGCGATGGTGCGGTCGATGTTGTTGACGGCCTGGCGCTTGGCGATCTCGCCGACCAGGACTTCGCCGGACTTCGAGAACGCAACGACGGACGGCGTGGTGCGGCCACCCTCGGCGTTGGCAATAACGGTGGGCTCGCCACCTTCGAGAAC
>DIZT01000119.1:0-4245 GCA_002427975.1 Micrococcaceae bacterium UBA6021 | reverse complement strand
TTCTTTCCTTGGAAACTTGCTGGCGCTCGACTCTTGAGCGTTCTGCACTCAACTTTACCCGCGGCGCTGGCGATGTCAATCCAAAGTTGAGCGAGGTACGCTCAACTTTGGATTTTTGGTCACGGCAGCCTCAAGCGACTCCCCGGATTCCCAGGGTTTTTACGCGGGAAATCCGCGTCCTTGGCAGTAGTTCGCTGTGCGTGAACGGCCGCTAGGGGTTCTTGTCCTCATCCACTTCCACCTCGCGCGCGCTGTCAACAGTGCCGGCCTCGCCGTAGTCGCCTTCCGGGTAGTCGCCCTCCTCGGGCTGCTTCTCCGCGCCACCCACGACGCCGGCCTCGCCGTAGTCGCCTTCCTCATACTGGCCGCCTTCACCCTCCAGCCCCGGTTCGGTGCTGCCCTTGCGGCGTTCTTCTTCAGGTGCGGTGTTCTCACTCATGACGAGGTCTCTCCTTTGAGTTCCGCGTCCGTCCGGGCGCATTTGGAGTCTACTCAGCCGCGGCCAGCCGAAACAGAGTGGCAGCAGACGCCCGGTCGTTCTGCGGGTCCGCGTCAGGCGCCGAGGCCTGTCATCCCCGCGAGCACGGCAAGGTGGTGTTCGAAGAGTTCCTCGGGCGCGCTGAAGGTGTCCGCACCGTACTGGCCAAAGACTTCAAAGCTCACGGCGCCGAAGAGTGACGTCCACACGAGGGCGCCGTTCGCCAGGAGTTCATCCGGCACTGCGAGCCCGAGTTCGCCGCGGATCGATTCCAGGTCGGAGGACAAGGCAGAAGGTACGACGGCGGTGCGCGACGCCGCGGTCAGCGCACCTGCCCGGTAGGCGCCGTCGAGGATGCCGATCAGACTGTAGATCACGCGCGTTCCCGGGGGTGTGGTCCGGCCAGCGGGTGCCTTGTAGCCGGGCACCGGACTGCCGAACAGGAGTCCGTAGCGCGCAGGCTCCCGCAGCGCCCAGGTCCTAACAGCCCGGCCCAGCGCCTTGAACCTGCCATCGAAGTCGCGCTCCGGCATCGCATTCACGGCAGTTTCCACGGCGTCGCCAAGCTCGCTGTAGGCATCCACCAGAAGCAGCGTGAGGAGTTCATCGCGGTTGGCCACGTAACGGTAAACGGCGGATGAAACCACACCAAGGTCCCTCGCCACGGCGCGGAGGGACAGGGCTGCCGCACCCTGCGTTGCCAGGTGATCCCTGCCCAGCCGGACGATGTCAGCAATCGTCTGGGCCCGGGCGCGCGCCCGCGGTGTCCGAAGGGTGGTTTCCGCGTCCGCGGCAGGGTCACTCATTGGTCCAGCATGGCACAAACCAGAGCAGTGTCAACAATTGAGAGCACTGCTCTTGACAGTCGCCGGACGGAGGCGCACGCTAATGAGAGAGCAGTGCTCGCAGAAACGAAATCCCCGAAGGAGAAATCATGGAAAATGTACACGTCGTTACCGGAGCCGGCCCCGTGGGCTGGACGGTCGCTGAGCGGCTCGCGGAACAGGGGAAGAGCGTCAGGATCCTCACCCGTTCCGGCAGCGGCCCTGAACATCCACTGGTGGAGCGGATCACGGTAGATGTCCGCGACGCCACCCAGGTACGCGACGCCTTCGCGGGCGCTACGGCCGTCTTTCACTGCATCCACGGCTCCTCCTACACTGTGGATGCGTGGCAGGCGGAGCTCCCCCAGGCGGAACAGACGGTGCTGTCCGCAGCGGGCGAGGCGGGCGCCGTCGTCGTCTTCCCCGAAAGCCTCTACTCGTACAGCGAGCCTCACCGCCCCATGACCGAAGCGGGTCCGCGGACGGCCGAGGGTGGAAAGAGGGGCGTCCGGACCAAACTGCTCAAGGCCAGGGACGCTTCGACGACCAACACCGTCAGCATGGTTGCCGGCGATTTCTTTGGCCCTCGGGTGCGCATTTCCCACGCCGGCGAGCGTGTGGTCCCCACCGTCCTGGCCGGCAAGAAATTGTGGGTCATCGGGAGCGCCGACCAGCCCCATTCGTTCACCTACGTCCCGGACCTGGCCGCCGCGATGATCCATGCCGCCGGGACGCCGGCGCTGTGGAACAAGGTGTGGCACGCGCCCACGGGTCCGGCGGTCACACAGCGGCAGCTGGCCACAGCGTTCACCGAGGCTGGCGAAGTCGCGGCGCCCAAGATGGGAGCCCTGCCGGGCTGGGCGCTCCGGGTCATGGGGGTGTTCTCGAAGGACTTCCGCGAACTCGCCGAAACGCTCTATCAGTTCGAGCAGCCGTTTGTGATGGACTCCTCCGCCAGCCAGGCCGCCCTGGATCTCCGGCCTACACCCCTCACGGAGGCTGCCGCGGCCACGGTGTCCTGGTGGCGTGCGCAGGGGTGAGGGCCGTGTTGGATCCAGGTCGGCTTCCAGTGCGCCGCTGTCCTGCCGCACGGCCGCGTCCAACTCCGGCCGGCCCGCCTAGCTGAGCACCCATCTGACTGGCACATAACGTCGTGAAATCCGTGAATGGCGACGTTAAATGCGAGTCACTTGGGGGTAGCGTTTGGTTATGAGTGCGCAGCAGCCTGACGACGACGATGTGTACACGCACGGCCACCACGAATCGGTGGTCCGCGCCCACGCTTCCAGGACCGCGGAGAATTCCGCAGCCTTTGTCATCCCGCACCTGACGCCCGGGGTTTCAGTGCTCGACGTCGGCTGCGGGCCTGGGAGCATCACGTGCGATTTCGCCGGGCTGGTTGCCCCCGGAAAGGTCACAGGCCTGGACCGGTCACCGGACATCATCGCCCAGGCCACGGCACTGGCCGCCGAGCGCGGCGTTGACAATGTGGAGTTCCTGGCCGGCAACATCTATGACCTCGACTTCGAGGAAGAAACGTTCGACGTCGTCCACGCGCACCAGGTGCTCCAGCACCTGACCGACCCGGTGGAGGCGCTGCGCGAGATGCGCCGCGTCGCCAAGCCCGGCGGCATTGTGGCAGTGCGCGACGCCGATTTCCATGGCATGAGCTGGTACCCCGCCATCCCTGAACTGGACGAATGGATGGACCTGTACCAGCGGATCGCCCGCCGCAACGGTGCCGAACCCGACGCCGGACGGCGGCTGGTGTCCTGGGCCCAGTCCGCAGGCTTCACCGATGTGGCCCCCACCAGCAGCAACTGGCTGTACGCCACCGGGCAGCAGCGGAGGTGGCAGGCCCGGGTCTGGGGCGAACGCGTGCTGCATTCGGCTTTCGCGGAGCAGGCGCTGGAATACAGCTTCGCAAATCCAGCGGACCTGGCCCGAATTTCGGCAGGCTGGCACCGCTGGGGGTCCAGCGACGACGGCTGGTTCCTGATCCCGAACGGGGAGGTCATCGCCCGGGCGTGAAATCCGGGAAGGTGAGTCCGGAAGTTGCGGCTTTTCCACATAGGTGGCCCNNCTAAACTTGGCAGGTGCAATTCTCCCTTTGGCTCGCCCTTGCGGGCGCTGGCGGCCTGATCAGTTTCACGCCCGGCGCAGGTGCCATCAACACCATGAGCAACTCGCTGACGTCAGGGTTCCGCCGCTCCATCTGGGGGATCCTTGGCCAGCAGGCAGCCCTGGTTGTCCACGTGGTGATCGTGGCGTTGGGTGTTGGCGTACTGGTGGCAAGTTCCCCGGTGGCGTTCAACGTGATCCGTTACGCCGGAGCTGCATATCTGGTCTACTTGGGCATCCGCCAGTTCCTGAGCAAACCGGAGCTGGACCGGGAGCAGGCCGCAGCCCTCCGCAACGAGCCCACCTGGTCAATGTTCCGGCGCGGCCTCTGGGTCAACCTCTTGAATCCCAAGGCCATCATTTTCTTCCTCGCCTTTATGCCCCAGTTCATCCGCCCGGAACAGCCGCTCCTGCCGCAGTACGTTGTGCTGACCTCCACCGTGGTGGTGATCGACATCCTGGTGATGTGGTTCTTCTTCGCCCTGGCCGCCAAATCCTTCCAGCGCTACACACACAACGCCCGCGGCCAGAAGATCCTCAGCCGTATCTTCGGGGTGCTCTTTGTGGCGGTGGGCATTCTCCTGGCGCTGATCCACTAAGCCTGCCCGCCGCACCTGTCTGACATTTTTACCGGGCATCTGGTCATGAAGTGGCCGCCTGGCGGACATCAATGCCACCATCAATGAATGCTTGAGGCAACCAAATCCCCGAAATCGACACAATCCGGCACTGATTCCGCCCCGGAACCCACCAACCCGGCGCTGGCCGCGGAAGCGAAAATCGCGCGGCTCGCAGTCACGATCTTCCCGGCGCTGGTGGTGC
>DIZT01000102.1:5800-17702 GCA_002427975.1 Micrococcaceae bacterium UBA6021 | reverse complement strand
CATTCCAGACGGTTTCCGAACTTGATGCGCTGGTGGTGGTAGGCGGCGACGGCCTGGTGCACCTGGCCGTGAATGTGCTGGCGGGCTCGGAATGGGACCGCGTGCCGTTGGGGATCGTGCCGAGCGGAACCGGCAATGACACGGCACGGGCACTGGGTGTGCCGCTCGACGACGTCCCCGCGGCCTGCAGTCGCATCGCCGCGGCACTGGTGACAGGTGGCCGGCCCATGGACCTGGGCAGGATCACCGGCGACGGTCCGCCACGATGGTTTGCCTGCGTGGTTTCGGCAGGTTTCGATGCCGCCGTCAATGCCAGGGCCAACGCATGGCGGTGGCCGCGCGGGCGGTCCCGTTACAACCTGGCGATGGTGCGCGAGCTGGCCACCTTCCGTGCCATTGACTACACGGTCACCGATTTCACGGCGTCCGACGACGGCGACACCTGGCGGCAGGGGGCCATGCTGATCTCCGTGGCCAACGGCCAGTCCATCGGCGGGGGCATGCGGATCACGCCGGCGGCGCGGGTCGACGACGGGCTCCTGGACCTGTTCATCGTCAAGCCCCTGTCGCGGGGGGCCTTCCTGGCAGTGTTTCCCAAGGTTTTCTCCGGCCGGCACCTCGGGCACCCGGCAGTGGAGATCCGGCAGGTCCGGAAGGTGCAGATTTCGGCTGCCAACATTCAGGCCTATGCCGACGGCGAGAGGATCGGTGCGCTGCCCCTCACCATCGAAGTGGTTCCCGGCGCGGTCCGCGTGCTCGCGTAGGTGCCGCGGTTGGCGTCTAGACTCTTGGAGGGTGACGGCAGGCTGGCCGTCCGGGCGAGCATGTTGGGGTGGACGTGAAGGCACAGGTTGCGGCAGTACTTGTGGCGGGGGCGCTGCTGGGCTCGACGGCGTTGGGCGGATGCAGTGTTGGCGTGCCGGACCCCGCCGCCCCGAAAGTGGAGCCAACCGTCACCGCGCTGGCCACTCCCACCATCACACCGGGCCACGACGCAGCAGCGGTGGCCGCCAAGGATATGCCGTTCTCGGCCGGCGGTTCACTGGCCGCCGGGGTTCCCGTGGGGATCTCCGACGGACTCAAGGAGGCACCCGGCTGGCAGCAGGTTAAGCAGAACGTGGCCGGCGGGAGCCAGTACCTGAAGGCCGATGGCTGCCTGGTGGCGGCCAAGGTCCGCACCAACCAGGACCCGCTGGCGCTCAAGGACGACAAGGAGTCAACCGTTGGCCTCTTCACGTACCTGGACCCGAGCATCCTGCCCGGCTACCTGAAGACGGCGACGCTGCGGTGGGGCGGCGAGCCGGGCAAACCGGGGCCGGCGGCCGAGGTGCTGGTGCTGGAGAAACCCGGCCAACCGGGCATCAGGTCCACGGCCGTCATGGCCAGGGTTTTCGGCACCGCCGCGTCATCGGTCTACATTTCCGTGGCCTGCCCGGACGCCGCCACACTGGCAGCCGCCCGGGCCGACGTCGCAGAACGCCTCCTGGTGGTCCCGCCGTCGAACTAGCCGTTCCGTGCCGGTTACTTGCGGGACCGGTTACTTGCCCGGCCTGCGCCGGGACCCGGCGGGGGAGAGGCGGTTCAGGGCAAGGGCGGCGACGACCAAGCCGAAGTCCCGCAAGGCCACGTCGTAGAAACTGCCCAGGACCAGCAGGTTGATGATGATTCCCAACAGCCAGACGGCCACCAGCAGGGAACCGAACCGGGGACGGACCGCCACCGCGATGCCGGCAATGATCTCCACCACGCCGACGATGTACATAAAGGTCTGCGCCGACACCGGCACCACTGACGTGGCAACCGGGGCGAGGTAGCTGGTCCAGTCGGTCAGGACATTGGTGAACTTGTCCAGTCCGAAGAGAATCGGGGCGACGGTGAACACGGTGCGCAGCAGGAAGAACGCCTGCCTGTCCGGTGCCATCGCCTGAAGCCGACCGTCTGCGTTGATTTTCGCGTTCGTTGGCATGGTGAACTCCTTCTAAAAGTAGGTATGATTATTTTAGAAAGATGGGCGACATTAAGCAATAGATGTTGTTTTTAGAGTGAGGGGCACAGGGTGCGCAGACTTCCATGGAGCCGCCGCATGGCGGCCGTGGCTTCTTTGGGCGACGAGAAGCGCCGGCAGCTTTTTGAGCTGATTGCCGCTTCCGACGCCGCCGTGGGGCGCGACGACGCCGCAATGGCCCTGGGGCTGCCGAGGAGCACGGCGTCGTTCCACCTCGACAGGCTGGTCCAGGACGGACTCCTGGCGGTGGAATTCCAAAAGTCATCCGGGAAATCAGGCCCCGGCTCCGGGCGGCCGGCGAAAATGTACCGGCAGGCAGCAAGTGAAGTCGGTGCTTCCGTGCCTGACCGGAACTACGACCTCGCCGGGGAGCTGCTGGCCGCGGCCATCGAGGACTCCACAGCGACGGGCGGCGTGGTGGGGGACTCTCTGCTGGCTACGTCGTACCGCAAGGGCCAGGCGATGGCCGCAGGAGCTGCAAGCCTGGAGGATTTTATCGCCGGGGAGGGCTACCAGCCCCGGCCCGACGGCGCGGGCGGCTTTGCGCTGGTGAACTGCCCGTTCCATCGGCTCTCGGACGGCCACCCGGACGTGGTGTGCGCCATGAACGGATCATTTCTGCAGGGCGCGGCTGCGGCGTGCGGTGAGCCGGAGGAGCGCGTCGCGCCGAACAGCGTGCCGGGCCAGTGCTGCGCCAGGATCACCCCGCCCTGACACCTGGCGGTCCGGGCCCGCCCGTCCGCCGCCTTGGCGCCGCTAGAATTGATGCGTGTCCGTCTACCTCGATCATGCAGCCACCACGCCACTTTCTGCCGAGGCGCTGGCAGCCCTGACCCGGGAGCTGGTCCGCACCGGCAACCCGTCCTCCCTGCACGGCTCAGGCCGCCGTGCCCGTCGTTCCGTGGAGGACGCGAGGGAAACAATCGCGACGGCGGCCGGCGCCCATCCCTCCGAGGTCATCTTCACATCCGGGGGAACTGAGTCGGACAACCTGGCCGTCAAGGGCCTGTTCTGGTCCCGCTCCGGCGAAGACCCGGCCCGGCGGCGGATCCTCTGCTCCGCCGTCGAGCATCATGCGGTGCTGGACACGGTGGAATGGCTGGAGCGGCACGAGGACGCCGCTGTCACGTGGCTTCCGGTGGACAGCGAGGGCGTTGTGGACCTTGACGTCCTCGCCGCCGAACTGGCCCGGGAACCCGGGACCATTGCGCTGGTGACGGTCATGTGGGCCAACAACGAAGTGGGCACCATCCAGCCCGTGCACAGGATTGTGGAGCTGGCGCACGCCGCGGGGGTGCCGGTTCATTCGGACGCCGTGCAGGCGTTCGGATCGCTGCCGGTGGATTTCAAAGCCTCCGGACTGGACGCAATGTCGGTTTCCGGGCACAAGATCGGCGGACCGGTGGGCGTGGGTGCCCTCCTGCTGGGCCGGGCCGTCAAGCTGACCCCGGTGCAGCACGGCGGCGGCCAGGAACGCGACGTCCGCTCCGGGACGCTGGACACGGCGTCCATCGCCGCCTTCGCCGCGGCTGCCGAAGCGGCCACCGCGCAGCTTTCCGCGGAGTCCGCCAGGATCGCGGCCCTGCGCGACAGGCTGATCGACGCCGTCCTCGAGCGTGTGCCCGAAGCTGTGCTCCGCGGCGCCCCGGGGGAGGGGCGGCTGCCTGGCAATGCGCATTTCACGTTCCCTGGCTGCGAAGGCGATTCGCTGTTGTTCCTGCTGGACCTGGCGGGGGTGGAATCCTCCACCGGATCAGCCTGCACAGCCGGTGTCCCGCGCCCGTCCCACGTGCTGCTGGCCATGGGGCTGGACGAGGAGACGGCCCGCGGCGCGCAGCGCTTCACGCTGGGACACGCCTCAACCGACGCGGACGTGGACGCCTTGCTGGCAGCCCTCCCAGGCGCCTACCAGCGAGCCCGCCAGGCGGGGATGGCCGGGCATGAATCGTCGATTCAGACTGCCGGAACAGTGGCGCGTCAGGCTGCCTCCGGCAGGAGCTGATCGAGTCCCGTCGCGCCGTCGGCCAGCCGCTCCGCCGAAACCGGCGTCCTCGCCGAGATGAGAGCTTTGATGGTCTTCTGTGCCCCCGGCTGTGGCTTTCGTGGCCAGTTGACACTCATTCCGGCCACAACCCTGGAATCCTGCTGCCAGAACGCGATGAACTCCTTGTCCGCCAGCGAGCCCCGGATCACGGGTTCAGCGCCCGCGGCCAATGCCGGGAAGCCGGAGTATTCCATGCTGATGTCGAACTGGTCTGTGTAGAAATACGGGATCGAGCTCAGGACGGCGTCCTGGCCGAGCATCGCCCTGGCTGCCACTTTGCCGCCGTTCAGGGCGTTGGACCAGTGCTCGCTGCGGTGATGCTGGCCGGTGAAGGGGTGCAGGGCATTGGCGACGTCGCCGGCGGCAAAAATGCCGGGCGCACTGGTCCGCAGCGAGGCGTCCGTGAGGATCCCGTTGTCCATTGCCAGGCCCGCCGCCTGGGCCAGTCCGGTCTCGGGAACCACGCCCACGGCGATGACCACAATGTCCGCCGGGAGCACTTCCCCGGAGTCGGTGATCACACCGGTGACAGCCCCGCCGGCGCCGGTGAGCTCCCGCGCTGAGGCAGGAAGGCGGAAGCTCACGCCGTTGGCTTCGTGGAGTACGCGGAAGAACCGTCCAAGGTCAGGACCAATGGCGCTGGCCAGCGGGATGTCCTCCAGGCCGAGGAGAGTGACGTTGTTGCCGTAGGTGGCGGCGGCCGCAGCAAGCTCCATGCCGATCCAGCCGGAGCCGATCATCACCACGTTCCTGCCGCCCGCTGCCAGGCTGCTGCGCAACCCCCGGCTGTCATCCAGGGTGCGGAACGTTGACACCCCGGCCAAGTCACTCCCGGGCAGGCGCAGGGTCCGGGGCGTTGCCCCCGTGGCGAGCAGCAGGGAGCCGTAGGCGAGGGAAGTTCCGTCGTCCAGTTCCACCGTCCTGGTGTCCGGCCTGATGCCGGTGACGCGGGCACCCAGGCGGAGGCCGACGTCGTTCTCGGAGTACCAGCCTGCCGGCACCACCGGGACGGCGTCCTCGGCGGCCTTGCCCAGCAGATACTCCTTGGACAGCGGCGGCCGCAGGTAGGGGTGATGGCTCTCGGCGCCGACGATGGTCACCGGACCGGTGAACCCTTCCGCCCGCAGGGTCCTGGCAGCGGTGGCGCCGGCCAGGCCGCCGCCCGCAATCACGATGTCCTCAACAGCCATGTCCGCTCGATTCCCGCTGGTGCGTGTTCGAAATCTAAAACCGTTAAGCCTGACGTTAGAAGGGTAGGCTGGCGCGGTCAAGGGTCTTTTGGGGAGGATTCGGCGTGGCGATAGAATGGTGCGGCAGGCATTGTGCTAATCCTGCGGCCGCCAGCTGTTCGGCAGCCGCCCTCTGCCGGCAACCCCCGAACCCTAAAGAAAGCCAGCATGCGAGTTCTAGCAGCCATGAGCGGTGGAGTTGACTCCGCCGTTGCCGCAGCACGTGCCGTTGAAGCCGGGCACGACGTCGTCGGCGTTCACCTTGCGCTGTCCAGGATGCCAGGCACCCTGCGGACGGGCAGCCGCGGCTGCTGCACCATCGAGGACTCGCGCGATGCGTGGCGGGCCTGCGATGTGCTGGGCATTCCGTACTATGTCTGGGATTTCTCGGAGCGCTTTAAGGAAGATGTGGTCCAGGACTTCATCGATGAGTATGCTGCCGGGCGGACCCCCAACCCCTGCATGCGCTGCAATGAGCGGATCAAGTTTGCGGCCCTGCTGGAGAAGGCCATCGCCTTGGGCTTTGACGCCGTCTGCACCGGGCACTACGCCAAGGTCATCAAGGATGCGGACGGCAATCCGGAACTGCACCGTGCCGCGGACTGGGCCAAGGACCAGAGCTATGTCCTGGGTGTCCTGACCCACGAGCAGCTCAAGCACTCCATGTTCCCGCTGGCTGACACGCCCTCCAAGGCTGAAGTGCGGGCAGAGGCCGAGCGCCGCGGACTGTCCGTGGCCAACAAGCCCGACAGCCACGACATCTGCTTCATTCCCGATGGCGACACCGCGGGCTGGCTCGCCGAAAAGATCGAGATGACCACCGGCGACATCGTGGACGAGGCCGGCTCCAAGGTGGGGGAGCACCCGGGAGCCAACGCGTTCACCGTGGGCCAGCGCCGCGGCCTGAAGCTCGGCACGCCAGCAGCGGACGGCAAGCCCAGGTTCGTCCTGGAGATCCGGCCCAAGGAAAACAAGGTGGTGGTGGGGCCCCAGGCCCTGCTGGACATTGACGAGATCCGCGGCATCAAGGTGTCGTGGGCGGGCCTGCCCATCGCCGAAATCGAAACGGGCGCCGAGTTTGACTGCTACGCCCAGGTCCGCGCCCACGGCGACCCCGTGCCGGCAACCGCGCGCATGCTTCCCGGCGGGGATGCACCGCAGCTGCTGGTCACTTTGACCAACCCGCTGCGCGGAGTGGCGCCCGGCCAGACGGTGGTCCTCTACCAGGGCAGCCGCGTCCTGGGCCAGGCCACCATCGACGCCGCACGGTCACTGCAGCGCGCGGAGCTCTAAACGCGGAGACCATTTACCCTGGTCGGGTAAATTTTGTGTCTCAACTCACAAAAAAGCCGGTTGATGAGCCCGGCATCTGATTGAATCTAGGCATCAGGACAGCGCGCTGCCCGCTCAAGCAAATACACCCATTAGCGGGCGGCGAGCGCGTACTCATCGAACAGAAAGTTCACAGATGACCAAGAGCACCAAAGCCTTGCGGAGCGCAATCGCGCTCGCAGGCGTTTCCGCCTTCGCATTGACGGCCTGCACGGGCCCCTCAGGCGGCGGCGGTGGCAGCACCGCATCGGAGAATGCAGGCAGCGTCATTTCGTACGGCACCACGGACAAGGTCACCGCGCTGGACCCGGCAGGCTCGTACGACAACGGTTCGTTCATGGTGATGAACCAGATTTACTCTTTCCTGCTGAACTCCAAGCCTGGTGGCGCCGAGCCCGTGCCGGACCTGGCCGAATCGTCTTCGTTCACCAAGCCCACCGAATTCACGGTCAAGCTCAAGAGTGACCTCAAATGGGCCAACGGCCACGTGCTGGACTCCAAAGACGTGAAGTTCTCCTTTGACCGCCAGAAAAAGATCAACGATCCCAATGGCCCGGCATCGTTGCTGACAAACATTGAGTCCATAGCCACGCCCGATGCCAGCACCGTTGTCTTCACACTGAAGAAGGCCAACGACCAAACATTCCCGCAGATTCTGACCAGCCCGGCCGCCCCGATCGTTGACGATGAAGTCTTCCCGGCGGACAAACTTCTCACCGACGAGGAAATTGTCAAGGCCAAGGCGTTCTATGGCCAGTACGTCATCGACTCCTACAACAAGAACACGCTCGTCAGCCTGACGGCGTGGCCCGATTACAAGGGCGTGCTTGGCAAGCCTGCCAACGCCGGGGCCACCATCAAGTACTACACCGACCAGACCAACATGAAGTTGGAGGTCAAGGGCGGCCAGATCGATGTTGCCAACCGCAGCCTGAGCGCCACGGACATCGATGACCTCAAGAAGGACTCGAGCGTCAAGGTCAACATCGGACCCGGCGGCGAGATGCGGTACATCGTCTTCAACTTCGACACCATGCCGTATGGCGCCAAGACCGCCGAAGCGGACCCGAAGAAGGCGCTTGCCGTCCGTCAGGCGGCTGCTGACCTCATCGACCGCCAGGCGATTTCGGAACAGGTCTACAAGGGCACGTACTTGCCCATGTGGTCCAACGTCCCGTCCGGTTTCGTGGGCGCCAACGAATCCTTTAAGCAGGCCTACGGAGATGGCTCCGGCAAACCCAGCCTGGACAAAGCCAAGAAGGCCATGTCAGATGCCGGCATCACCGGCCCCGTGACCATCAAGCTGCAGTACAACCCGGACCACTACGGCAAGTCATCCGGTGACGAATACGCCATGGTCAAGGACCAGTTGGAAAAGAGCGGACTGTTCACGGTGGATCTGCAGTCCACCGAGTGGGTCACCTATAACTCGGCATCAAAGAAAGACAGCTACCCCGTCTTCCAGCTGGGCTGGTTCCCGGACTTCAGCGATGCGGACAACTACCTGACACCCTTCTTTGTGGGCGGTGGCTTCATGAACAACCACTACTCCAACAGTGAAGTCGAAACGCTGATCGCCAAGCAGCTGGTCACCGCCGACAAGTCGGAGCGTGAGAAGACGATCCAGCAGATACAGAACCTGATTGCCAAGGACATCTCCACCCTGCCGTTGCTGCAAGGTGCCCAGGTGGCCGTTTCAGGGACCAACGTCAAGGGCGTGGATTCCACTCTGGACGCGTCGTTCAAGTTCCGGCTCGGGACGGTTTCCAAGTAACACCCAACAAAACCCGCGTGAGGAGGTGGGGCCGGACGGCCCTGCCTCCTACGCGTTGGCTCCACAATTTCCAGTTCCACACCAAGCAGGGACAGCATGGCCACATTGATTGATGCGCCGCCACCAACGGTTGCGACCCCCAAATCCAAGTCTGCGGGAGGTGGCCTCGGGAAGTACATCCTGATTCGCTTCCTGCTCATTTTCCCGACGATTTTCATCCTCGTCACCCTGGTTTTCTTTCTCATGCGGATCACCGGCGATCCCATTACTGCGGCCCAGGGCGGACGCCTCCCGCAAGAACAAATTAACGCCCTCGTTCACCAGGCCGGCTACGACCGGAACCTCTTCATTCAGTACATTGAGTACCTCGGCAACATCGCCACCGGCAACTTCGGCCGGACCATCTCCGATGGCAGGTCCGTCGCTGAGATGCTCGCCAAATTTGGTGCCGCCACCCTGGAACTGGCCATCAACTCCCTGGTCGTGGCGTTGCTCGTCGGAATTCCGCTCGGAATGTTTGCCGCCCACAAGCGCGACAAGGTTCCGGACGCGTTCCTGCGCCTTTTCGCCATTCTTTGTTACGCCACCCCGGTCTTCTTTGCGGGACTGCTGCTGAAGCTCACCTTTTCGGTGACCCTGGGCTGGTTCCCGGTGGCCGGCCGCGCTTCCACCACCACGGAATTGGCGATGGGCAAGCTGGCAGCGCCCTCCGGCGTCTACTGGCTGGACGCCCTGCGCAGCGGCAATCTGGCAGCCTTTGGCGACATCGTCCACCACGCGGTCCTTCCCGCCGTTGCGCTGGGCCTTCTGACCGCTGGTGTCTTCCTCCGCCTGGTCCGCACCAACGTGATCGGCACGCTGGGCAAAGACTATGTTGAAGCAGGCAGGTCCCGGGGAGTCAGCGAATACCGCCTGGTGACAAAGCACGCCTACAAGCCGGCACTGATCCCCATCATCACGGTGATGGGTCTGCAGATTGCCTTGCTGCTCGGCGGTGCGGTGCTGACCGAAACCACCTTCGAGTGGAAGGGCCTCGGCTATCAGCTGGCGCAGTATCTGACTGCGCGTGACTTTGTGGCCGTCCAGGGCATAGTTATGCTGCTGGCCGTCATTGTGGCGGTCACCAATTTCGTGGTGGACATTGCCGCGGCCCTGATTGATCCGCGGGTGAGGTACTGATGAGCGCTGCAGAATTGAAACCGAAAAAGAAGGCGTTACTGGACAGGCTTCCGGTCACCTCCCACATCCGCCAAAGCGTTGGCCTCCAACGCACCATGCTGCTGGCCGGCGTCGTGCTTTGCGCTGTTTTTGTGCTGGCCGCTGTTTTTGCGCCGCTGCTGGCACCTTACGGATATTCCCAGATTTCCGATGCCGCCGGTTCGTTCCCGGCCCAGGCCGAACCCGGTGGCAAGCACCTGTGGGGAACCACTGTGGGCGGCTACGACGTCCTGTCCCGGGTGATCTGGGGATCGCAGACGGCGGCGGCGGTGATTTTTGCCGCCGTGCTGATGTCCATCTTCCTGGGAGTATTCCTGGGACTGGTCAGCGGCTACGTCGGCGGCTGGCTGGACCGTGTGCTGGTGGTGATCGCCGACGCAATTTACGCCTTCCCGACGCTCCTCGTGGCTATCGTGATGTCGATTGCCATCAACAAGGGCCAGTCCGGATTCTGGGGCGGAATCCTGGCCTGCGGCTTCGCCATCACGGCAGTGTTTGTGCCGCAGTATTTCCGGGTGATCCGCGCCGAAACCATCCGGCTCAAGGCCGAACCCTTTGTGGAATCAGCCCAGGTTGTTGGCGCCTCCAGCGCCAGGATCATTGGCCGGCACATCTTCGCCAACGCGACCCGCACCCTGCCCCTGATCTTCACACTCAACGCCTCGGAGGCCATCCTCACGCTGGCTGGCCTGGGTTTCCTGGGCTTCGGTATCGAGCCGAGCTCAGCAGCCGAATGGGGCTTCGACCTGAACAAGGCGATGTCCGATGCCTCCTCCGGAATTTGGTGGACCGGCGTGTTCCCTGGCCTGGCCATTGTCTTGACCGTGGTGGGCCTCACCCTCGTGGGTGAAAGCATCAATGACCTGAACGATCCGCGACTGCGCGGGCGCAAACGGGCGGGCGGCAAGAGCAAGGCCCCCACCGCGGTCAACCAGAAGGAAGTGTCCGCATGAGCGGCCCCAAGATCACCGAAACCGGCGCCCCACACGGCACGGAACGCGTCCTGGAGATCGACCACCTCAAAGTCACGTTCGCCACCGACGGCGGAGACGTCTACGCCGTCAAGGATGTGAGCCTGGACGTGCGCTCCGGCGAGGTCCTGGCCATCGTCGGCGAATCCGGCTCCGGCAAGACGGTGACCGCGAAAACCATTCTCGGCCTGCTTCCGGAGACCGCCACCAGTGGTGGTGCTGTCCTGATTAACGGGAACAACGTAATCAGCGTCAGCGCCTCGAAGCTGCGGCAGATCCGCGGCCGCGATGTGGCCATGGTGTTCCAGGAGCCCTCCACAGCCCTGAATCCCGTGTTCACCGTGGGCTGGCAGATTGCCGAGGGCATCCGGGCACACGCCGGCGGTCCCGGCGGCAAACGGGTCTCAGCCAGGGACGCGAAGGCCCGGGCCATTGAGGCGCTGCGCAAAGTGGGGATCCCGGATCCGGAACATCGGGTCAACTATTATCCGCACCAGTTCTCCGGCGGCCAGAAGCAACGGGTGGTGATCGCCGCAGCGCTTGCCCTGAACCCAGGATTGATTGTGGCCGATGAACCCACCACAGCCCTGGATGTCACCGTCCAGGCGGAGATCCTGGAGCTGCTCAGGGATCTCCGGGACAAGTACGGGACCTCGATCGTGCTGATCACCCACAACATGGGCGTGGTGGCCGACCTCGCGGACCGCGTGGTGGTGATGTACCAGGGTGACGTGGTGGAGGAAGCGCCGGTCCGGGTGCTGTTCGCCGAACCCAAACAGGACTACACCAGGAAGCTGTTGGCCGCGGTGCCCCACCTGGGCCGGAACTCCGCCTCGGAAGGCCTGTTGGAACGCGCCCACCAGGACTCGCCGGTGCTGGTGGAGGCAACCAACCTGACCATCGAGTATCCCGGCCGGCTGGGAACTCCGGCGTTCAAAGCTGTGGACGGCGTCAGCTTCACCGTTTCCCAGGGGGAAGTCTTCGGACTGGTGGGCGAGTCAGGGTCAGGGAAAACCACCATCGGCCGGGCCATTGCAGGCCTGAACCGGACCACGGGCGGCAGTCTGAAGGTACTCGGCTACGAAATGCTGAACTTCAAGGAGCGGACGTTCAGACCCCTCCGGAAGGACATCGGTTTTGTCTTCCAGGATCCGGCCGCGTCCTTCAACCCCCAGCTGACCATCGGTGACTGCGTAGCGGAACCCATGATCATCCACACCAAACCGAGCCCGGCGCAGGCGCGCAAACGCGTTGCTGAGCTGCTCGAATCGGTGCAGCTGCCGGCGTCGTACGCCCAACGGTTCCCGCACGAGCTCTCCGGCGGGCAGC